>CAVOBC010000046.1:0-19363 GCA_963693635.1 Gammaproteobacteria bacterium | reverse complement strand
GATCAGGGCGTTTCGCGATTAGTCGGCAACCAGCACCAGCGTGCCTGTCGTCGACAGACTGCCACCCGTACCGTTGACGATGCACGTCCGGGCATTCGTCTGTTTGCCCTTGATGCCGTTGATGCCGTCCTCTGCGGTACCTGACAGTTGTCGGTAGGACTCAACCAGCAACTGCATGCCATACATGCCCGAATGGTTGAATGACAGACCACCGCCGTTGGTGTTGATCGGGAATCGCCCGCCGGGTGCAGCGTCGCCGTTCTTCCACAACTTGTAGCCCTCACCGCGGGGTGCGAGTCCGAGCATTTCGGCGGTCATGGCGGCTGTGACGGTGAACGAGTCGTAGATCATGGCCATTTCCATGTCTTTCGGCCCGAGGCCGGCCATCTCATAGGCGGTCTTAGACGACGCAAACGCGGAGGTCGATGTGAAGTCTTCCATCTCCATGATATTGGAGTGGCTCATGTTCTCCGCGGCTCCGGCGATCCACACCGGGTTCGTCCGCAAGCTGCGAGCAATCTCGGGTCGTGCCACGATGACCGCGCCACCATGGTCGGTGACCAGACATACGTGCAGCAGAGTCAGCGGCCAGGAGATGAGGCGCGCGTTCTGCACGGCCTCCACCGTTATCGGACCGCCAAATTCGTGGGTATCGGCTGAGTGCATCACGGCTCGTGGGTTCAGGCCAGCCCACTCGCGAGTAACAACCGCGACGTGTGCGAAGTCCTCTGGCGTTGTGCCGAAGCGATGATTGTGCCGAACCATGGCGTGTGAGTAATTGGATGGGGCACCGGAGAGGCCGTACGACATCGACATCTCGGTGGCCGGTGAGCCAGCGCCGCCGCCGGAGTAGTTACCGCCGCCGCCCGCGCCGATGCGACGACGTGACCAGCCGTTTTCTCCGTGGCTGACGACTGCAATGTCGATGATGCCGGCGTGGATGGCTGCAAGCGCATGGTGGACATGCATCTCGAAGGAGCAGCCGCCGACGGAAGTGGTGTCTATGTACTTGGGATGGAGCCCCAAATGCTCGGCGAGTTCAGACGACCATCCCGCAGAGAAGATTCCCTCGATGTCGCTAATGGGAATGCCGGTCTGGTCGGAGACGTTTTTGATCGCTTCGATGTGCAGTTGAAGCGAGGTCTTGGGTTCTTCCGGATAGCCAATCTCGTTGGCTTCTGCTGCTCCGACGATGGCTGCTGCGCGTGAGATACCGCTCATGATTCGCTCCCTGCTACGCGCCAGAAGGGAATGTGAATATCCTCGCTGGCTTCTTCGAATTCGACCGTCACGGCACAACCGATCTCAATCTCTTCCGGTTTGTTCGGATCAACGCCGCGCAGGACGGTGACCATGCGGTCGCCCTCGGCGAGGTCAATATAAGCGGTGACGAAGGGCGCATCTTCCGCCCAGCCACCAAATGCACGATTTTGCACCGCGTAGGTGTAAAGCGTGCCTTTGCCGCTGCCTTCCATCCACTCGATGTCAGTGGAATGGCAGGTGGGACAAATGTACCGCGGATACCAGTGCACCCGAGAGCATTCGCGACATCGCGGCAGCATCAGTTTGCCCTCTCGTGTGCCATCCCAGAAAGGTTGGGTTAACGGGCTTGGCCGTGGAATTGGTTTGTTGTAGGCCATGAAGACTCACTCGTAAGGATTAGCAAGGCGGCAAGTCTATCAAACTTGACCCCCCCGGAAAGGTCGGTGATGGCGACCGTCACCGGTTCGCAAATTAACGGACATTGCCGGCGGCAACGACGTCAGCAAGTTCCTGTCCCAAAATTGTCATCCGGACAATTCCTGGGAGTCGGCTTGCAAGCAAACCTCGCATGATCTTGCAGAAAAGAGGCTTGCAGAAAATGGCGGTGCATCCCTGCACCGCACGCGAGTGCCCGCCCCAGAACGTAGTTCTGGGACAGGAACCAGCCAATATATGCGTCGTCGATGTAAGCGCCGCCGATCAGTTCGACGCGAGCGCGCGCGCGAGTTCGCGGCGCAGCGACGCGGGCTCTGCTGCCGCCACCGCGATCGTGTCGCAGGCGTTGGCGGCGGCGAACTGCGTCAGGCCACGCGCGAGCGCGGGCAGAAGTTGAGGGTCGCTGCGTGGCAGGTTGGCGTTCTCAAGTGAGATGCGGTGCACAGCGAGGTGTCGATCCTTGCGCTCGGCCTTGCAGTCCATGCGCCCGATCAGCGCATCACCGAACAGAATCGGTAGCGCGAAGTAGCCGAATGCGCGTTTGGCCGCGGGCACGTAGCATTCGAGTGTGTAGTTGAAATCGAAGACGCTCTGGAGCCTTTTGCGATTGATGACGAGGTTGTCGAAAGGGGATAGGAAGGTCACCCGTCGCCGCCCTGGACGCGGAATCTCCGGGTCCCCCGGAAGGCCAAAGTAGCGTGTGCCCGCGACATCGATGGCGCGCAGTTGTCCGGCGGCACGCATCTCCTCGGCGAGCAGGGGAATGCGGTTGTACACCGCAGCGGGTAGTTGCTTGCGCGTCCCGGTCCGCATGTAGGTGATTTCCTGTGGCGTCGCAAAGCCAAGGCCTCGAATCATCATGGTTGTGTGAAATTGGGCCCATTCGTCAGCGTCTGGTGGCTCGAGAGACTGCCCGGCGGGAAGCGCGTGTTCAGTCAGATCGTAGATTTTCTGGAAGCCCTTGCGACCGACAACCGTCAGGTCACCCATGTAGAACATCAGTTCGAGCGTGACCTTTGCCGGGGACCAGTCCCACCAGCCCTGCGCCTTGCGATTGCGGGGAGTTTCGAAGTCGCGAACCTGCAACGGGCCCTCGGCCAGAAGGCGTTGCCTGACCTCGGCTGCCTGTTTGGCATTCACCTTCCGTTGGCGCTTCAGTTGGCTGGCCATGACGTAGCGGTAGTAGCGATAGTCGCGAAACGGCAGGTATGCCGCGGCGTGTGACCAGTACTCGAAGACCTGGCGGGACTCGCCCGCTTGCTGGACGTCTTCGAGCCATTCGGCACGGTAGCCGGGTATGCGACTTGCCAGGATGTGATGGTGCGCTCGCTCGACGACCGATAACGTGTCTATCTGCACCCACCCGATCTGCTCGATCGCTCGCACCACTGCGTCTGCCCCGCGTCCGAACGATGCCGGACGCAGCAGACCCTGTTGGTTAAGGAACAGCCGTCGGGCTTCTTTCCGTGAAAGTTCGAGTGGTGCTTCAGCCATGGTGCGATGATAGCGACTGCGCCCCTTCGACCTCAAACCGGGTTTCGCAGGTCATGATCGAGAGGGCGCGAGATACTCGTCGGCTAACAGCATCTCACGGTGCCGGATTACCGCGCTGTCGCGCAGGGAACACGCAGCATATTGCTTTAGTTCCATGAAGGGTCTGCTGACAGAGTTCCATGAAGGGCCTGCTGACAGGCCGACCTGTCAGCGGCTATGCTGGATGGTCCGTCCGGACCGGCTGCACGCCCCTATCGTGGTACAGCCTGTAGGAGACAGATGAACCAGCAGCCCGCAAACCCCCTCCCCCAAAAAACCAGAGGAAACTCAATGCAACGTGGAGCAACCCCACCCGTGTCTGAGAGATGGCAGGAGTCAGCCCCGGGTGCGAATTTTGTCGTGTTGGCTTTTTCGTTCATCGCTTCACTGGTCGCGGCCGCGCTGATTCCGGTCGTCGCGTCCGCCGCTGCACCCGAACCCGTGTATGGCACCAATGCGATGGTGGTCTCGCGGTCGTCGCTTGCCTCCGAGGCAGGACTCAAGGTCATGCGCGAGGGCGGCAATGCCATCGACGGGGCCGTTGCCACGGCCTTCACGCTGGCTGTCACATACCCTTCTGCGGGGAACATTGGCGGCGGCGGCTTCGCGGTTGTGCGGCTCGCCGATGGCAAGGTGGTGACCCTGGACCACCGGGAGCGGGCGCCTGCTGCGGCCTCTCGTGATATGTATCTGGACGGCGACGGCAACGTTATTCCTGGTCTGTCGACGAGCAGCCATCAGGCGGCCGGCGTACCGGGCTCGGTTGACGGCTTGCTGTTGCTGCTTGAAACCTATGGCACGCGTTCGCGCCGCGAGGTCATGGCGCCGGCCTTACGCCATGCGCGGCGGGGGTTCGCGCTGACGCCGGGGCTCGCCCGGCAGTTTGAAGGCGTCCTGCCGCGCATGAAAGATCATCCTGCGTCTGTGGCTAAATTCTCGAAAGACGGCAAGCCCTACAAAGCCGGTGACACCTGGCGACAGCCGGATCTCGCCCGTACGCTGACGCGCATCGCCCGGGATGGCAGGGATGGGTTTTACAAAGGTCCGGTCGCGGACAAGATTGTGGCGGAGATGAAACGGGGAGGTGGCGTGGTTAACCATGCCGATCTCGTGAGCTACGCGTCCGTATGGCGGGATCCGGTCGTTGGCAACTACCGTGGCTACACCATTTACGGAATGGGCCCGCCGTCGTCGGGCGGCGCAATGATTGTACAAATGCTCAACATGATCGAACCCTATGATGTTAAGGCGATGGGCTACGGCAGTGCCGATGCCGTGCAATTGATGGTCGAAGCGGAGCGGCGCGCATACGCGGACCGCTCCCAGCATCTTGGGGACCCTGACTTCTACGACGTGCCGCTTGCGACGCTGACGTCCAAGGCGTATGCCAGGCTCAGGTTTGCCGACTTTGACCCGGCGCAAGCGAGCGTGAGCGATGAGATTGGTGCCGGGCCTGCAGCGCCGGCAGAGAGTCTGGAGACGACCCATTTTTCGGTCATGGACAAAACCGGCATGATGGTAGCGCTGACGACCACGATCAATAGCGGCTATGGCAACAAGATTGTTGTAGAAGGTGCGGGATTTCTGCTCAACAACGAGATGAATGACTTCTCGATAAAGCCGAATACCCCAAATCAGTATCAGTTGCTTGGACGTGAGGCGAACGCAATCGCGCCGGACAAGCGGATGTTGAGTTCCATGTCGCCGACGCTGGTGGTGCGAGATGGCGAGCCCGTTTTGGTAACGGGTTCACCGGGCGGTTCGACCATTATTACGACAACGTTTCAGGTGCTGGTGAACGTCATTGACCATGGCATGGGGATCGATAATGCGGTGTCGGTGCCCCGTTTCCACCACCAATG
Source organism: Gammaproteobacteria bacterium (assembly GCA_963693635.1). Classification (GTDB taxonomy): domain Bacteria; phylum Pseudomonadota; class Gammaproteobacteria; order Pseudomonadales; family Azotimanducaceae; genus CAVOBC01. Next base: position 14,270 of record CAVOBC010000046.1, on the reverse strand, counting down.
GAAGCCGGACAACATCAGTCACGAGTCTTACGCTTTCTCACCGGAGACCATTAAAGTTCTGAACGAACGGGGTTACCGATCGTTCAGGGAGCGCAGCAGTTGGCGCGGGTTCAGCGACGCCAACTCAATCCACGTGGTCGATGGCCAGATGCAGGGCATGAAGGACCCGCGCAATGACGGATCCGCGGCGGGTTTCTAGCGGTTGCCGGGAAGTCGGCTGCCGGCCCGAAACAGGGCGTTGAGGTTTGCTCGCAGAGCCATGCTGTTCACGTTCGCCTTTGCGAGCAGTGAATATGCAAATCGACGGCCTCTGTCGTTGATCTGGTTCGCGCGGCTCACGCCGACCCTGAACAAGTGCAAGCGCGCACTTCTTCAGGGTCCAGGTAACGGCGTCTGACTGTGCGAGTACTCCTGATTGACGGGCTCAATCTGATCCGTCGCATCTTTGAGGCGGATGCACGCCCGATCGAGGATGTCATGGTCGCTTGCGTCAACTCGGTCAAACGAGCGCTTGCTGAGCATGACCCCACGCATGCGATTTGTGTCATGGACCGGTCCGTTCCCACCTTCAGGCATACGATTTATCCCGAGTACAAGGCGGGCCGGACGCCAGCCCCTGCGGCGCTCACCGAGGCGCTGCCTGCGTTCGAAGACAGGTTCCTCGACCTCGGGGTCAGAAGCCTGTTCGCACCGGGGTTCGAAGCAGACGACATCATTGCGACGGTTGCGGTAGCAATCGCTGATGCCGGCGAGGCACGCATCCTGTCGACAGATCGAACTTTCCAGCAGCTCCTCAGTGACCGTGTTCGTGTTTTTGATCACTTTCGGCGCGGCGAGGTAACGGCCTCCGATGTGCAGGACAAGCATGGCGTTGCCGTTGCGGCGCTGGTCGACTTCTGGTCGTTGACCGGCGATAGCAGCAATAACATTTGGGGTGTCCGCGGCATCGGCCCCAAGCGTGCGGCGCTGCTGCTCGAGCGCTATGGTGATCTGGCCTCTATCCTTTCGAGTGGAGACAGCGATGCGGTCCGTGTCCGCGAGGGTGCGGCCGAGGCAATGCTCGCGACTCGACTGGTGCGGTTGAAGACGGATGTGCCGCTTGGCACTAACCTCCGGGAGTTTCGGTTGCAGCGGTGACAGTCGAGTGAGGCGTGTCGTATCTCGCTGTCTGTTGCCGGGTGTTCTCCATGGCCCGCCCCTGACAGAGCAGACTGCAAAGATTGCCTTGATGTCGCGCTTTTGATCTCTTGATTTCTTGATGGTCGAGCATGGTCAAGCAAGGCTCGCCATTGCGAACGCAAAAAAAGCGTCCTGTTAAAGCGAACCTGAAATCCATGTGTCGGTCCAGCGGGCTGCTTTTCGGTGGCCTGCTAGAATGCGCGCTTGCCGCTCCGATCCATTCCACACAACGCCACACCTGAGAGAGACGCATCGTGACCACCGAGGCCATCGAGATTGCCTGTTTTAAAGCCTACGACGTTAGGGGACGCGTTCCCGACCAGTTGAACGAGACGATCGCCTACCGGATTGGCCGCGGCTACGCGGCTTTTCTGAAGCCGTCGCGGGTTGTTGTCGGTCACGATATCCGCAACAGCAGTGTTGCGATCACCGATGCACTGGTGGAGGGCTTACGCGACTCTGGCGTGGACGTCATGCACGTGGGCATCTGCGGCACCGAGGAAATCTACTTCTCGACATTCTACTATCAGACTGATGGCGGTATTGTCGTGACCGCAAGCCACAATCCGATGGACTACAACGGTCTGAAGATGGTGCGCGAGCAGTCAAAGCCGATCAGCGTGGATTCGGGGCTTGTCGACATCCGTTTCAATGCCGAGCGCGGTGTGTTCCCGGAGGCGAGCAGGCGCGGCACGCTAACGACTCTGGATCACCGGGATGCATACATTGCACACCTGCTTACTTACGTTGACGCCGCGCAGTTGAAGCCGTTGACGTTGGTCGTCAACTCGGGCAACGGCTGCGCCGGCGCCGTGGTCGACGCGCTGGCTAAACACTTGCCGTTTGAGATTGTTCGGGTGCATCACGAACCAGACGGTGACTTCCCAAACGGTGTTCCCAACCCGCTCCTGCCGGAGAATCGTGTGTCGACGAGTGATGCTATCCGTGCATCCGGCGCTGACCTTGGCATTGCGTTCGACGGCGACTTCGACCGGTGTTTTTTCTTCGACGATCAAGGCGGCTTCGTCGAGGGGTACTACATCGTAGGTTTGCTGGCGGAAGCGTTTCTTGGGCGCCACGCTGGCTCTCGAATCGTCCACGATCCACGTCTCAAGTGGAACACGATGGAACTGGTTGCTGCCAATGGTGGCATCGCAGTTGAGACCAAGGCAGGTCATGCGTTCATCAAGGAGCGCATGCGCAATGAAGACGCGATCTACGGCGGAGAAATGAGCGCCCATCACTACTTTCGTGACTTCAGCTATTGTGACAGCGGCATGATTCCCTGGCTGTTGATCGTGGAACTGATGAGCAGAAAAGGCAGCAAGTTATCGGAGCTGTTGGGAAGCTGTATGACCCGGTATCCGGCCAGTGGAGAGATCAATCGCGTGGTAGACGATGCGCCCGCGCTCCTGGCGGACCTTGAAGCGCGTTACGGTGGCAACGCGGTATCTGTTGAGCATGTCGACGGTTTGAGTGTTGAGTTCGAACAATGGCGTTTCAATCTCAGGATGTCCAATACGGAGCCGGTCGTGCGCCTGAATGTGGAGAGCCGCGGCGACATCCCGCTCATGCGTGACAAGACCGCTGAACTCCTCGGGTTAATCGGCGGTGAGGCCGGCTGACCCGTGCCGCGTTTCGTTCCGTGGACTGCGTATCAGCGGCTGCCGGCAGCAGAGATGATTGAACGGTCAAGGGATTATCTGCAGAAGATGTCGGGGCGGCGGACGGTTCGACAATTTTCGCCGGAGCCGGTGCCCCGGGAGGTCATCGAAGCGTGTCTGGCAACGGCCGGGACCGCAGTCAGCGGTGCCAACATGCAGCCCTGGCGATTCGTTGCGGTACAGGACCCGGGGGTGCGTCAAGCCATCCGTGAGCGAGCGGAGGCCGAGGAGCAGGCGTTCTATTCGAATCGAGCGCCCAGGGCCTGGCTCGATGCGCTTGCGCCGCTCGGTACGGATGCAGAGAAGTCCTTTCTCACCACCGCGCCCTGGGTCATCGCGATTTTTCAGGAGCGCTTTGGTGTGCTTGCCGATGGCCGCAAGGTCAAGCACTACTACGCGCCTGAGTCTGTTGGCATTGCGACAGGTCTTCTTATCTCAGCGCTTCATCACGCCGGTCTTGCGTCTCTTACCCACACACCGAGTCCGATGGGTTTCCTGAGAGAGATCCTCGGCCGGCCTCGAAATGAACGACCGTTCCTGCTGCTTGTGACCGGGTATCCGATGGCTGGTGCGACCGTGCCTGACATCAAGCGAAAGGCGTTCGAGGAATTCGTCACCTTCATGTAGCGTTTCTGAAAGGTGTAGCGTTTCTGAAAGGCGTAGCGTTGCTGAAAGGTGTGGTGGTTGCGGTGTAGCGGTTGCTAAAAAGCGGTCTGCCAGCACGCTTTCAATGAACGGCTACAGCTGCCGCCGACGCGGTGACTGCGACGCCGTACGGCTATCGAGCGTAATGAAATCGAGCAGGATGTTGCCGCTCTCGACCAGGAATGCATCCGGGTCCTCGTCCTCTTTGGCTTCTTCGGCTGGCTTGTCGGCCGGTACGGTATCTGCCTCGTGCTGGATTGTGGGCGTGACCGTCGCGAGTTCATCGCCGCGAATGGTCGATGTGGCTTCGTTGTTTGACCCCGGCACGGCTTCCGTTGCAGTTGTAGTCGTGATACCCGTCGCGCCACCGGCGGCTGCGACGGTGGGTGGTGTCGCGGGATTCAATTCATCGAGCGATGCGATCACGTCTTCGCCATTGGCAACGCGTCGCGTGTTCTCCAGTCCGAGCCAGAATGCGTCAGTCTTTTCCCGGTCTTTCACGCGCTGTGTATGGTTCAGCGTAATTGACGTGAGGTTGCCTCGTTCCTGCCGATAGTCGAATGCGGCACGCAGATAGCTGAAATCCGGATCCGCAGCGGCACGGTCTCGATGCAACGATCGGAGTTCGGGAATGAGGTGAGTGATGGGCGATCGCGCCTGGAAGTGGGTGGGTGTGATTCGATCCCACGGCAACGGGTCGTCAAGCGTACTCTCGCCGATCGAGTCCGGATCGTAGCTAGCCGGGAACACGATGTCGGGCATCACGCCGTTATGTTGCGTGCTCTCCCCGGAGACGCGGTAAAACTTGGCTTGAGTCAATTTCAGCTGGCCATGGTTGAGGGGAATGAGTTGTTGAACTGTTCCCTTGCCAAAGGTTTGCGTGCCGACGACCAGGCCGCGTTGGTAGTCTTGCATTGCGCCCGCGAATATCTCGGAGGCCGAGGCGCTCAGGCGGTTGACCATTACGACCAGCGGTCCGTCATAGATTGTCCGGATGTCCCGGTCGTTCAGGATGTCGACGCGGTCAGTCTTGTTTCGTACCTGAACCGTCGGCCCGCGCTCGATGAACAGGCCCACCAGCGAATTGGCCTCGTGCAAGGCACCGCCGCCATTGTCACGCAGATCAATGATCACCCCTTCAACGCCATCGCGCATGAGATCGACCAGCAGACGCTGCACGTCTCGGGTTGTGCTGCGATAGTTGCGGTCCCCCTGTTGCAGCGCTCTGAAGTCAATGTAGAACGCCGGGATGTCGATGACGCCGACTTTGTGCGTTGCCCCAAACTGCTCGACTTCGATGATTTCGGACTTCGCTGACTGCTCTTCGAGCTTGACCGTGTTGCGGGTGATCTGAATTTCCTTCGACTCGCCGCCGTCGCCCGCACTTGCGGGGATGATGTTCAGACGGACGATCGTGTCTTTTTTACCTCTGATGAGTTCGACAACCTCGTCGAGGCGCCAGCCGATCACATCGACCATCTCACCGTCGAGTCCCTGACCGACACCGATGATGCGGTCGTCCGGGTGAAGTTGTTTGGTTTTGTCCGCAGGACCTGCCGGTACCAGACTGATCACTTTAGTGTGCTCGTCTTCCAGTGAGAGGACGGCGCCGATACCTTCGAGCGAGAGCGACATCGCGATGTTGAAACTCTCGGAGGTGCGTGGAGACAGGTACTGCGTGTGTGGGTCGTAGGCCTTGGTGAACGCGTTCATATAAGACTGAAAGACGTCCTCGCTGTTCCACTGACGGGCCCGCGAGAGGCGGTTGTTGTACCGCTTTGTAAGCAGTTCGATGATCTTGTCGTCTTCTTTTTTTGACAACCTTAGATTGAGTACGGAGTGCTTGATACGGCGACGCCAGAGTTCGTTCAGTTCAGGGATGTTCTGCGCCCAGGGCGATTCCTTTCTGTCGAGTTCGAGGCTCTCGACCCGGTCGAAATCAAACTGCCCGATGCCGCCTTCGAGCAGGACGAGAACTTCCTCAAAGCGGGCGGTCTGCCGCAGCAAATAGCGGTTGTATATCTCAAACGCGGCCGTCAGTTCTCCGGCTTGCAACGAGTCGTCCAACTGGTCCCGATGTCTCTCGAAGTCCGCGATATCACTCGCCAGAAAATAGCTGCGCGTAGGGTCCAGGCGTTCGATGTAGCTGTCGAGCACCTTGGCGGACATGGCATCGTCGAGCCTTGTCGAGACGTAGTGCTTCTTGGCGAGTGCTTCGACGATGTTGATGGTGGTCGCGCTGTGGATCGGCAGCGGGTCGATCTTCTCGGCTTTCTTAACGATCGCCCCGGCCTGGAGTGCGGACGTCGCGACGACGAGAAGCGCGAGCTGGTTGAGCAATTTCATTGAGGTGAGGTTAGCTCCGTATTGATGAGCGGTTGTTGCGGTGTCTCTGTCGGGAAGTGACTTCCTGACGCGGGGCTTGGTGTATCCGGATATGTCTCCCGACGCTGTTTCCGGACAAATCGCTGTTTCCGGACAAGCGACTGTTTCCCGACAAGCGACTGTTTTCCGACAAGCTAAGAGGTCTGATAACAATTCTGTCCTTACAGGTGGAACTTGACGCGGTGGAACTTGATGACAGCGGAGTCTGAACACATTTCGAAACCTGGAATATGTTGCAACCCTACATTGGGCCTGCTTGAAGTGCATAAGTTCAGCCAGTTCTGGACCATCGAGCCACAAAATGAAGGCGTTCGGGGCACTATGCCACCGTTCGGGCAATTCCTCGCCCCCTGTCGGGCCTGCCTGCAAAGTGTCGGGCCTGCCTGCAAAGTGTCGGGCCTGCCTGCAAAGTGTCGGGTCTGCCTGCAAAGTACGGCCGAAGCCGAAAGCCGACTGACGCCTCAGTTTAGTGGGCGCTCGGGTTTTGACGCAAGCGGGCTCTAATGCGTCCCGCAAGGAGACTGCGCCGGGACTTGCCCGCGTGGGTGCCCGGCGGCGCACAAGAAGAGATGCCCGGTGCGGTCGGCAAGAGCGGGCGGACCAGCGGAATGCACAGTGGTGCGGCCGGCCGACTGAACGCGGGCCTTGTGACATAATTCCAGCAAGCACACACAAGGGTACCCATGGAATCAAGAAATGGTCGAAGATGCCTGGCGGGGGCGCGGCTTGTCCTGCTGTGTACAGGTTTGATCCTCTCCGCAATGGCCGTCTCTGCGCCGGCAGAAAGTGTGGAGCCGGGAGTGGCTGTTGCCGTGCCCACGCCGGCGTTTGCCGAGGCAGCCATGGAGGAAAAGCTGAGCTATTTTTTCGGCTACTCCTTCGGCAACATGATGAAGCAAAGCGGCATCGATTCGATCGATTTCGACCAGATTCGGTCCGGCATTGTCGACTCGCTTGACGGCATTGCCCCAGCGATGAGCGATGCCGAGCAAGCCGGTATCGTTGAGGAGATCCAGAAGCGTCAGGGGCGCGTGCAGGATGAGCGCCAGCGTGTGCGCGAACTCGCGCTGACGCGCCGACTGACGGAAGCCCAGGCGTTCATGCGTGAGAACCAAACCCGGCCTGGTGTCATTTCCACCGCGTCTGGTTTGCAGTATGAAGTGCTGAAAGACGGCACAGGCGCCAGCCCGACGGTAGATCAGCATGTGGAAGTCCACTACGTTGGCACACTGACCGATGGCACCGAGTTCGACAACACGCGCGAGCGGGACAAAACCGCATCGTTTTCGTTGGGCGGCGTGATTCCGGGCTGGACCGAGGGGATGCAACTGATGAAAGTCGGCGGCTTGACCCGCATGACTATCCCGCCGGAACTCGGCTATGGGCCTGAGGGGCGACCTTCGATTCCGCCAAACGCAGTGTTGATTTTCGAAATTGAGCTGATTGCCGTCAATTGACGAGCTGATGGTGTCGCGGGGTCCGCTGCCACGACAGGTTGCTGAAAGTCATCCCTGCAGCGCTCGCCAGTGCCCGCCCCAGAATGGCGTTCCGGGACAGCAGCCTTTCATGGAACTAAAGCAATTTGCTGCGGTGTTCCCTGCGCGACAGCGGGCAATCCGGCACAGTGAGATGCTGCTAGTCGACGATCATGCCAATCGCGGTGAGCAGCATCCCCTGCTGCACCTGATCGATGCGAACGCCGCTGACGTCGATCTTGCGAATGTCGAGCCCGGTGACCTGCGAGCCCCGCAGGTCGGCATCAACGAGTTCAAGGCCGGAGGCCTCGATGCCGTGTAGATCGCAATCGGTCAGGGTGGCGCTGCGCAGGCACGCACGATCCATAATGACGTGGCTGAAACGGTTGCCCGACAGTTCCGCTTCGGCGAGATAAGCGCCGGTGAAGTCTGCGTAGGCGAGGTTGCTGTCGGTCATTGAGAACTCGTGCAGGCGTACGGAGCCACCGATGAGATGGCTGACATCGCACTGCACGAAAGACGCGCCCTGCGCCTGACAGTCGCGGATTTGCACCCGATGTAGTGCCGCCCGTTCAAAACTACACATCGACAGATCCGATTGCTCAAAACAACTGCCGGGGGCGCTGACGAAGCGAAAGCTGCAGCCCGTTTCGTTGTCACGATCGTAAAACCGGCAGTGCGAGAAGCGACACTCTTCGAGGGCGGCGCTGTCAAAACGGCAGTCCGTGAAGTCACAGTCAACGAAGACGAGACGCGTCATTGGCGTGCCGCTGAACTGGCCGCCCACAAACTCGCAACCCTCAAACGTCACGTCGTCCGCGATGCAGGTCGCGTCATCGAGTATGGCGTCTCGAAACGTCTCGTTCTGAACGGTCGTGAACGAGTCAAACGCGGTCAGATCATTCGCAGCGGACGTCGCCAATGGGCGTTATCCCGTTCCGAACGCCGCGCGTAGCCGCGCCGAGACCTGCCCCATCGCGTCCCGCGCACCGCTGACTTCTGTGGCGCCAAAAAAACCATGGATCAGCCCGGCGTAGCGCGTGACCACCGCATCGTTGCCCGCGTCCTTCAGGCGGGCACCGTATGCCTCGCCCTCATCGCGCAGCGGGTCGTATTCGGCGGTGAGCACGGTCGCCGCCGGGAGATCGGCAACCGATATTGCCTGCAGCGGCGCGACCATGGCATCTCCGGCGCGGCTCTTGTCCTGCAGATAGTGATCCCAGAACCAGACCATGGAATCCCGGGTCAGCAGGTAGCCGTCGGCATTCTCCGCGTATGACGCGGTCCCGGTACCGGTATCCGTGACCGGGTAGATCAGAATCTGGGCAACCAGCGAAGGGCCGTTCCGGTCGCGTGCTGCCAGGCTGACACAAGCGGCGAGGTTGCCGCCCGCGCTGTCGCCACCGACGGCGATGCGGCGGCTGTCGATATTGAGCGAATCAGCGTTTGCGGCGATCCACGTCGTGGCCGCGTAGCAGTCGTCGATTGCCGCGGGAAACGGGTGTTCCGGCGCGAGTCGATAGTCGACCGCAATGACCGTACACGCGGCGCTGTTAGCGATTTGACGGCAGACGTGGTCGTGGGTTTCAAGGTCCCCGATTACCCAGCCGCCACCGTGATAGAAGACGAGGCAAGGTTGTGCTGCGTCGCGGGATACGCGATACACACGAATCGGAATGTCGCCGTCCGGGTGTGCGGCCACCTGATCGGAAACGCTGAGGATATCGGGGCGGGGGGCCATTTGTTGCATGGTCAGATACATCTGACGACCCTCTTCCGGTGTCATATCAGACAGGGAGGGACCGCCAGCGGCCGCCATCATCTTGAGTTGTTCTGCATAGAATGGGTCGAGCATGTGCGCAGGCCATAGCGGTGAATGTTAGCGCGAGTGTAAGCTTAAGCAGGCTCAGGTGTCACGATACCCGGCGAGAGACAGGATAGCTGTGCGAAAGCGCGGAGAGGGTGCAAAGAACCTGACCGTTAAACGCAACGTCAGATGCAGAGAGTTCTGTGCCGACAGTCATCAAATGAGGCGTTGGGTTTGGCGACTGGCGAAATCGCAGTCAGGTGCAGTCGTTACACCGGCGTTATTTTGCGGAATTCATCTCGTAGACGTCGTTTTGCAGGCATCATTAAGCAGATGTTGTTGAGTGGATTGTTGTTAAGCAGATTGTTGTTAAGAGTAGAGAAGAATGCGACAGAAGCCATCGTCAAATGGGACATTGTGGGCACATCGCTCCTGTCCCCTGATTTCGGTCCCCGGCGAATCGGGGGGGGCGATTTCTGACAAGATTTCGAAAGCCGCGCGGGAATCGGCGCTGCCTGCGCTCATCAAAGGAGGATCCGCCCTAAGGCGTGCTGTACGACAAGGCAGGCTGGAAGCTTCGTTTTCCGCAAAAAGGATGATGCGTAATGCGTGATCCGCTCGTGCGGCGCCTCCTGACCGGCGTAATCCTCTCTTCGCTCTTTGTCGCCGCCGCCATCCGCTACTTCGGTCTTGATCCGTCCGTAGCGCTGAGCTTTCTGGGAGCGTCGTTCCTCTTTGTATTAGGCCTGATCGGCGTCGCTGTGGTGGGTGGCCTGACCCTCCGTTGGCTGCGCGGCCGGCGTTCTTCGATCAGCGCCGCAATCGAGCCGCCGTCAGACGACGCGCCAACTACTCGATCGGGCGAATGAAACGTTCCGGACGGGGCCTGCATTAGTCGTCGTAGTTGACGGAGAAGGCGCGGCCGGTGATTCGGCCTCGCGCGATGAAGCCGATCATGCGTGAGTCAGCGCTGTTGTCACGATTGTCCCCGAGCACTAGGAAATGGTCTGCCGGCACTTCGATGGGGCCAAACGTCGTACCCGTTCGTGGCGGTGACTGAGTCGGGGATGGGGGTTGCGTCGGCGACGCGAGAATCATCACAAGATGTCTCACGTCGCCAATTTGCTCGACGTAGAAATCGTGTCGCTGGTGGGTTTGCGGCGAGAGGTGTGGAAAGGTCGGGTTGACGACATTCTCGTAGGCAAGCGACTTGTCATTGATAAGCAACTGGTTGTTGCGCATTGCCACACGGTCGCCCGGAACGCGGATTGCGCGTTTGATCAGGCGTCGCTCGTCCAGGGGCGAGTAGAACGTGACGATCTCGCCTGGCATGGCATGGGGCTCGCCCCAGCGGGCCATGTGGCGTGTTGTAAAAGGAAACTTCAGATCGTAAGCAAGTTTGTTGACGACCACCCGGTCTCCGGGTGCGATGGTCGGGTTCATCGACGGTGTCGGCACCTGATACCAGTCGGCGAACGCCAGCGAAAAACAAACATCACAAGCAGAAAAATGAGCAGCGTCTTCCACTCGGCCCAGAGACGCGCGAGGGGCCTCGCGGCCCGGGCATTGTTAGCCATCAGGATGGCGCCTCCGTCTGTTGTCGACTTGTCGCGACTGATGGCGTCAAGACTAGCACGCGCGGTTTTGCATGCGCGATCAGGGGACACGATGTCCCCTCGATATCCAGTTCGAGGCAGAGCCGCGATGACCGCGCCCGCTGCAGTCGCGGCGTCAAATAAATGAGCGATGGAACGAGTCGCGGTCATTAGTCTGAGTGACGCGTCATGCGGGATGACTTTGCCGATCAGACCTGAGTCAGGTTCGGTGGTGCCCGGACCATCACCGTCCGGGCGTCGGTTGCTGTACAATCTTGGGGATAGTGAGTAATCTAAGTGAGATTTATTCAGTAACTCATTGAAAAATAATGTTATCTCGGCTTCTTTTCTTAACAGATGTTTCGACAGGGGCTTCGACAGATGTTTCGACTGCTATTTTGAATGAGAGAGTGAGAGACTGGATCCGACGGTTGATAATCCCATGCTAAAGATCAGATTCCTGGATGGCCGGGTTGAATCAGTGGCGCTGGAAGCGCCCGGGTGTACCCTTGGCAAAGGCGGCGTGAACGACGTTGTCATCGATGCAGATGGCGTCAATGGTTTTCATGCAGATCTCAAGGTTGACGGCGCAGATGTCACGCTGACTGACGTCAACAGCGCGACCGGTACCTACCTGAATGGTGAGTTGGTCGAGGCCTCAAGTCCGGTTGAGGCCGGCGACATCATCATTGTGCAGGGCGTTGAACTCGAGGTCTTCGAAGAGTCATCCGCCAGCAAGGCCCTGGTACTCTCCGGCACGGCATTGATGGACCTCGGCACTGGTGGCTGGTCACTGGTTGCTGATTCCGGCCCGGAACGCGGGCAGGTCATCCCCGTCAAGGAGATGATCGTGATCGGACGGGCGCTTGAGTGTGACATATCCATTCTCGAGCCAGGCCTCTCACGTCGCCATGCCGAGCTGACCCCGATCGGCGACGAATTGCTCTTGAAGGACATGGGCGCTTCCAACGGCACGCTCGTCAACGGCGAAAAAGTCGATGAAGTGAGCCTCGCGGACGGCGATGTCATGCAGTTTCATAAGGTGAGATCATCGTCTCTGACCCAGCTAGCAACATCCCATGTGCCGAATTACCGCGCTGTCGCGCAGGGAACTCACGGCAGCATATTGCTCATATTGCTCATATCGCTGTCGTTCCATGAAAGGATGGTGAGAGCAGCCGCAGCCGTCAGGGGGGGAAGAATGCAGGCAAGCACTCTTTGCGCAACCTAACCAGCCTCGGCAACCTAACCAGCGCCTGGCCAGCAAACCACTTGGAGACGTCGACGATGTCTGCACTACCGCAAAAGCAGTTCCAGGAAGTGCTCGGCAAACGTATGGCTTACGTCGATGTGGGCGAGGGCGAGCCAATCGTCCTCTTGCACGGCAACCCAACCTCATCGTATTTGTGGCGAAACATCCTGCCTCACCTCGCCGATCTCGGCCGCTGCGTGGTCCCCGATCTGATCGGCATGGGTGATTCAGACAAGATCGACGCGAGCGATGCAGGAAGTTACCGCTTCGTCCATCACCGGGACTATCTCGACGAACTGCTCTATGAACTCGAGATCACCGAGAAAGCGATTTTCGTCATTCATGACTGGGGCTCGGTGCTGGGTTTCGACTGGGCTAACCGCCACCGCGAAGCGATGTCGGGCATCGTTTATATGGAGGCGATTGTTCGCCCCCTGACGTGGCAGGAGTGGCCGCCGGCCGCGGTCGATATTTTCAAGGCGCTGCGCACGCCTGGCGGCGAATCGATGATTCTTGACAAGAATGTGTTCGTGGAGCGGATTCTGCCTGCATCGATTCTGCGCCAATTGAGTGACGACGAGATGGCGGCGTACCGGGAACCCTTTGCCGAGCCTGGCGAAGGTCGACGCCCAACGCTGACGTGGCCGCGACAGATTCCGCTCAACGGCGAACCAGAGGACGTTGTTGGCATTGTGCGCGACTACAGCGAGTGGCTGTCAGGCGCGAAGGTGCCCAAGCTCTTCATCAATGCAGAGCCGGGCTCCATACTCACGGGCGAGCAGCGTGAATTTTGCCGCGGCTTTCCGAATCAAACCGAGGTCACAGTTGCCGGTTCGCATTTCGTCCAGGAAGACTCACCCGATGAAATTGGCGAGGCAACGGCTGAATTCGTTCGGAATGTGCGGGCAGCCGAACTCGCGAACCGCCACGGCTGAGCGACACCTGCCATTCTTTGGCAGAAAGTGGCGGTGCATCCCTGCATCCGTGTTCGCCCCAGAACGGAGTCTTGGGAAAGGAACTAACTCGCGACGATGACCCGGAGTGCGTCAAGCCGCAATTCCGCCGTCGCGATCAATTGATCGATCGATTCTGCCATTGCCCTGACATGCTCAATCTCTTCGACCCGAACCGACGGGTTCACCTTCCGAAGTGACACCAGGCGCTCGGATTCACCCGCTAGCTCCGCCGCCGCAAGCTGCCTTGCTGCGAGGGCTAGTTCGTCTAGTCTAGCCGACCCGGCGGAACGCGCAGCCGCGATCATCTGTTCAATGAGCGGCGCTTGCGAGTCCAGAATCTGTCGCCGGGTTGCCGCCGGAACCTTAACAGCGAGATCCTGAAACGATCGATACGCGACCCGGGCCGACAGATCCCGGAGGTTCGGATCGATCAGTGAGCGCAAGACCGTCGGCGGCAGGAAACGGTCGATCTGCAGCATCGGTGGCGCCACGCAGTCGACCACTTGCAGGGCTTCGAGCAGTACGGTGCCCGGTTTCAGCAATTCGTGCTTGATAACGAGAATGGCGCTGTTGCCGACGAAATCACTTGTGACGAGGTCCATCGCCTGGGAGACCAGGGGATGCTCCCATGTCAGAAAGTGAAGGTCTTCGCGCGCGAGGGCGGTTTCGCGGTCGTAGGTGTAGCGCAGACCTTCTTCGGGCACGTCGGGATATCGGTAGTGCAGCCTCGAGTCGAGAGAAACGGCAGCGTTGCGTACGACCTGCTCGGTGGCCTTAACCACAAAGCTGTGGTCATCGAGAGGCTCGGATTCGAGTCCCCAAGCATCGAACGATAGTTCCATGTAGCGAGAGAGCGAACTGCCCGCCTCCGATTCGTTGATGTCCCGCACGATCTTGCGTGAAACCTCGACGTCGTGCGAGTGCAGTTCGAGCAACCGATCGCGGCCGCTAAGCAATACGCGACGTCGTTCGAGATTCCGCAGGCGCACGTCTTCAAGGTCGGCGTCGGCGTCGAAGTCTGCGTTGAACAATTCATCAAAGAGGCCCTGTGCACCCGGGTTCGGTTCCGCAAAGGCATTCAGCCCGCCGTTGAAGAAACGGAACAACCGCTCCTGATCAGTGCCGATGAGGTAGGGAATGTGGATCCGCACTGTCTCTGTCTGGCCGATGCGGTCAAGACGTCCAATTCGCTGTTCCAGCAGGTCCGGTGACGGCGGCAAGTCAAACAATACGAGGTGATGGGCAAACTGGAAATTTCGCCCTTCGCTGCCAATCTCGGAGCACACCATGACCTGGGCACCATCACTGACCT
>CAVOBC010000045.1:0-19365 GCA_963693635.1 Gammaproteobacteria bacterium | reverse complement strand
CCCGATCCCTGCCCTTGATTCGTGCCGCCGGTTCCTGCCCCGGTCGACCCGTCTTGTGTCGTACCCGACGTTGTACCCGAGTCGCCTAGCGGGTCAGTTTGACCCTGACCCTCCTGACCGTCTCCCTGTTGACCGTCTCCCTGTTGACCGTCACCTTGCTGGCCGTCACCCTGCTGGCCGTCACCCTGCTGGCCGTCACCCTGCTGGCCGTCACCCTGCTGGCCGTCACCTTGCTGGCCGTCACCCTGCTGGCCGTCACCCTGCTGGCCGTCACCTTGCTGGCCATCGCCTTGCTGGCCGTCACCCGGTTGACCGTCGCCCTGATCGCCATCGACTGCCTGACCATCGCCTTCGTCACCTTCATCGACTTCGTCACCTTCATCGCTTTCGTCACCTTCATCGACTTCTTCGCCGTCAGCCTGGGAACCACCGTCGTCCTCTGCGTCGCCTTCGTCCTCGCCATCTTCTGAGTCGGCACCGGCATCCTGCTGCTGGGGATCGTCCCCATCGGGGTCGTCGCCATCGCCGGCCTCATCGCCGTCATCACCCGTGCCGTCATCACCCGTATCAGGGGGCGGCAATGCTGTGGTCAGGGCCGCTTGTTGCACGGGCGTCAGGGTTGGAACCAGTGTCGGTGCCCCGTTCAGGATCGTGAACGACGTGTCGCCCGTAACGGACATGATGATCGGGTTGTTGCCGTTGATGTCGGTAATTACCAGAAAACCAGCGGCGTGAACCACAATCGTCTGGCCGTTGCCGTCCACGGTGCCGTCGAGTTCGCTACCGCGAATGCCGACGATCGCTGACGGCGTGCGTATCGTCGAATGCGACCGCGTCGTGCCAGCAAACATCGTGCCGATGGTGCCGCTCTTGTAGTGAAAGCCACCAACCAGAACCTGCACCTCAAAGTTGCCCCTGCCCGCCGCTTCGTCGAATTCGTAGTCCGTGAGGGTTGCCCGGGCATTCCGGCCCAGGTTGAACCGCGTTCCGTCCAGCATCCGCGCCTTGACGAACGAGCGATCGCCGGTGCGGATGTCGTCACCTTTGTAAACGTCATCGTTGCGCGCGAGCACACGAGAGTTGCCGTTCACATCCACCGCCGTCACCGTGCCAAACGCAAGGCTAACGGTTCCGATCTTCACGAGCGCCTGCTCGGCTGACGCCTCGGGCCCGGCGAACAGCACGCCATCAAAGGGCTGATCGAGCAAGGCCTCGACCATGTCGGGCGAAAGCCCCGCCCCATTAGCCAGGATCAGATTCGGTGGTGGCTCGAATGCAAAGTAGCCTTCGACAACAAATCGAACGCCTGCCTCGTTGGTGATAACAAGGTCAAGACCTTCCCGGGTGTATTCACCCAGCAGTAGAAATGACGCGTCTGGAACTTCGACAGCGGGTGGTCTGACCACTGCATCGCTGCCCCGTGTCTCGGCTTGATCCGGGGGACTTGAACGGCCTTCCCGGGTTCCGTTCTCTGGGTCGAATAGCGTTCTCAAGGGGCTCGACCTGATTGACCTGAGAAGCCGCTAACGTAGCACAAAGTGCCAGAACCCGGAATGTGGGGAACGGTCCAGAATGACGGAAGGTAGCGCTGCTACGGCAAACGTTTTCGACCGGGATGCGCTGCCTCGAACACCCTGGATAGGCCCACGACCGAGGCCTGATCGACAGCGGACCTTCTTCGGACCTACAGTCCTCCGCGCAAAGAGCGCCGAAACGTCAAGACGTTCTCACGACGAAGTCACAATTGACCTCACGATTGACCTCAAAAACGGCCTCACAAAAGAAGGCCGGGCCGAAGCTAACGACCCTGACTGCCGTACTCTGCGCCATCATCCGCGAATCGATAGCCCGCTTTGCGTGCCGTCAGAATGTAGCGCGGCTGACCGGGGTCCGGCTCCAGTTTTCGGCGTAACTCAGCGACGTGAGTGTCAACCGTACGTGTCACTACTTCGCCCGCGTGTCCCCAAACCTCGTTCAACAACTGCTGCCGGGAAACCACGCGCCCACGATGGCGGACGAGCGCCATCAACAACTCAAGCTCTCGGGGTGCCAGCTCCACGATCTCGCCACCACGGCGCACAACCCGGGCGAGCCCGTCGATAGAGAGATCGCCAATCGTCACCAGTTCATCGTCATCATTGCCTTGCACACGCCGCAACAACGCCTCGACCCGGGCCAGCAGTTCCATGACTCCAAAGGGCTTTGTAACGTAGTCATCGGCGCCCAGCTTGAGGCCTCTGACCTTGTCAATCTCCTCACTGCGTGCGGTCAAAAGCATGATCGGCAGATTCGGATTTCGATTTCGCACCTCGCGTAGCACGCGCAACCCGTCGATTTTGGGGAGGGTAAGATCCAGGATGATCAAATCCGGTCGACCCGAAAGCGCCATCGACAGGCCCTGCTCGCCGTCTGCAGCGACGCTGACCTCGTATCCTTCAATTTCGAGGTTGTTCTGAAGACCAAACGCCAGATCCTCATTGTCCTCAACGATCAATACCCGCTTCATCCTGCTGTATCCGTTGATAACTTAAATCCGATCACAAAGCGCGCCCCGCCACCGTCCCGATCGGCAACGGTGACCACTGCCCGGTGCAGTCGCGCCAGTTCCCGGACGACGGCGAGACCAATGCCGGTTCCGCCCGCCGCCGCATTGGTGTCGTCACCTGTGCGGTAGTAAGGCTCCCAGATGCGATCTTGCTCGGATGAAGGGACCCCCGGGCCCCTGTCTTCAACCGCCAGCGCGATCCGCTCGCCGTCCTCGGCGGAGACCGACACGTCAACGTCCCCGGCCGGGTTGTATTTGACGGCATTGTCCAACAGGTTGAGCAGCATTTGCTGGAACGCGCCGGGGTCCAGATCAACAGTCGTATCATCGGTGACGGTCGAGGCAACGCGCAGGTTGCCGCCCCTCATCATCGGCCGAAACTGATCAGCCACCTCGCGCACGAGCGGTGGCAGCGGCGTCGGTGCAAGGCACACTTCAGCAGACCCGCGTTCGCCCCGCGCAAACTGGAGGATGTTCTCGACAAGATGTGACAGACGACGCGCCTCTTTGTCGATGACCGTGAGTGACCGTTTGCGTTCCTCTTCAGTGCGCACCCGATCGAGCAACAGTGTCTGCGCAAACATGAGGATCTGTGCAAGCGGCGTGCGCAACTCGTGTGAAACACGAGATACGAAGTCTGTACGCATCCTCGCAAGGGCCCGTTCGCGCCGCAGAAGCACAATAGCCATGACGATCATCAACGTCGTGAACGCCCACAAGCTGCCGAGAACGCCGCCAGTGCTGCCGCCAAGAATGGGCACATGCACACCGGGCAGGCCGCCGATGATGAGTTCGGTCGCGATCTGCGGGTTGATGCCGGCGGCGACTGTCAGTCCCCCGAAGAGACCCGGAATTTGCTCATCAAACTCCCGCGTTACAAGGCGCATGTCGGGATTGTGA
The DNA here is from genome assembly GCA_963693635.1 of Gammaproteobacteria bacterium. Lineage (GTDB taxonomy): Bacteria > Pseudomonadota > Gammaproteobacteria > Pseudomonadales > Azotimanducaceae > CAVOBC01. The sequence continues at coordinate 15,920 of CAVOBC010000045.1, read as the reverse complement.
TCACCCTGCTCAAAGATCTTCACACCGCCCTTGGTCCACACCTTGATGAAGACTGCATCCGCGCCGATGCCGCGCGCGACCAGCGACTGCGGCAACAGTGGCTCGCGATTGACGAAGAATTCCAGCCACTCAAGCATCGCCTTGTCATCCACCCACAGGCCGATGAAGAACTGTTCGGCAATAGGCAGGTACAGAAAATTGAAGTCCTGGCCATCCTCGCGGACATGAAACGTGCCAACCGTGCGATTTGCACTTAGCGCTACGCCGTTGAGTGCGGCCAGCAAACGTCGCTCGGTCTGCGCCGGGATATGATCGCCGGTCTGCTCAAAATACCGGCTTGCCGGGTGGTAGCGATAAAGGCTGCGTCCCAGTCTGGTTGCTCGTGAGAACCGCTCTTGCTCCTCCTCATTGCGAAATTCCAGCCTGTGCGGAAGGTCCGTCAGGCGTGGCAACGGTTGGTCAAGTGGCACCCGGGCGACCCGCCCCAGCAGGGGGTAGAACCCAAAGAACGACACCGCCGAGTTACGCCGCACAAGTTCATCAGCCGCGAGCGCGGCATAATCTTTCAACACGCCGGCAGTGAGTTCTTCCCGGGACTCCATGGCTTTGTAGGTCTGCTGGCTCAGCAGCCCTATCATCATCAGACTCAGCACAAGCAGCGTTGTGATGATCCCGGTGCGGATACGATCCCGACTTTGAATCGAACTGGCCATCGAGCGACCGACCTCCAACTTGAGCGAAACGCGGCCCGCACTTCAGGTTGCCGAAAAAGTACTTTCCTGCACTTTTTCTTACGTTCGCGGGACTGAGCCCGCTAGGTTGCTACAAAGCCGCGCAACTGCCAACTATATCTTCAAAATCGGCACCGGCCTCCCGGCCGTCGCTAGACGGGTTCCTTTTAGCAGGGTGCTGAAAAAGTGCTTTCCTGCATTTTTTCAGTGTCGCGGGCCTCAGCTCGCTCGGGACAAATCAACGACTTACGTCGTCGATCTGCGGCCGATACTACTCATGGCTCGCGAAGCGAACGTGAAATCCATGTATCGGCCTAACAGGCTGCTTTTTCAGCAGCCTGTTAGAAAGGCATATGGTATGTGCCCGGCCGCGGTGGCAAGCTCATCGGCGCGGGCCCCGCTCATTTGACTCGGCGAACGGCCGCCCGTGCGCGAGAGGACGAGCGCCCAACATCAATCAACGATCGATACATCGACAATCCAATCGATGCCGAACAGAGAAGGAGAGAAACATGGCCTACAACGAGATCATCGCAGAGGTTAAAGACCGCGTCGGCATCATCCACCTCAACCGCCCCGAAAAGCTGAACGCCTGGACAGCGTCAATGAACGCCGAGATCCTGGATCAAATGACGGCTTGGAACGCTGATCCGGCAATCGGCGCGATCCTGATCACGGGCGAGGGGCGCGCATTCTGCGCCGGTGCAGACCTTGGCGGCTTCGCGGATCGCGCCAAAACCAATAGCGAGGGACAGGGCGAGACGCTCGCCCGCGGAGGTGCCAACTTGACGCATTTCATTCGCGAGTCCAAACCCACCATCGCCGCTATCAATGGCTACGCGATCGGCGTCGGGTTAACCATGATTCTACCCTTCGACATCCGAATCGCGTCGACCGAGGCGAAGATGAGTATTCGCTTCATCAAGATGGGCCTTATGCCCGAATTGGGCTCTACCCGCCTCCTGGCGGACCTGGTCGGCCTCGGCGTCGCCACCGACATGTGCCTGACGGGCCGCATGGTCGGCGCTGAAGAGGCGCTTAAAGCAGGGCTCGTGACCGCAGTTGCGGAGCCCGAGCAGTTATTTGAAACCGCATTCGCCAAGGCCAGCGAGATCGCCGAGAACCCGGCGCAGGCGATCATGATGATCAAGGAACTGCTACGCAAGAACCCGCAGGATCCGGATCTGGAATCCGTGATGGAGCGGGAGAACCTGCGTGACCAGATTGCTCGACGCACCGACGATCACAAGGAAGCCGTCACGGCGTTCCTGGCCAAACGACCACCTCAGTTCAACCGCGGCTGATCCACCGTTCGCGGCAACCGTAACGAACTGACCGTTGGCGGCGCAGACGAATCGAGGGGCCCGACGCCACTCAAGGCGTCTGTCCTGATCCCATCGGTGCGACGCTCAAAACGGGCGCACCCCGATGGCGGCGTACTACGGAACCTTCGGTTGATCGCGCGGCAGCGCCATCGCCACTGCGGGTGGTAACCTCAACGTTCGATGCTGCAACCGGAGCACCCATGCCCCGCCCCGCACTCCAACACGCTTTGCGCTGCTTAGTCCTGACTGCGGTGCTCGGCGCGGCGACAGCACCCGCAGACGACAGCGTTGCGGCGGGCGTCGATCCTGACGCGATACTCGCGGCCGCCCTCACGGCTTTCGAGGAGGACTACCGGGAACGCTGGTCGTACGACGAGTCACTGATCAACGACGGCAAGACGTTCGTCGGTCACTACGACCCGAGACAGCCGCTTGACGATCGCTGGCACTTGATTTCCATCGACGGTCAAACCCCCACCGAAGACGCGAGCGAGGACTATCTCGATGAGAAGCGTGAACGCGAGATGACCCAGCGCGAGACCGACTCCAACCGTCGTGACCCCGGCGCGATGGTGACCAAAGGCACGTTGAGCCTCCTTGCCGAGACCGCACAGCACTGGCAGTTTGGGTTCACACCGGCTGGCCGTGGCCGCGACGAGAAAATCATGCGCAAGCTCAAGGGCGAAATGCGCATTATGAAATCACCTCTCCGCATCCAGTACATTCGCACGTACAGCGAGTCACCTTTCAAGCCACAGTTCGGGGTCAAGGTGAACACCTTCAAGATGCACTTCGAGTTCGCACGGGTCGACGGTGGCCCCGTGTTGCCCGCTTCCTTCGACTTCACGATTGATTTGAAGGCGATCGGCATCATCAGCGTAGACCAGACGGTCTCAGCCACCTATTCCGACTACCGGGAGGTTGCGCGTCCGCCCGGGTCGCCCTGAATGTCCACCGCTGACCGCGCCCGCTTAACGCTGTGAAAACGCGCTAACGACCGTTGCCCTGGTGCCGCGAGCGCGGCAAGCTCCGCGGTCGCTGACCGCCGCAAACACGGCGTTCGTGATCCCCCTCGGCAAGGTACTCATGCAAGACAGTTGGCGCGCAGACCCGGCGCCGGGCCTCAAGATGGAAGAACGCCTGACCCGCGAGCTGATCGGCAGTCCCAATCAGGTCGAAGCCGTGAAAGCGAACGTCGAGAAGCATGCGCGCGAGTTCACGAACCCCGAGATCTCAGTCGCCGGTGGGTGCCTCGATATCACTGCGGCGGACCCGGCGAACGGGGTGAAGCGTGCCGCCCTCACCGATGATGTGATCAGGGATCACGACATCGGCGTTGCCGAAGGTGGCACTCCCGCCCTCCCTGGTTGGCGTGCCCGACATCATGCCTAACGTGCCGTACGTGCGCAGCCCGAGTCGTGCCCGCAGTTTCGGGGTCGCCTCATCAAGGACTTCCTGCAAGCAGGTGACGCCCCAATTCTCTTGTTGGCGCATCCACGGCAGACAGTAATACGTGTTGATGTGCCGGCGGCTCGCGCCGCCTGGATTGGCACCCGCACCGTGCCAGAGCCGGCCGTCCCAGGCGAATATCGTGCCCGCCGGTGCCGTGATCTGCACCGACTGGTCTCGCTCGGGCGGCCTTATCTGATGGGCCGCTGGCCAGCGATGGCTGCCCGGTACCACGTGGGTACTGCCGCCTTCCGGCGCGAAGTCATCCAGCAACCAGAACACATTGCACGTCGCTGGAAAGTCCACCGTTGCCGGCACCTGCCCCTGGTCCCGGTGCAACGGCTGCACGTCGTCCGTCGGTCCATGAAACAAGCCCCCCGTGATACTGGAAATCAGGAAGTTCTTGCCGAGCAAATAGCCTGCAAGCGCGTCCGTTTCGGGTCGCTCCACCAGGTCGAGAAACGCCTTGCCCTTGTTCACCATGTTCGACATGTGCTGTTTAGCCCCGCGTGCAGACAGCGGCGACTGCTCGCCAAGCCCACGCTCGGCTTCTGCCTGGGCGTCGAGCTTCTCGCGCAGTCCTGCCAATACATCTGTGGGAATGCCATCTGACAGCAGACACATCCCGTATTCGCGCAAATCGGCGCGGGCCTGCTCAAGATCAGGGGTCAGGGCCGGCATTGGCAGTGTTTGCGGCCCATCGAATGCGGGGGCCGACTCGTAGCGTGTTTGTCGGTGTGCCGCCTCAGAAGCCGTCTCAGCGGGTGAATTTGGCATGGCCGTGTCCTTTTTACAGTGGCGGATTTTGCATTAGGCGGATTTTTGCCTTGGCAGAGTCGAAGGCAGGCGTCGCCGGCGGAAATGCCAGTCGCTCGCAGGTTGCCGGGCACGATCCGGCGGAACCGTTAGCGTACACCAACGAGAGCGAGGATTGACACGGCGGGGCCCGACGACATCGGCATCCATCCAGGAGCGGCACCGGAAACGAAAAAGACCGGCCACCCTGGCCGCTCTTTTTTATCGTCGTCTGCACCCTGACAAAAATGACCGACACCCGATAGATTCGCCGTCCAGGCCGGATGCCGGTCATGTCGCGGTAGAACTTGTGGTCAGATTGAGGGGGCTAATTGCTGCACCCGAGAGTGCGTCTTGTCCGACCGCAATACCGCAGGGCTGCCGTTTCAGGCAAAAAGGTTGGCGCTGCGCCTGCGCCGAATTGCACCGATGAGAACGAGACCTGCGCCAATGAGGCCGACCGAATAGGGTGAGGAGAAATCTGACCCAAAAAAACCCGCTCTCGCGGGTTTTTTCCAGCGCGTGCGACTTACACGCAACCCGACTTAGAGGGTGACTGATGACCGCAGCCGGCGCCGCGCAAGTCCAGCGAAGGCAAGCGCAGAACCAAATGCGCCGAGTGTGGATGGCTCCGAGACCGCTGAGGGACTTCCCCCGCCCTCGGAAATGACCCAACCAGAACCCAGACCGTAGTTGCCGGCAAACGACATGTCACTGATGGCAAGCACGGCCGGCAACATTGCGCCATCCAGCGTATAGGTAAAGGTGATCGATACCTGGTCTCCCGCGACCGCATCGTAGTAGGGCGCATCAATGGCAAAGCAGATGAAGCCCGAACTGTCTTCGGACCCACAACCATGATTGCTGACTGCTGTTGCCGAGACTGTGCCCGTCAATGCGGGATCAGCCGATTCAAACGTCGCCGTGCCGCCAATCTTGAAGCCCGCATGGGTCAACATGTCGTGACTGCCATCAGTCACAAATGTGCTCGTATCGAGCGTCCAGGTGACCTCGAGTTCCGTAGCGATAGTCTGCTCGGTGATCAGACTTCCTGAAGACCCGTGCAACGAACCGCCCGAGAAGTCAATCGCCAGGGCGTGTGCTCCGGTCGCATAGGTCGTTGCGACCAAACAAAGCGTGAGATACCGAAAAAACTTCATAGCCATTTCCAAAAAAACATGAAAGACCATACGTCCCGCATGTACCGTGCCAACAGTATTTTTACTCCACTTTTCAATTACTTAGATATTCGTCAGCCGATGAACGGCCCCAAGGTGTAAAATATATCGACGAACAAGAGCATCTGCCGGGACAATACGGAAAGCTTGATCACTGGTTTCGCGACCCACTTCAGGCGCTTGGCCGAGGGGTGAATCAAGCGCAAATGACGTGTCTCGGTGTCAGGGAGCGACCGCGTCCTCGCCCAACGCGTCTACCAGCCAGCCCTTAAGTGGCACGTCCTCTGGCAGCGGGGATGAGTAGCCATGACCATCGTGCACAGCGCCCAGCAGTTGCCGCCGCACTGGATCCGTGACCGCGGGATAATCCTCTATCCTGAGATTGTCCCGGGGACGCAGCCACCGATAGCTGTAGCCATAGAAGATGGCTTTGCGCGTCTGCCCAGACGTATTGGGGCTGCGCGAATGCCAGACCCTGCGATCGAAAAAGACCGCCGTTCCTGGCGGAACACACACCGGAATCGCACCCACGGGGTTCGCGATCTCATCATCCGGATAGTCGATGGCATTGAAGAGATGGCTGCCGGGCAGAACCCATAAGTTGCCGCAACCCGGTGTCGTTGTGTCGGTCAGGAAATAACCGATCTTGACCGATAGCCGGGGCCTCGGGTCCGTCTCAAGTTCCAGGTTGACCCGGCCGGAGTCCTGGTGCCAACCAAGTCGCTCCGGTTCCGCCGCGGGCGCCACCGGCGGCGTAATGTCCGCGTGGGAGATATAGAGCTGGATGTGCCACCCGAGCATGGCCCAGATCTTTGGAAAGGTTGCCGGCCAGTCGAGCAGATCCATGAAGGCCGGGTCCCGAAGCAGGAAATCCCGCAGGTGCAGGCGGCCATCTTCCTCAGTCTCTGCAACGCGCTCGACGGCCATCACATCCAGCAGGCTAGCGAGGCGGGACACAACCGCGGGCGACAACGCATCCGGGACGATCAGGTATCCGTCACGCTCAAACGCTGCCCGCTCATCGTCTGTCAGCATTGCCGCGAGGCAGTCTCGATCCATCAACCTTCCCTCATGTTCCCACCTTTCCCATCGCGCCCCGGACCGCCAGACAGGTGATGGATGTGTCGGTACATCCTGTCGCCAACCGCTTAGTGGTGATGGCCTCCCTGGCCGTGTGCGTGTCCATGGGCGAGTTCCTCGGCCGTCGCCGCCCGCACGTCCCGAATGTCGATGTCGAAGGTCACCGCCTTGCCGGCGAGCGGATGGTTGGTATCAACGTCCACGTTGAACTTGCCAACTTTCACGAGGACCGCGGTCTTTTCCCCCTGATTCGTGCTGAACGACACGGGCATCCCCGGCTTCAACCGCTTCGGCGCATTCACCAGATACTTGGTCGGCAACCGCTGAATCGAGTCCGGCTTCGGCAGTCCGTAGGCGCGCTCGGGTGGCAATGTCACCGAGACACTGTCGCCGGCGGACTTACCGCGGATGGCCGATTCTATGCCCGGCATTACCTGGCCACGACCAAACAGAAACGCCCGTGGAGACTCATCGCGATTGTTCTCGATCTCGTCGCCTGTGTCATCGCGCAAGGTGTAATGAAAACCGACAATCATTCCAGGCTCAATCAACACAACTCTCCTTCAATCGTCATCCTTTGCGCTTCCTGAAGCCCCTGAGGCCCCTGACTCAACAGTATCAAGAGTACGGACAGTATCGACTCGCCATCTCCGCGAACCCTTTCAAACCGTCACAACTTTCGATTGCGGGCCAGACCCGTCCTCCTTCAGACGTCCGGCGCGAACAGTACCGGTCACACCAGATGCTCGCCCAGGAATTGTGACACACCCCGCATCTCGGTGGCAGGGACGTCGGCATGGGGCCCGGGATTGGCATGGAGGCACTTCTTGCGACTTCCGATCAGGTCAAAGAGTGCGAGGCACCGGTCGCGCGGTACGATCTCGTCATCCCATTGCAGCAGGAAACGCAGCGGAATCCCGACCTTCGGCGCCGCCGCCACCAATGCTTCCCGATTGGGCCCCCAGGTGCCCATCAAGCCGAGGACGGCTGCCGTGATCCGCGGTTCTGCCGCGACGAGCGGCAGGCCCATCATCGTGCCCATCGATAGCCCGAAGTAACCGACAGGCATCACGCCAAGGTGATCGAGGCCCTGATCAAGCGCGCGTTGCCAATCGACGATGATGTCGGATGTCGCGCCTGCGGGTTCCCAACCCTCATCGAACCCCGAAGCATCCTCCCGGTCGCCGTGCCCCGGGCCATCGATCGCGATCGCCGCAATCCCATGGTGGCGGACCAACTGGCGCGCGACCGCAACGATGTAAGGGGCGCGCTTGTTCGCGCCGCCGCCATGGCCGAGCAACACCAGTGCGCCTGCATCGCCCGCAGCCGGCGTCCACAGGACGCCGGGCACAACCCGACCGTCGACCTCCATCCTGAAGCCCCGATCGGTCACATTACGCGATGTCGACGCGTCCCCAAACCATTCCATACGCCATACTCCTGTCGTTAAGATCTCTCCCATGTCTCGCCCAGATACTACGCCGCAAATCCGCGCAGCACGCACAACCGGCAACCCGCCTGGCTCGCGTTGGCTGCCGCGCCAGATCGATGTTCGAGTTGCAGTACCCTTGCTGGAGTTGATTGTGGCAGCCTTGATCGTCATTGTTCTGCCACATCGACGCCTTTTGGGAGCTCGATTCATGCCGCGAATGACCGCAGCCGTGCAAGCCGAGTTCCTGCTACAGCCCCATGTTGGCGTCATCGCAACGCTACGGCGCGACGGACTGCCGTACACCGTTCCTGTCTGGTGGCTGCACGACGATGGCGACTTCTGGCTAACGGGAACGGTCAACCGCATCTGGTGTCGCCAGCTTCAGAACGACCCCCGCTGTTCTCTCTGTATCGAAGCGGCAGCGCCGCTTGCCGGACACATCGGCATTGATGGTCGTGCGACTACCCGGCTGATGACGGACTTCGACATCTGGCCCATCTCTCATCGTCTGGCACAAAAGTACATCGGCCGGGACGACCCGGCGAACGATGCGGCGGTCGAACGTTTTTTCGACAACATGCGCACTGAGCCACGTTTGCTGTTCAGGTTGAAACCCGATGTCATTCGCGCAATCGACATGCGGGTCTATCGCGGCAAGCGCGCAGATCGGGAGTACCAGGACGAGTGATTGTGCGTTCCCCGCGCGCGTTTATGGCCATGGCATACGAGACCGTACATACCCGACTGGTGAATCGCTGCGCAGCTCCCTACTTACCGCTGCTGCGCAGCTGGGGGTGCAACAACGGGTAGTACTGGTCAGTGGGGATGTCGGCCAGGGTCTCCTCGATGCCGTCGGGCCAACGCACATGAAGTTCAGTGACAACCTCGCTTGATCCCACGCCGAAGTGAATTGTCGCCGGGTTTTGGCTTTGATAATTGCTGTTCGCCAACACCTGGCGCTGTTGGGTCATTCCGCCCGCTTTCAGGGTCAATGTGGCGCCCAGCGCCTGGGTGTTCGGCGGGCTCGCCAACACGTGAAACCCGATGAAGCGAGCCGCCCCTAATCCACGCGTACGGTTCTCAAGCAAGCGCGGCGCAGCAACATTCTCCGTTAGAACCACATCAATATCACCGTCGCGGTCGTAATCCACACAGACAACGCCACGCCCATTGGTCTGCATGTCAAGGCCCCACGCGGCTGACTCATCCTCGAATCGTACGTCACCACTGTTGGCGCCCGTGTTAGTGCCTTTATTGATGCCTTTATTGATAAAGAGACGCGGGTGGTCGGTGTGGAAGTCTGCATAATTGGCCGGCAGAAACGCCATCATGTAATCAGGGATATGGGACCTCGCGTAATCCGGCATCGCTCCGAACCCGTTCTCATGGAACAAATCCAGCCAGCCATCGTTGTTGAAGTCCGCGGCGCATGCGCCCCATCCCCACGCGCCATCACGCACGCCGGAGCCTTCCGTCGCATCGCGGAATCCGGTTGAAGCGGTGCGGTCCCCGAGATACAACCGGTTGCCACTGATGCCCCACTTGAAATCGCCCGTATTCTTGTAGTTGCGGATCGCCGTCACAAACCAGTCGGGCACGCCATCGTTATTGAAGTCGCCGATCGCTGATCCCATGCCGTTCTCGTCGTTGATCACGGCGCGGTCCGTGATCACGTCAAAGCGCCCGTCATCATTGCGCAGGACTTCACTGGTGCCGAAGTCAGACGCAATCGTGAGATCCAGATCGCCATCGAGATCAATGTCGGCGAATCCAGGCGAGAAGTGGAAGTTCTGCTCAAGGTCCGCACCGCTGGTACCCACATCGTCGTCCACCGGGTACAGAAAACCGCCCCGGTTCTCCATCATCGCCGGTGCCCGTGCCGGTTTGGCGATTATGTCCCAATGGGCAACAAATACATCGACGGCGGCATCACCCGCTATATCGCCGAATGCGAAGCCGATTGCGCCCTTGGACATGCTAATGCGCTGCACCGCTTTCAGGCGGGCGTCGGGCAAACTCTGGTAGACCACCGATTCGCGTCCGCCGAAGAGGTTGCCGACCGCGAGATCAATTTGATAGTCACCGTTCAGATCAGCAAGTCCAAGCGAGCCGATGGCGTCCGGCAATTCGGCAAGGTCCAACTTGTCTGCATCGAAGGACGCACCGGCACGGTTCCAGTACACACGCACCAACGCCTCACCCGATTCGAAATCGCCGAAAAGAAGATCGGGCCAACAGTCGCCATTCAGGTCGCTTGCCGCCACCGGACCGTTCGCGAGCGCAAACTCGACGGTAAATGAGTACCGCCGTCCGTACCACATTTCCGCGGGTACGTGATGTTCGTGCTGCAAACCCAGGTCGCGCCCCCGGTCGACAAACACCTGCCGCCCCTCCCCCGGCACCCGCGGCTTATACGCGCCGCATCGAATTAGCGCGGACCGGGTCGCGGCCAACATCGCAGGGTCAGGCGCGGGGAGTGCAGCCCGGATCAACGCCGGCGCGGACGGAGACGTTGAATTGACGTGGTGCGGTACGTTGCCCAGATCTACAAATTGCCGGAACGAAGGTTGCAACGCCATGCCATCCAAATTGTCATCAGTGACCGCCATCCAGGGCTGCAGACATATTCGCGAGGTGACACAGGGGTCCGTCAACGACTGCAAGAACGCGACCAACGCTTGTGATTCAGGGGCTGATGGCGACCGCCCCGGCAGCTTGTCACTCAGTCTGGCGACAGCCCTCATGGTCAACTCACGGGCCGCAGGGTAGGGATCTGGATGGCCCTGAAACTGCGGCAAGTGACGGAACTTGTAGTCGTAGTTAGCGGAAGCGATCGCGGCGTTACTGTGATAGCCAACCAGTTCAGCAAGCGTGGCAAAGGCGCCTGCGTGCCCCCAGGGGCCAGTTGCAGTCACATTGAGCAGCGTCGGCGTGCGAAATCCGTATCGGTCCACGTCCTTTTGGGACACGAGGTACGCGCCCGGGTCATCTGCATCCGCTCGTTTGCCACGACCGAGCTGCGGAAATCCTGCAACGTGCGTTACCTCGTCAGTAAAAAAATCCCCCGCATGGCAACCGCTGCAACCCAAACCACCGTCGGCGGCGGCCGTGTGAAAAAGCAACGCGCCCTCCTTAGCCTGACGACTGATCGCCGCATCCTCACCACTGACGAATCGACTCCATGGATGATCGACAAACGTTTGCGAGCGCTGGTACGCACTGATAGCCAGACTAATATTGTCGAACGTGATCAGTTTATCCGCAGGGTCTGCCGCGCGAAACGCGAGCTGGAAGCGCGGCAGCCACGCAGCATGTGACCGAATACGCATCGCGATGCGATCCCGCACGTCTTCACCAGACAGCTCATAGAATTCACCGAAGCCGCGCATCTCCTCAAAGCCGGTCACCGGGAAACGCGACTGAACGGCCAGCAAATCGCCCATCGCATTGGGATCCGGCAGATTGCGCAGCGAACTGTCGGGCGTCCGAAACAGCGGCGCGCCGTCGGGGCCCTCGCCGAGCAGAGATATGCGACCGTCATGCAACAAGGCGCGGCGGTAAAAACCTGAATTGAAGGTTGAGAGGCTGTTGCGCGGTACGTTGGGCCCACCGATCGTCTTCGCCCGTGGATCGCCGTCCCGGGACAGATCGACAACCCGGCCAGGCCCCACGACGTCCGGGTCAAGCGCCGCTATCCCGACCGGAAGCGACAATGCGTCGCCGCCACCCGCGAGCGGATGGTGACACGTGATGCACGCAACATCCTTCTGGCCGCTCAACTGCGTGGAGAAAAAGAGCGCGCGTCCCAGCGACGGGAGCGGCTCAAGCGGTCGTGGCACCGAGTCGCTCCCCTCGGGGCGCCCGGTCAGGCCTTCGGCGGCAATGATCTCGCGGAGCCGCGACGTCAGCGCTGCCACATCCGCCGACACAAGATCAGCGTTCGCGGTGCTCGCCGGTGCGCCGCCTACATCAGAAAATGACAGTGCGACCAGGGCGGCAACCCAAATCCGCCATACCGACCCTTTGCGCATCAGGACGCTCCTCAAAACGACGTCCCGGCGACCGAAAAACGCGCTGCCAGACCTTGCGGATGAGACCCCTGAACCAGCGGCCCCTGAATCATCGACCCGTACCAGCGACCCAGAATCGGCGACCCTGAGCGAGTACATGAGGACACTATTGCCGCAACCGCTAGTGCTCGACGACCTCGCTGGCAGGCAACTGTTCAATCGAGAACGCAAGTCTAGAACTGCCAAAGTCGCCGTACACAACCTCGACCTTCATGCCGGGCTCCAGGAGTTCAAGGGCCCCGTAGCTCGAGCCCAGAAGCGTGACCTTGAGGTCATAAGCGGGAGGCCCGAAGTGGTAGGAGTAGCCGCTGATTTCCCCCGTCCGCTGGTCCAGATCGATAGCGTGAACAACACCGCGATCCTTGCGTGCCCGAATCGGGCCCTTGCGGTTGCGGATCAACTGCTCAAGGGTCGGCTCCTGGCTGACCGTTGGCCCCCGATGGTCCGGGGTGTCGACCGGTTGTCCGACCGACATCATGGGCAGAGCCAGGGCCAATACGACTATCCATCGGGCGCCCATCTTCACGTCTCGTCCTCCGTCTTGGTCGGGACCAACCGCGGTCACCGGATCACCTCGAGCTGTTTCCACGACAGGCGGCCGGTGTAATCCGAGCGCGCCGTGTTGGTACCCGTTATGTCGAGCTCCTGGTCGCTGAGCTGCGTCACCCGTTTATCTTCGATGAACGATGAGTCCGTTGGCACCGCGTCTTCAAAGCGGGTACCTGCCACCACATCCTCGCCGGTTGCATCTTCTCCATCGATATTGCCGTCGTTATTCAGGTCGAAGACGTGCTTGTTGCCGAGACATTCAAGGCCGCCGGTTCCTGGACAGAAGGTCAGGGCAAAGCCCCCCGCCTGATGGACACAGCTCTCCTCCTTCTGCGGTACCACGCTGTTGACGAAGCCAAGTCCGCCGCGGAGCTGAATATTCCGAATGGCCCGCTCACCCGGGAACTCAACATCGTGATCCAAATAGATACCGCCCACCTCGACCGCATCCAGATCGTTGTACCAGCCCTTTTTGCCACCACCTGCCGTGTAGTTCACCTCGTTCCTGGTCAACGTACGTACATTGCCAAAGACCAGATCGATCACGTTCTTATACTGCTGCTTGACGAGCGAGGACTTGGGAATCAGGCCCGGCGACAAGCGATCCCAGAGACCGTAGATCGATTGAATTTCTGTATTGACGCCATCTGGAATCGTGACGTAGCTTCCCGTTGCGAATATCACGATGAAGCCATCTGCTTCTGTCGGATGCTCGATCACGATTGGCTGCGTCGTTATCGGCTGAAGCACCGATGTCCCGAGTCCATCTTTGCCGTTGTAGGTCGCTTCGAATATGCGCTCGGTCTTCCACAGCGCAAAGTCGCTGGATGTGAGATCGAAGCGATAGAAGTTGCCAAAGTGATCACCGGCGTAGGCATAGTCGATCGTACCGTTGCCATCGACATCGATGCCACGCGGCGTTCCAAGTCCGTTCGGATAACCGTCCCGTGGGCCCTCATTTGCGTCCAGCTTGATAAACTCCTGAACGCCGTCACAGATCGCCGGCATCGTCGTGACATACGGCACCTCATTGTGGATCATGTCCGGGTGACACCACACGCCGTCGATGCCACCGTTCAGGAAGAGCGCATACAACTTGGCGATCCCTGACGTGCTGTTGAATCCATTGCCAAATACGGCGATCCATTCGTGGTTGCCGTCACCGTCGACCAGATTGCTCATCGCGATGGTGGGCACGCTGAAGGTATAGCCAAGATCCTTGATCGGTTCGCCCAGCAGGTCCTGCTTCTGATCGCCGGCGACAAGCAACGGGGCGCCATCGGCATCGGTCGGATAGGTGTCGTCTTCTTCAGTGAACTCCCACAGAACCACCTTGTCCGCTTCGCCCTCGATGAAATGTTCCGGATTAGTAATGTTGAGTGCGAAGTACGCCTTCGCACCTGCACCATGGCCACCGACCAGGACGGACGCCCATTCCTTGGTCAAATCGCCATCCAGGTCCACGAACACATCATTCAGTGCGGGCGTCACGTCCACGAAGAACTTGTGCGTGTATTCGAAGTCCAGCAAGTCGGTGATCCGGCGCGAGTAATCGTTCAGCATGAGGTTGTTCGGCAGATACGCGAACAGTTCATCCCCGGTATCCGCATTGAAGGCGTGCAGCATGCCGTCGTTGGCTGATGCGTAGATCGCCTTGGTTCGACCGCCGTAGGTGCCCGAGAAGACCGAGTACGAATCATCACCGAGTGGATACGGCTCAGCACCGCGGTTAAGACGATTCGGCGGTCCATTGAACACCGGCTTCGAGTGCACGATGTCCCCAAGGCTGCCTTCAATAGTCGGGCGCTCGCGGAAGTTGCCAACCGGGCGCTCGTTGGCACGCTCACCGCGCAGGTAGTTCACCCGCTGGGTGACCTCCGTGTTTTTGAATGCGTCCGATTCGGCCGGGTCCGAGATGAACGCATCGCGCTGAGAATCAGCAATGTAGTCTGGGCGGAATGGAATGCCGACAGCAGCCTCCGGGTCCCACGTGAAGATCTCACGCTCATCGTAGCCAACCAGATCCATCTGCTGCGCTGCGCGCCACTCCGGCTCATCGCCCAGACCCTCTTCGGTTAGCGCGATGGCAATCAGATCACCCGTGTTGATCTTGGTGTTATAGAAGGCGCGGAAGACCAGCGTCTCCTCCTGGATTTCCTGGGAGTTGAAACTCACCGCCGCCGCTGCGCCGCTGCCGGACGAGAACTCCTCGAACGCTTCGGCAAGTGCAATAGACAGATCAGACGTGTTCTTGGCGCTCAGATAGTCACCACGACCATTGACCGCCGCGTGCAACAGGTCATCGATCTTGCGTTCCGTTGTGGTCGGGTTACCCCAGATAAAGGACTCAGCGTAATCGCTCGGTACCGTGTCGGGATCAACCAGCCCGTTGACGCCAAAGCCAACCGTGTAGGTGGTCATGTGCTGATGCATGAACTCGTTGCCGCTGCCCTCGAATGCGTCCTCGGCAGCGCCGTCCCGATCACGCCCGGTCGTCGGCACCTCGTTGCTAAGCCCGTCAGCGCCATCGTGCAGGTCTCGCTCATAGTATTGCATCGCGACATCGGCGAGCGTGTTTGAGTAGCTGCTGGCATAGCGACCACCATCAAAGTTGGTCGGGCCGCTGTCATCCGTGTCGCCAATACTCGGCGAACTGCCGTTCCACGAACCATCGGTCATCAACAACGAGAAGCTTTGCTGGCAGTTGCCGTTCGGTGCCGTGCTGACCGGGCACGCAGCATCGCCAGGAACGGACGATGAGGCACTGCCGAAAATGTCACCGGCCTCACACTCATAGTGCAGTCCCGCTTTGTTGAGGGAGCGGCGGAGCGGCGTGCCGCCGGACGACGAAGTCAGATAGATCGCATCCAGCAACGCCGCCTTGGCACCGGTTCGAACCGATGTATTCATCGACTGGATCGGACGCAGATTGTCATCATCATTCAGCTTGGCGTATCCAATACGGATGTTCTCTGCGGCTGCAACAACCTTGCCGAGCGCAAGCTTCGCCGTGTACTCGCGATTTCGCGCATAGGTGAACCAGTTGGCGAAGTTCTGCAGTTCTTCGTCGTACGTGCAGAGGCCCTCGGTCGTATCACAGTCCTTGCGATCGTCACCCTTCGGATAGGTATCCGAGCCACCCTCGACTGCGGGCCGAATCTCGACCAGCAAGCCCTCCGAGTCCTCCGGGTCGAGCACTGGCGACGGTACTGCATCCATCAGACCGTTAGCGTTCTTGTCCGTCCAGATGTAGTGCCTTGGATAGTAATAGTTGGCTACGTAAACGTTCTCCCAGGTTGAACCACCGGTAC
>CAVOBC010000044.1:0-19459 GCA_963693635.1 Gammaproteobacteria bacterium | reverse complement strand
GAAAGATGATCTGCCGTTGCTGCAGGCTCAGGCGGTCCATCGCGGCACTGACGGCGGCGCGCTGCACATCAGAATCCATCGTCGCTGCGTCGTGGTTTTCGATTCGGGCCGCATCGTCTTCGCGGTCCAGTGCCCCGCCGTCGAAGCCGGCGTCTGCAACCACAAGGCCGCGTTTGCGCACCGCTTCGTGCGCGGTATGACGCCCAACAACCAGGTGCGCAGGGTCGATGCGCCGCCAAAACGTGCGCGCTCTTCCAGAATTTTGAGGTAGGTCGATTGCAGGACATCTTCGGCGAGTGACTTGTCGTAGTGGCAACAGAGCAGCGACCAGGTGGCTGCGTCGTCGTGCAGTGCCTTCAGTTGGTCAAGCAGCCCTTCTACCCGCGCTTCGTCCATCGGCGATCCTCGTGAGTCGGAGGATATGGGTGTCCTCTCTGCCCGGTTTGTATGACAGACGCGCGAAGATGGCAAGCGCCTGCGGCGTCTGGGGTAAAGCGCCTGCGGCGTCTGGGGGGTAAACCGCTGCGGCGTCCCGGGGGCCGCCTGCACGCTGACCGCCCTCCTGATTGGGACAACGTGATCCTCTACTTGGCGTTGAGACGTGACAGAGGCAGACTGCGAGAATCGATAGAGCGACATTGGAGTTCAGATGTCCGACACCAAATCCGTACCGCTACTGGCGAGAGATATCCCTAGGCGAGGCGATGGGCCGATTCCCCAACCCTATCGTGCACTTGGCACGCATGAGTCGAGATCACTTGGCGACCTGTTTCGTCTGCGACAGTACGGAGTCAACCTCGAAACGCTGCATCCAGGCAGCGCGTCTGCGCTCCGGCATTCGCACTCATCATCAGATGAGTTCGCCTACGTGATCAGCGGTGAACTCGTGCTATTTGACGATACGGGGGAGACGCTGATGACCGCGGGGATGTGTGTAGGCTTTCCGGCGGGTGACGGCAATGCCCACCGCCTCGTTAACCAGTCATCAGCAGATGCGCAGTTTCTGGTGGTGGGCACGCGGATGCGCGGCGATGTTGTCGACTACCCGGACGATGATTTCCAATGGCTTGAAGACGATGGCAAGTGGTATGCAGCAACATCGGATGGCTCTCCCCGGCCGGTGGTCAGGCGCGGCGATGAGTCATAAGAGGCCTGCCACCCGCAGCGTGACGATGAAGGCGTCTTGCGTGGTGCTTCGCACGCGGTTGAGTAATGGGTCATGGTGAATATCAACATGGGGCAGGTGTTGGAGGATGCAGTGCGCCTTGAGGCAACCGACATCCACATTGTGCCGGACCTGCCAGTGATGCACCGTCGCGCGGGCCGCTTGCAGCCGGCCAGCGAGGTCGTCCTTTCGGCGAACGACACGCGGCGACTTTGCTATGCGCTGCTGGACGCCGACCAGATAAGGTCGTTCGAGACCGGCCTGGATCTTGATTTGATCAAGACCGGGCAGGAGCACCGGTTTCGGATCGATCTCAATATCAGCAATGGCAGGTGGGCGCCGTGATACGCGTCCTCAACTTCAAGCCCATGGCGCTCGAACAACTGCGGATGCCAGCGATCCTGAACGAGATGTGTCGGCGTGACAAAGGCCTCATTCTGATCTCGGGAACGACCAGTCAGGGCAAGACGACCACACTGGCGGCGATGATCGATTTCATCAATCGGAAGCGCAACAAGCACATCATCACGATTGAAGACCCGGTCGAATATGTGCACGAGAACAAAAAGTCGATTATTCTCCAGCGGAGATCGGCCGGGACACCGTGTCGTTCGAGAGCGGACTCAAGGCTGCGCTGCGGACGGACCCGGACGTGATTGTCATCGGGGAGATGCGCGACTTTGACTCCATTCGTATCGCGCTCACTGCGGCAGAGACGGGTGTTCTGGTCCTCTCGAGCGTGCATACGATCTCCATCGACAAGATCCTGGAGCGGCTCCTGTCCTACGTGCCGGCGTCAGAAGAAGGCCATATCAGAATGATGCTGGCTGAGGCGCTCCTTGGCATCATTCATCAGGAACTCATGTCAACAACAGGCGGTGGCAAGCGTGTCGCGTGCGAGATTCTGGTCAATACGCCGGCGGTGCGGGCGGTGATCAGGCGGCGAGAATCCTATCAATTGAAGTTCCATATTACGTCCGGCTAAAATGAGTACGGCATGCGCGATATGAGGCGGCGGTCGCTGGATCAATTGTTGAAGGAGGGATTGATCACAGACACGGCCCACGAGCACGTACTCAGAAATTATCGATGACGCACCTGCAGGTGCGGTCCGCCAGGCGGCCGGTACGACTCGATTCAGGCTGTCTGCACGTGGCGAAGCGAGCGGCTGGTAATGAGTCGTAACGTCCTCGTTCTGTCGCCGTATGACGCGAGTAGCCACAACTATTGGTGGCGCGGTGTCGTCCGGCATTTGCCCGAGTTCACCTTCAGCGTCCACACGCTGCCCGGTCGTTACTTCAGTTGGCGATTTCGCGGCAACTCGCTGACCTTCCACGACACCGATTTCGGTGGCGATCACGAACTGCTGCTATGTACGTCAATGACCGATCTGTCTGCCCTGCGCGGTATGAACGCCTCCGTACGCAACCTGCCCGCCATGATGTACTTTCATGAGAACCAGTTTGCGTACCCAACTTCCGAACCGCCGTCGCATCTGCTGGAAAGACAGGTGACAAGCCTCTATGGCGCGCTCGCTGCCGATCTGCTGGCGTTCAACTCGGCGTACAACAGAGACACGTTCCTGGTGGGCGTCGATAGTTTGCTCGTCAAGCTGCCCGACGGCGTGCCATCGGGCATTGCCGAGACTCTGCAGCAACGTAGTGTCATCTTGCCAGTGCCGCTCGATACCGCGGAGATCATCGCGTCGGGCGAGCGCCATCGGACAAGCGAGAGTCTGGTGCTTGTGTGGAATCATCGGTGGGAAGCGGACAAGGGCGTCGACCGCTTACTCGCACTGATGCGCGTCCTGGTCGCAAGGTCGTTTGACTTCAAACTGCACATCCTGAGTGGTGATACCCGCAAGGTGCCGGCAGAAATGGTGGCAGTTCAGGCGTTACTGGACGCGACGGGCCATCTTGGTCACGTCGGTTTCGTATCGTCGCGCGACGGGTACCTGAAAATTCTCGCCGACGCAGATGTCGTCCTGTCGACAGCCGAGCATGAGTTTCAGGGACTCGCGGTGCTCGAAGCGGTCGCGAATGGATGCGTGCCGCTGGTGCCAGACCGTCTGGCGTATCGGGAACTCTTTGCAGAACCCTATCGTTATCCGGTCGGTAGCATTCAGACAGAGGCTGATCTAGCAGCGGATCGACTCGCGCAATTGGTGTCAGCAGGTACGCGCGCACCGGATGTCAGTCACCTGACATGGACTGCACTCGCAGGAGATTATCGGCGCCTGCTGGGTGGGCTGGCGGGCTGAGGCCCGCGACGCTGAAAAGGTGCAGGAAAGCACTTTTTCAGCACCCTGCGAGTGCAGGGATGAACCGCCTTTTTTGGCAAGACTCTTTTCTGCAAGATCATGCGAGGTCTGCGCTTCTCTGCACTCGGCATGCCAGAGCGTGGCGTTGGTTCACTCCTCTACAATTTTTCTGAGGGCCGCGAGGTGATGGTTGTCCCAGCCGGCTTCGTAGCCCTCAAATGTCGCCGCTGCCGCGTCGCCGAGACGCTCGAAGCCGTGATGAATCAGTTCGACCTGCGTGCCGTCAAAGAGTGCTTGCAGCCGCAAGGTGACAAAGGTCGGCACGGGCCAGGCCTGGCTGCCGAACCAGTTATCCTCAAAACTGAATTCCAGACCCGGTTCCCAGATCACTGTGTCACCGCCGAAAGCCAGGCGATCGCCGCCGTCGTCGACCGACAGTTCGATGCGGCCGTTGGGTCCGGGTTCAAAGACCTCGAGTTGATGGCCCGTGCCGAACCACGCGGCCAGCCGGCTGAACGAGTCGAATTCGTACCAGACGCTGGCGGGGCGTGCGCGGATGAAGGCTGCGCGGCGGACGGACAGATGACTGACTGTGAGGCCCATTGTGTACTCCGTACTCTCGCAACGAGGTGTCGCCCGGGCTTCCTGCCGGCAAAGCCCAGATCGAATCCAGTGGGTCGATTATTGCCGGCCGATTTCTCGTCAGTAGACGTTTGATTAGGTGGCCCGAGTCTACACGACGGGTTCCTGGTGTGTGCTTCGGGTCGCGTCCAGATGCTTGACAGCGTGGCGGTTTTGCCAACACAGTCAGGCTTGTGAAACCAACGGGAGTGAAGGCATGGCGCTGGGTGCAAACAGACTGGAATATGAGGTGCTTGAGGGCTGGGAGCAACTGCCCGAAGGCTGGAACTTTGTCGAGGTAGCCGGGGTCGCAACCGATTCGCAGGATCGTGTGTTCGTGTTCAACCGCGGCGATCATCCGATGATTATTTTCGATCGCGACGGGCGGTTTATTGAAGCCTGGGGCGAGGGCATTTTTACCAATCCGCACGGCATTTACATCGGTGCGGACGATACCGTTTATGCGGCGGATAACTTCGATCACACGGTCCGGATTTTTACGCCGGACGGCGAACTCAAGCAGACCCTCGGAGAGAAGAACAAGCCGTCAGACACGGGTTTCATCGCTGGCGAATCGCCCGTCCTGCGTGGCGCCGGCCCGTTCAACCGCGTCACTAACCTGTGCCTTGCGCCGTCGGGCGAGATGTATGTCTCGGACGGCTATGGCAATGCGCGGGTGCACAAATTCTCTGCGGCCGGCGCGTATGAGTTCTCGTGGGGAGAACCGGGCGGCGGCCCGGGCGAATTCCGACTGCCGCATGCGATAGCCGTCGATCAGCGCGGACTCGTGTATGTCGCTGATCGAGAGAACTCGCGGATCCAGGTCTTCGATGCGAACGGCACCTACCGCACCGAGTGGAACAACGTCACCCGACCTGACGATCTCTACATTGATGGCGACGAGAACCTCTACGTCGCTGAACTCGGTATGCGCGCCGGACGTGATCCGTCCGTGAACATCCTGCCGCACGATCCCCACGCGAGCGTTGCGGTGATGACGCTGGACGGCGAAGTGCACACAAGGTTTGGCGAACAGGACCCGGTTGAAGCGGGCAATTTCTTCGCGCCGCATGGCCTGTGGGCGGATTCGCGCGGTGACCTGTATGTGGGCGAGGTGATCAAGAGTGGGGGTGGTAACCGCGGCCTCGTGCCTCTCGATATGCACTCGCTGCAAAAATTTGTGCGACTGCGAGGGTAAATCCATTGGCGAACGTGATCGAAGTTGCACCCAGCGCGCGGTCCAAGTGTCGGGGCTGTGGCCAACGCATCGACAAGGCTGAGCTGCGGTTTGGCGAGCGGCTGCCGAACCCGTTTGCGGATGGCGACATGACGCATTGGTACCACCCGCGCTGTGCGGCCTACAAGCGGCCGGATGCGCTGGAGACGATCATAGACGAGACCAGACAGCCGCAAGACGAGGTCGAGCGGCAGCGAGCTATCGTTGCGGTTGGACTCGCCCATCGTCGGCTGTCGCGGGCGGATGGTGCCGAGCGTGCGTCGAGCGGGCGGGCGCGTTGTCGTCACTGCCGTGAGACGATCGACAAAGATGCGTGGCGCATTCGGCTGAAGTTCTACGAGGACGGCATGTTCAATCCATCGGGCAATATCCACCTCACCTGTGCCGATATGTACTTTGAGTTGGCCGGCGAACCGAGTGTTGCGTCAGCAGTGGGGCTACCTACAGAAAATGCGGGGCTCGCAGAGAGGCTCGCACACTTCAGCGAGCTGTCGGAGACTGACGCGACTGAAATCAGGCAGCTGCTGGGAAATAGCAGCGCTCCCTGATCCGGGGTGATAGTCAGTCGGTTCAGGTTTCCCAGCGGATCAGGCCTTCCTGCTTGCAGGTGGCGGCGAGCGCTCCGTCGGCCGTGAAGAACCGGCCGGTTGCGAGCCCCCGGCTGTCGCCGGTCGCCTCGACCGTCTGATCAAATAGCAGCCATTCGTCTGCGCGAACGCGTCGGTGGAACCACATGCTGTGGTCCAGGCTGACGCCCAGAAACAGGGGGTCGTGCCAGCGCTGCCCTTCGGGGAGTAGCACGTGGTCAATGAGGGTTGAGTCAGACAGGTAGGCGAGCGCCGGGTCGTGGATGTGATGACCGTCAGGCAGCGGGTCCACGATCTTCATCCACATGCGTTGATCCTCGAGCACCGGTTCACCGACAGGCGCACTGGGCGGATTGATGTACAGGATGTCCATGGGCCGGCCACGCCCTGTGTATTCCATGTCCTCGCCG
Organism: Gammaproteobacteria bacterium; assembly: GCA_963693635.1. GTDB lineage: Bacteria > Pseudomonadota > Gammaproteobacteria > Pseudomonadales > Azotimanducaceae > CAVOBC01. The sequence goes on along the minus strand of CAVOBC010000044.1, from coordinate 13,179 downwards.
GCGCAGTATTCGTTGTACGTTGTCTCGACCGACCCGGGTGGTGGCACGTCTGGCTTGCGAGCGCCCGCGTACTCGAAACTCGGCTCCGGTACGTTAAATGACGCCATGACGCGAAACAGCTCTTTACCCGCCTGGTAGGCCGACACCTGACGTGAGCTGAACGAGCGGCCATCGCGGATTCGCGATACGCGCAGCTCGGTAGTCACATTGATGTCGCCGGGACGCAGGAAATAGCCGTGCAAGGAATGAATCGTTCGGTCCGCGTCGATCGTCAGGTAACTTGCGGCAAGGGACTGTGCGAGGAATTGGCCGCCGTACATATGCCCGCTCTCCTCGGGTGCTACGGGAGCCAGGTAGACGTCCTCGCCCGACGGTGTGAGATCGAGCAACGGCAAGAAGGCGGGTGTCGGGGGTCTGGTCATCGGTAATCCCGGTTTGCCGGAGTAAAGAGTACGAGTTGGCCTCGCGTCGGGCGAGACCGGTTCAGGCAAGACTTCTTGCGAAATCCTCTGGTGAGACGTCTGGCAAAAGAGAGGTGAGAGGATCGCCAGGAGGCATTGATGGCCCAGTTCGCACTGGCCTCCTAATGCCTAATGCAACGTTGGCGCGAGTGCCGGTCCGACACGGACCGGACCGGCGCCCGTTACAACCGTTACTAGCCCAGGGTTTTGGTGAATATCTCGTCGTTGAAACCGACGAGTACGGTCTTGCCGCGGACGACCGTCGGTGCCCGGAGGTTGCCGGTTGGCCCCAGCATGGCGGCGACCGCCTCATCCGGAATCGACTTGGCGACAGCAAACTCCTGGACCTTCTTGCCCTTCATGGCGATTAGGCGGGAAGCCTTCTCCAGTAATTCCCGGGCGTCGGTAACTTGCAGTTTGCGGCTTGCAGGCACCTGCTCTGCGGCTTCAATCTCATTGGTCTCCAGAAACCTGGCGACTCGGTCACAGGTGGTTCAGCGCTTGCGGTAGTAATACCAGTCGATCTTCTTGGCCATAAGCGTGTGTGCTCGTCAGATTAGAGAGCGCGCAGTATAGGAAGTTGCGAGGGTGACGAAAAGACGCGGATGCCGACTGCCGCGCTTCGAGCCAAATTGCCCTCACGACTTCACCCTGACTTCACCCAACTCACCCCGACTTTACCTGCGCTTTACCCCCGCTTTACCCCTACGACGTGAAACGTGTGCCAGTGTTTGGCATTGCCGGAAACGGTTGTGCCGGTCTCGTCCCGCTCGTGCCATCGGGCGATGTCGAATCCCCCAAAGAGATTGCGTGCGGCGTGCGATTCGAACGCGGTCACGACACCGACCGTATCGGCTTCGGGGCTTGCCCAGGTGTCCCGGACCCCCAGCAGGTTGCCGCAGAACACGCCGCCCGGTTCGATTGCGCTCGTGATTCGCGACCAGACGTCGGCGAACGTTGCCGGTCGTGTGAAAAAGAGGCTCGCCGTTGCGACAAACGCTGCGCAGGGATGATAGTGAGCGCTTACAAAGTCCGCGCGGTGCATGAAGCAGCCTCGGCCGAGAAGGTCTCGAAATCGGTCTTCGCAGATCGTGATCGACCGGGCATCGGGGTCGAAGGCGTGAACGTCGAAGCCGGCCGTCAAGAGAAACGCGGTGTCGCGCCCGGCACCACAGCCGCCATCCATGGCGACCCTGCAATCGCGGGCCCGTCCGCGAATGCGCGAGAGTGCAAATGCCAGATGCGGATTGGGTTTCTCAGTCCGCGTTCGGGCGTAGTATCGGGACCAGGATTTCGGAGCCTCGTCACTCATTTCGATAAGCGTCGGTTGTCGACCTCTGGGATAGCGAATGCGCTTGCACTGCAGGAATGCACCGCCATTTTTGTCAAGAAAACGTAAGGCTTGTTTGCGAACCGAGCCCCAAGCATTATCAGGATGACGATTTTGGGACAACCACCAATTTCGGGACAACCAGTAATTTTGGGACAACAACTAATTGAAGCGTGATCTCAGCTCCAGTCGGTCGACCGTGCTCTTGAACCATTCAATGACTTCCGGGTGATAGGGAATGCCCTTCTCTCGCCGATCTGCCTCGTCCTCGGCCTCCGGAATGCCGGCATACACCACGCGCTCCTCACCGGGTGCCGGTGTGCTTGCAAGCAAGGCGCCCAGGTACTCGTCCATGTCGTCCTGGAAGCTCGCCAGTCCGGTCAGTGCGGCGATGTTGATCGCCATGAAAAAGTGCGAGCTGCCCTGACGCCTGAATGGCCCCACGCCGCCGCCTGACAGGGCACCCGTCAGGATTTCGACCAACATCATTAAGCCGTAGCCCTTGTGGGAGCCAATCTCGCGCGTGCCGCCCAGTGGCAGCATGCGGTATTTCTCCGGGACCGGTCCTTCCTCCATGATCGGTGCGCCGTCCTCGCCTGCGACCCAGCCAGCGAGCGCCGTTCCGCCGACGCGGCGCAGCAACTGAATCTTGTTTGCCGCAAGTGAACTCATGGAGGCATCGAAGATGTACGGCTCAGCATTGCGTGTGGGAGCAGCGATGCCGATGGGATTGAGTCCCAGCATCGGTTCTGCGCCTTGGGTCGGTACCACGAGAACACCGCCGGTGGTCATAGAGAGGCCCACCATGTCGTGCGCGAGCGCACGCTGGGCGTGGTACGCGGCGGCACCGTAGTGCCCGCCGTTGTGCGCTGTGACCATGCCGATGCCGTTCTGTTTGGCTTTCTTGATCGCAAGGTCCATGCACTGGGGGCCGACGACAATGCCGAGACCCTCGTCGCAGTCGACGTTGACGGCAGCGCCAGCGTCATTCACAACCTGCCACGACGGTGTCGGGTTGATCTGGTCGTTCTCAAGGCCGTGCACGTAAGCGCGCATCATGTTGCTAACGCCGTGCGAATCAATGCCTCGGATGTCCGCATAAAGGAGCGTGTCAGCGCCACGAGAGGCGTCTTCTGGCGTCATGCCAAGGCGCGTGAAAATGTCTTCAACTGTTGCTCGCATGGTCTCCTGGGGGATACGAACGGCGATGTCATCGGCAACACGAAAGCGATCAAGCACTGGGGTGTCCTTCGAAGAGTAAGAAGGGCATGCTACCAAAAGCGCTCCCAAATTCATGCTGCCAGCATGTCGGGTGGGAAAGCGTGCTCGGCTGGTCGTCAGGGGAAAATTCAATGATCACAAACCGCACGGTGTGATGTTAAAACCGCGCAAAGCATGGCTTTGGGGTCTGTTTCTGCCACTGCTCTTGTCGGGCGGCGGCGCGGTTGCTGTGGACTCCACGTCGTCGGCTGCAGCGGGAAACATAACGTATCATCATGCGTATGCGTTCCTGTCCACTCCGCGCTATCCCGCGGACTATCAGAACTTCAACTACGTCAATCCGGATGCCCCCAAGGCCGGGCGCATCCGGGTTCCCCAGATGGGCACCTGGGACAGCTTCAATCCCGTGCCCCTGCGCGGGCGCGTGGCAGCCGGGCTGTCGATCTGGTCGCCCAACCAGAACTATCTGCTGGACAGCCTGATGGCCCCGGCGCTCGACGAACCCTCGACGCTATACGGCGTGCTTGCTGAGGGCATTGCGTTTGCGCATGACAACTCCTGGATCGGTTACAAGCTTCGCGAGGGTGCGCGCTGGCATGATGGTAAACCGATAACCGTGGAAGATGTCGTCTTCACGTTTGAATCGTACAAGTCTGAATTCGCCAACCCGACTATCACGGAACCGCTGATCCCCTTCACGCATATCGAGGTTGTTGGCGATCGTGAGGTTCGATATCACATTGAACCTGCCTCGCGGGGCAATCCCATGTTGCCGATGCGGGTGGGTGTGCTGCCGATTCTGCCGAAGCACTACTGGACCGACAACGACATTTCAAAGACGACGGTCCAACCGCCGCTCGGCTCAGGCCCGTACCGCATCGGCAAGTTCCAGGTTGGGCGGTGGGTCGGGTATGAGCGGGTTGATGATTACTGGGGTCGCGATTTGCCGGCGAATGTGGGCAGCTTCAACTTCGACCGGTTGAAGTTCGACTACTTTCGGGACGATCAGGTGCAGACTGAAGCGGTCAAGGGTAACGTGGTGGATCTGCACGTTGAGAACCTGCCCCGCCTTTGGGAATACGCGTACGACTTTCCAGCGACCCGCGCTGGACACTTCAAAAAGACCATGTTGAAGCTTGCGCGGCCGGCGGGTCTCTGGTGGCCGGTCTTCTGGAATCTCGATCAACCCCGCTTCCGGGACGTTCGCGTTCGCGAGGCGTTGTGGCTTGTCAGCGATTTCGTTTGGCTCAACTCGCGCAACTATGACTTCTATGGTCTGGCGCGCAGCTTTTTCCACGATTCTCACCTCGCCGCGACTGGCCTGCCCGACGAACGCGAACTGAAGCTGCTGGAACCCATTCGGGACAAGGTGCCGCCACGGGTCTTTACCGCGGCCTATGAGCCACCCCCCAACGGCGGCGGCGGTTGGCACCGGGATAACATGAAGCGCGCCATGGAACTGCTTTATGACGCGGGTTGGGAGATGGCCGACGGCCAGCTTGTGCACAAAGAGACCCGTGAGCCGTTTCACATCCGTTTCGTCGCGGTCTCGCCTGCGCTGGGACGCTCATTCGTTGGCTATACCCGGGTGCTGAAACGACTGGGGATTACCTCGAGCATCAAGTCACCCGAGATATCAAACTGGTTACATCGCATGCGCTCTGGCGATTTCGATGCTGGCGCGATCGCGTTTGTTCCTGACAACATACCGAGTCTGCTCATCGCGAACAGCTTCCAGAGCGTCGCCGCGGATCAGGCCTACAGCGGCAATTGGTCGAACATGCGTGATCCAGCGGTCGATCATCTCATCCAGGCGATGCAGGATGCAGATGAGTATGACGACTTTGTCGCTGCGATACATGCGCTTGACCGGGTCTTGTTGTGGAACTTCTACTTCGTTCCGGGCATGACCAAAATGAATATGGGGGTTGCGCATTGGGACAAGTTCGGCAAACCCGAAGCCGCACGTCTGATCCGCCTCGCCCATATCGACACGTGGTGGTGGGACGAGGAGAGGGCTGCACGCATTGGCACTGGCAAGGATGAGATTGTGGCTGGTGGACCCGATGTGGCTGATGGACCCGGCGATATTGCGGCTGATGGAACCGACGATTGAACCTGTTTGACCTCGCCGCGGTCATCGTCAGCGCGGCGGCCATACTCGCTTACGTCAACCATCAGGTGTTGCGCCTGCCGATGACGATCGGTGTCATGGTGCTGTCATTGGGTTGCTCCCTGATCATGGTGCTGGCCGGACGGCTTGGCTTTACCAGCATGGAGACCTGGGCAATCCAGGTGCTCGCACAGGTCGACTTCAATGAAGCGCTGATGCACGGCATGCTGAGTTTCCTGTTGTTTGCCGGTGCGCTGCACGTAAACCTTGATGATCTGAAGCGACAGGGGCCGATCATCGCGGTCATGGCGACCGTCGGGACGGTGGGTTCGACGTTCGTCAATGGCTTCCTGGCCTTTTGGATTCTGGATCTGCTCGGTATCGGGCTGCCGTTCATCTACTGCCTCGTCTTTGGGGCGCTGATCTCTCCCACCGATCCGATTGCGGTCATCGGCATTCTCCGGGTAAGTGGCACGCCGAAGACGCTTGAAACCCAGATTGTCGGCGAGTCGCTCTTCAATGATGGCGTTGCAGTCGTCGTCTTCCTGGTCTTGCTCGGCATCGCTTCGGGCGACTTTGACCCGACCCCGACGGCGGTGTCGCTGTTGTTGCTCGAAGAGGCGGGCGGCGGCATTGTTTTTGGCCTCATCCTTGGCGCGCTCGGCATCGGCGCGCTGCGGACTGTTGATAACTACAGCGTTGAAGCTTTGATCACGCTCGCGATTGTCATGGGCGGCTACGCTGCGTCGTTTGCGATGCATGTCTCCGGGCCGCTCGCGATGGTCGTCGCCGGGCTGATCATCGGCAATCACGGGCGCCGTTGGGCGATGTCCGAGCAAACGCGAGCACACGTGGATACGTTCTGGGAATTGATCGACGAGGTGGGAAACGCGGTCCTCTTTTTGTTGATTGGTCTCGAAGTTCTGCTTTTGGCATTCGGCGCCTCGACCATTGCCGCCAGCCTGTTACTGATCCCGGCGGTTTTGCTGTGCCGGATGTTCTGGGTGGGGCTGCCGGTGCTACTGCTGCAGCGTGTGATGCCGTTTTCTACCCATGCGATCAAGATCCTGACCTGGGCGGGCCTGCGCGGAGGTATCTCGGTTGCGCTCGCGCTGTCGTTGCCAGACGGCCCGGAGCGCGACACCTTGCTTGTCATAACCTACGTCATTGTCATCTTCTCAATCGTCGTGCAGGGACTGACGACCGGACCCCTGATTCGAAAGCTCGATCCCGTGCCCCGCGACGCCGGATAGACGCGCGACGGAACCCGAGCGCGATCGCACTCGTTAATAGCGCTTGTCCGTTGGCGCGCTTTGGTTACCTGAACACGCCACTGAGGAGTCGTCAGGCAGGTTCCAAATAGCAGGGAAACCGCCCAGGGATGGGTGCCGCGAGGGCGCTCGCGGACGGAGTTTCCCGCGCTCGCCTGATCTGTGATAGTACGCGTTGCATGAGCAACCTGATCGACCGGGGTTTGGCTTGATTGAGTGTGCGGAAACGGGGAACGTTAGTAACCGTATGGGTTAGACGAAGAACAAGAAAAATCTGACAAAATTACCGAGGAGATCGCGATGGCCTGGGACTTCGAAACGGACAGGGAATATCAAACGCTTCTGGATTGGGCGGACAACTTTGTCCGCACCAAAGTTGAGCCGCTGGATGTCATCCTTGGGTCGGCGATGGAGTACGGCGACTCGGACTTCAACAAGCTGGTCCGCCCGCTGCAGGATGAGGTCCGCGAGATGGGTCTCTGGGCGTGTCACCTTGGGCCCGAGTTGGGCGGGTTGGGGTACGGTCAGTTGAAGCTCGCGCTGCTCAACGAGATTCTCGGTCGCTCACGGTTCGCCTCGGTCGTGTTCGGTTGCCAGGCCCCGGACACGGGCAACGCCGAAATTCTTGCCCACTACGGTAGTGACGAGCTCAAGCAGAAGTACCTGCAACCCTTGCTCAATGGTGAGGTCGCCAGTTGCTACTCAATGACAGAACCGACCGGCGGGGCAGATCCCACCGCATTCAAGTGCCTCGCGGTTGAAGATGGCGATGACTACGTCATCAACGGCGAGAAGTGGTTCTCATCCAATGCGCGTTACGCGAGCTTTCTGATCACGATGACCGTGACCGACCCGGACGCACCCCCGCACCAACGCGCGACCATGTTCGTTGTGCCAACCGACACGCCGGGCGTCAACATTATTCGCAATGTCGGCGTTGGGCAGGAAGCGCCGGGCGAGGGGGCGCATGGATACATCCGCTACGAGAATGCGCGGATCCCCAAGTCCAATATGCTCGGGCCACGGGGCCAGGGTTTCGCGGTTGCCCAGACCCGGCTTGGCGGTGGCCGCATTCACCACGCGATGCGCACCATCGGCCAGATCCGACGTGCGTTCGACATGATGTGTGAGCGCGCCCTGTCGCGTGAAACCAAGGGTGAGCAACTCGCCCAGAAACAGATGGTGCAGGAGAAGATCGCCGATTCGTGGATCGAGATCGAATCCTTCCGTCTACTGGTATTGCGGACGGCCTGGCGTATCGATCAATTTAACGACTATCTGAAGGTGCGCAAGGATATCGCCGCCATCAAGGCGGCGATGCCCCGCGTCTATCATGACGTTGTCATGCGTTGTATTCAGATACATGGGTCTCTCGGCACGTCGAACGAACTGCCGCTCACGGGCATGCTGATGGGGTCGCTGACGATGGGTATCGCGGACGGCCCAACCGAAGTACACAAAGTCACGCTGGCGCGCCAGGTGCTGCGTGATTACGAAGGGACCAATGATCTCTTTCCGCACTACACGCTGCCGAATCGTCAGGACCGAGCGCTTGAGCAATACGGCCACTTGATCGAGCGTGAAGTCGCTGCGTGGTGACAGTTGCAGCTTAAGGGTCGCAAAGCGGGAGCGCGACGACTGGCGGCCTGCTGGGAGCCACTTGCATGATCTGCGGCTTGTCTGATCTGGTGACTGTCGGTCTCACGGGTCGGGGTTCGCCGCGACACAATGCCGTTGACGACAGTGAGCGTGGCAACGTCGATCAGCGTGACCGGGGGAGCACAAATCCGGAGTCGACCAACAGGGCCGGCGGCAAGGGCGCGGCGCTCGCGAGCCTCGTTCAATCCGGTTTCCCGGTTCCCGATGGTTTCATCCTCGACGCGGACTGTTTCGATGCCAACGGTCTGATCGACACGTTTCGCGACGAGGCGAATCGTCGCTTCGTCGCACTGGTTGCATCTGCCGGTGCTGTGGCGGTGCGCTCATCTGCGCTCGCAGAGGACTCCGCAGGGGCATCGTTCGCAGGCGAGTTCGAGTCCGTGCTCAACGTAGCGACTACCGATGAGTTTGACGCGGCGATTTGCGAGGTCCAAGCGAGCGCAAGCAGTGAGCGCGTGCGCAGCTATAGCGAACACCTCGGTGAAGACACAGACCATCAAATTGCGATTGTCGTGCAGGAAATGGTCAAGGCTGATTTTGCAGGGGTGTTGTTTACGGTCGAACCCGTCTCCCAAAACCCGCAGGTATTGAGCGGGAACTTTGTTTCGGGTCTCGGCGAGGCGCTGGTTTCGGGAGAAGTCGCTGCGAACGACTTCACGATCGACCGCGCCTCAGGTGCCTATGAAGGTGATGTGGCACTCGCGGATGTAGCAACCAGGCTTGGCGAGCTTGCACTCGATATCGAAGCACACTTTGGTAGCCCGCAGGACATCGAGTGGGCGGTCGCGTCAGGCGATGTCAGCATCTTGCAGGCGAGGCCCATCACGACGCTCGTGTTGCAGGAGCCGTGGAATGATTCGTTGAAAGGCGACTGGCTGTGGACGAACACGAATGTCGGCGAAGCCATGTCGACGGTGATGACGCCCTATACCTGGTCACTTGTCAGTCACGTCTTCGTGAGTGTGTTCGCGACACCCAATGCGCCATTTCTGGGCAACATCGGTGGCAGGGCGTTCATGAACCTCAGCACCTTCTTCGGTCTCCTCGGTGCGATTGGGATCAGGCCGGTCGCAGTGCTTGAAGGGTATCGTGAGATGCTCGGTGATGTGCCGCCCGACATGACGCTCCCCATGCAGAAAGTTGGACTTGCAAAGACCCTGCGGTGGGCGCTTGGTCTGCTCGGACGCGGTGCCCTGGCGACGTTGAGATTGAAGCGCCATCTGCGTTGGGCGACGGATGAGTCTTCACGCTACTGTGAGGAGTACCGCGGCCGTGTCGACTCAGTGGATACGTATGCGGGACTGATGACGATGGGCGACGAGCTGCGTGCCAAGTCGGTCGCTGACTTTCCGGTCCTGCTGGTCGCGACCGAAGGTTCCCACCAGTCCCGAAGGCGCCTGAAGAGTGCACTGGAACCTCACCTGCGCGCCAGTCATGTTGAAACGCTGGTATCCGGGCTGAGCGGTGGCGGGACGCTTGAGAGCATGGGGCCGATGATGGCGATCGCCCGGGTTGCTCGCGGTGAGGAGTCCCGCGAAGAGTTTGTCCGTCGCTACGGTCATCGGGGCCCGAGCGAGATGGAGGCGGGCCTGCGACCGACGAGCGAGGACCCGGCCTGGATTGACAAACTGATTGAGCAGTCGCGCGAACTCGACATCGATGGCTTGTTGGTGGCCCAGCAGGCTAAGCGGGACGCGGCCTGGCAGCGGCTGGCGGCGTTGGTCTCGCCGCGCAGGCTCGCGTCCATTCGGCGCAAGGCAGACGCGGCGATTACGACAGGCAAGAATCGAGAGATCGTGCGTTCAGAACTCGTGCGTTTGGCGGGGCTTTCACGCGCGTTGGCACTGCGGGCTGGCGAACTCACCGGTCTCGGGGACGACATCTTCATGCTGGAGATGCTGGAGATTGATGCGCTGCTGGGTGGTGACCGGGCGCAGGAGTCAAAAATTCGGAATCGCCGCGAGAGCTATGATCATTACAATCAGATGCCCATGTTGCCCAATTTCATCTCGGGTCAGTTTGATGTCGAGGCATGGTACCAAGACCTTCGCCGCCGTACCGACTTCCATGATTCGCACCGGACTCTGGTCGCTGCAAGCGAAGACGTCATCACCGGTTGCCCGGGCGCGGCGGGCGTTGTCGAAGGGCGGGTTCGGGTGCTTGGATCTCACAACGATGCCGACCAGTTTGAAACGGGAGAGATCCTGGTCGCCTCGTTCACGAACGTTGGCTGGACGCCCATTTTTCCCCGTGCGCTTGCGGTGATTACGGATATTGGAGCACCGCTTTCGCATGCTGCGATTGTGGCGCGGGAGCTGGGTATTCCGGCCGTGGTCGGGACTGGCAATGCGACGATGGTCTTGAAGACCGGCGACAAGGTGCGTGTGGATGGCAGCGCTGGTCTCGTCGAACCGCTTTGATTATGCTGCCGGCCCCGTCACCAATCGTCCACACATGACTATCTTCTCCGTCCTCGATCTGTCACCGATCACCGAAGGCAGCGATGCCTCGCAGGCCCTCGCCAATACGCTCGATCTGGCGCGTCACACGGAAGCCCTCGGATATCACCGCTACTGGGTTGCCGAGCACCACAACATGCAGGGCATTGCGAGCGCAGCAACCGCGGTCGTAATCGGTCACATTGCTCAGGGCACGTCCAGCATTCGTGTGGGCTCGGGTGGCGTGATGCTGCCGAATCACGCGCCGCTCGTCATCGCGGAGCAATTTGGCACGCTCGAATCGCTCTTTCCAGGGCGCATCGACCTTGGCCTCGGCAGGGCACCGGGTACTGATCAGGTGACGGCGCAGGCTCTGCGTCGAAATCTGGACGGCGATGTGAATGCCTTTCCGCAGGATGTGGTGGAACTGCAGCATTACTTCTCCGAGCCTGTCGACGGTCAAAGAGTGCGTGCTGTGCCGGGTGCGGGCCTCCATGTTCCAATCTGGATACTGGGTTCGAGCTTGTTCGGAGCGCAGCTTGCGGCGGCGCTGGGTCTGCCGTTCGGTTTTGCTTCGCACTTTGCGCCGGGTGCCCTGACGCAAGCGCTTGAGATTTACCGCGAGCGCTTCGAACCGTCCGAGCAATTGCAAGAACCCTATGTGATGGTTGGTTACAACATCTGCGCGGCGGCGACCGAGGATGAAGCGCAGTATCTGCGCTCCTCGTCGCAACAGTCATTTCTCAACATGAGCCGGGGGCAGCCGCGACGACTGCAGCCCCCTGTCCGTGATTTTCTTTCCACCCTCAGCCCGGCCGACCAGCAGGCGCTGAAGCAGATGCCGCCCGTGTCAGCGGTTGGCGAGCCAGATACCGTGCGCGACCAGATCAAAGCGTTTGTGACCCAAACAGGCGCTGACGAGGTCATTCTTGCCTGCCAGGTTCATGAACACGCGGCTCGGGTTGAGAGCTACCGATTGACCGCACAAGCGCTGGGTATGAACGCTGAAGAACGGGATGCGATATCGGGTCAATCCTGATGGGCGCCTGCGCGCCGGATGTGAGCGGCGCAAGGAGAACCCTTTCAACAACCTGCGAGTCCCATGTCCCGTGCGCGCTTTCTCTAGCTTTCTCGCTGAGAGGAGAGGAGAGGAGAGGAGAGGGGGAGGGCTGGCGTCGGCGTCGCCAACTGATACCGGGATCTGGACGGCAATCTGCTGGAGCTGATGATCTATCCGACTTGGCCAGGCCTCTCCGGGGCCAGCGAACAGGCGAATGGTCGTTAGGGTGCGTGTGGCACGCTATGTGGGATGACGTGCTTCCAGCGCCCGCTTCTGAAGCGTAGCGTTAGCATGGTGGCCTTGACGAGGTATTCGCCCAGCAGGGTTGCGTACACCCAGACAACCGGCCAGCCGAGAAAAGTAAAGAGCGCCGTGAGGGTGCAGCGAACACCGATAAGACCGATGAACGTGGCGATGAGTGGAAAGCGGGTGTCCCCGGCACCACGCAGCGCACCGCCAAGGGCGAATTCTGCGGCCAGCAGCGGCATCGCAATACCCAGGATGACGATCATGTAGGTTGTCAGTTCGATCGTTAGGGGCGCGTCAGTGAGGAAGAAGTGGGCGAGTTCTTCTGCAAAGAACGCCATGCTCCAGCCAATGGTGGCCATCGCGGCCACGGCGTAACCCATCGCGCGCCAGCCACTTCGTGCGGCGCCGTCCGGGTCGCCTGCACCCAGGTGCTGTCCAACCAGCGTGGAGCCGGCGATGGAGAACCCGAAGCCGATAACCATGCAGACGGAAAGAACGTTGCTACCCACGCTGTATGCGGCGAATGCTTCGGTGCCGTAATAATTACCCATCAGCATGAAGAAAAAGAAAAATCCGATCTGGAAGATGATCATCTCCACTGCAGCCGGGTAGCCGATGTGCAACAGGCGCAAAAACCGGTCCGGACGCGCCCAACCGCTTGCGACATAGCGCAGCCGGAACACCTGTTTGAACCAGAGTGCTGCTGTTAGAACTCCGCCGACAGCGAATGAAACGCCGCCGGCGACCGCCGTTCCGGGCGCGCCCATCTCGGGAAAGCCCCAGGCGCCGAACACGAACCCATACAGCAGACCCAGGTTGAGAATGTTGATGCCGATTCCGAGCCATAGGGGCGACCACGCATCGCCTGCCGCGCGCAGCCCGGCACCGATGATGAAGTTGAGGCCAAAGGCGACGTTGAAGATGGAAAGCCAGATGATGTATTCGGCCGCGAGATCGACCGTTTCCGGAGACAGGCCGAAGATGGACGCAACGGGACGCGCAAAGAGAATTCCTGGCACGGTCAGAAGCAGGCCGAACACCGTTGCGAGCGCGAGGCTAGCCATGGTCACCCGCCCGGCCTCAACCTTATCGCCCGCGCCCCAGGCGCGCGCGACCAGCGCGGTCGTTCCTGCACTAACCGCCATCATCACGGCTTGCAGGCCAAAGAAAACGCGTTGGCCGATACCGACGGCTGCGACGGCGTCGGGGCCGAGTTCGCCGACGAACTTGGTCTGCACCATGCCAACAACAGCGAAGAGCAGATTGCCGAGAATCGACGGAAATGCGAGTTGCGCGATAGACGGTCGTTCAGTCTTCTCGACGGTTGGAGGGTCGTTAGAGTCCTCAGCGGGTAGAGAGTCCTCAGCGGGTAAAGAG
>CAVOBC010000043.1:0-19674 GCA_963693635.1 Gammaproteobacteria bacterium | reverse complement strand
GCAGGGCTCCCAGTTTCATCCCGTTCACGCGTGCCAGCGCGCGCATAGTGAGGCTCCCGTATCCCTCATCAGCTATCATTTCAATGGCCTTCTGCAGTATCTGTTCTCTACGCTCACTCATGCATGTTGTGATGTTCGGCCACGTTTAAAACGGCGATGGACAATCTTGCCGGGACAGTTGACATATCAGATGGAACATTAGAACGTGTCACTTGACATGTAAACCGCTCGGGACAGCGAGGGCAATACAGATCACGAGGCGCAATCTCCTCAATTCTGGTGATCGGTGCTGGCGTAGAACTCCTCCCCGGTACTCAGTTAGGAACTTGCGATGTATTCCAAATTCAGGCTGGCGATAGTACTTCTTTGTGCTTCACTTCTTTCCCCCGCAATAGCAGACAACCAGGATACGAAAGCGGTGCCACCAGCTAAAATCAGTAAGACACCAGCCGAAATCAATAAGCTACCAGCCAAAATCAGTAAAGATGAAGCAGCAGGAATGATATTCCAGCGCGATGATGTGACCGCGACAACACATGCAGATGGTCATAAGACGAGTAGTGTCACGACGATGGTAAGCAGCGACAAAAAATTCGTCAGTGGCATGTATCGCTCGGGTAAAACTCGCTTCGAGCTCAGTCAGCCCTATGGTGTAAATGAGTTTATGTATTTCCTGAGCGGCGGTGTCACCCTGACCTCGAGCGACGGTAGTGTCATGACCGTGAACGCAGGCGAAGCGGTAACAATGCCTAAGGAATGGACAGGAATCTGGGAAACGGATGGTTACGAAAAGATTTGGGTCATCTATTCGTCTGACGATTGATCTTCCGTCAGATTCTTTGACGGCTTTTTTATCCGCAGAGATCGCAGCCATGACAGCGCAGAAGAATCAATTTCGTTTGAGGATGCTTGAGGGTGAGTCATGTTGAAGCGCTCGCGCGGATCAATTCTGGCATTGGTAATCTGGTGCATCGCATCAGTGGTGGCGGCGCAGCAGGGCGAAGATGAACGCATAGCCTCTGCCGGTGATACGAACTGGATGGTGAAGGGCGGTGAGTTCAACGGCCAGCACTACTCGCCCCTGGCTCAGGTGAACAAAGCGAATGTGGACGGACTGGGATTGGCCTGGGCAGCCGACCTGCCGATACCGGATGGCGTCGCCACGACACCCATCGTAGTCGACGGCGTTGTCTATCTCTCCGGGGCTTACTCGATCGCGTTGGCGGTCGATGCCAGCAGTGGCGACATATTGTGGTCGTATGATCCTGCGGTTGGCGAAGCGATCGCCGAGCAGCCCATGCTATCGTGGCTGGCGCGCGCCCACCGCGGCCTTGCCGTTTGGGACGGGAAGGTGTTCCTGACAACCGCCGACTGCCGGTTGATTGCGCTGGATGCAGCGAAAGGTACCCTCCTGTGGTCCCGCCAGACCTGCGACAACGCCCTTGGTTATTTCATAACGGATTCGCCCTACGTGGGAGGCGGCAAGGTTTTCGTGGGTAACGGCGGATCGGAAACCCAACTGAAGGGTCGTGGTTATGTGTCGGCCTATAGTCTCGCTGGCGATCTGCTGTGGCGTTTCTACATTGTCCCGAGCGACAAGGCGGAAGAAAACGATACACCGGCCCTCAAGATGGCGGCCAGGACCTGGTCGGGGGATGCGCTTGCCAAGTACGGTGGGGGTGGGCACAACTGGAACGAGATGACTTACGATCCGGCGTCCAACCGGCTGTTCTTTGGAACCTCGGGCGCTTATCCGTACCGGCACGCAGAGCGTAGTCCTCTCGGGGGCGACAATCTGTTTTTGTCGTCGATCGTCGCCGTCGATGCGGACACCGGCGAGTACCAGTGGCACTACCAGACCGTCGACAAGGACAGCTGGGACTATAACGCCACGATGAACATCGTTCTTGCAGACCTCATGATTCGAGACGAAGAACGTGAGACGCTGCTGATTGCTCCCAAGAACGGCTTTCACTACACACTGGATCGGCGCACGGGCGAGTTGCTCGCCGCTGGCAAGTTCGCCAAAACAAATTGGGCGACAGACATCGATATCGAGACGGGCAAGCCGGTCTATGATCCAGCGGGCGAATTTTGGAATTTTCCCGAGGGCAAGAAGGCGTTCATCTGGCCTAACGTGTGGGGCGCGCATGGATGGAACCCCATGGCGTTTCATCCGGGACATGCGCTCACCTACATTCCCGTGATCGATGCGCCGACCGAGAGGTCGAGCGGCCGCGGGGGTGAAGGCATCGTCATGGTCAGAGAAGTCGACGGCAAGCCGCATGCTCCGGGCAAGTTGGTTGCGATTGATCCGGCGAATGGGCGCATTCGCTGGACGGTGGATCGCGATCTTCCGTTCAATGGTGGGTTGTTGACGACGGCGGGTGATCTCGTGTTTCAAGGCACCGCGTCGGGCCGATTCGAGGCCTTTGCGGCCGGGACCGGGGTACGCCTCTGGTCAGTACAGACGGGTTCTTCGATCAACGCTGCACCGGCTAGCTACTCGATCGGCGGAGCCCAATACGTGCTAATACCTATCGGCGCGGGTGGCGGGTTGCAGTTTCAGTACCCGCAAATGCACTCGACGGAAGCCACGAAAGGGCCAACGCGACTTCTGGCATTCACACTGGGTGGTGAAAAGCAGCTAACGGCTGGCTCCACAGCCGTTGGAGCCCTTCCCAATAGAGCCCTGCGCGATCAACCCCTGCCCGATCAGCCCCTGCCCGATCAGCCCAAGCTGGACGCGTCACCAGACGTTGTCGCCGTGGGTGAAACTGTGTATGCCGAGGCCTGCAAATTCTGTCATGGCGCCAATGCGACAGCGCGTTTTGGCGGCTCAGTGCCAGATCTTCGCTTTGCAGATGCAACAACGCACGCGCAATGGGATGCGATCGTTATCGGTGGGTCGAGGCGCGCGAGTGGCATGCCGGGCATGGAGCTGACCGCTGACCAGTCCGAGGCGATACGCAGCTATGTGCTCTCGCTGTCGGAGGAGATTCGCCGGAAGCAGTAGCGAGCGTCATGCCGAATGGGGTATCAAGACCCCCCGCCTCTCATCAAAACGGTGATCCCATGCAATCATCAGTACTCGACGGAAAAGTAGCCATCGTCACGGGCGCGGCCAGTCCGCGTGGACTGGGGCGGGCCATGACCGAAGCGCTGGTTCGCGCAGGTGCGCGGGTTTCCATGCTCGACAACCATGCAGGTTGGCTCGATGAAGCGGCGGATGCCATGACGGCCATCGGTGGCAGCGGATGCGTCATGACCCAGGTTGTCGACGTGAGTTCAAGTGTTGAAGCCGAGCGGTCGGTTGAGAGAACGATCGCAGCGTTTGGCGGACTGCACATACTGGTCAACAACGCGGGCATTGCACCCAAACGCATGCTGGCAGGCGGCGGGACGGTGAACAGGCTCTGGGAGCTTTCTGCCGAGGAGTGGGATCGTGTCGTCGCGGTCAACTGCAACGGTCCTTTCTACATGACCAGGAGTGCCGCCCCGGTCATGTTGGCCCAGGGTTGGGGAAGGATCATCGGCGTTACCACCAGCATGAATACGATGTACCGTGCGGGCGGCGCGCCGTACGGTCCGTCCAAGGCGGCGCATGAGGCGATGATGGCGATGGCCTCACGAGAACTTGACGGCACAGGCGTAACGGCCAATGTCCTGGTGCCGGGGGGATTGACCAACACGGACCTCGTTCCGGATAGCTTGCCAGTCGAGAGGGACAACATGATCCAGCCTCAGGTGATGGATGCGCCCGTTGTGTGGCTGGCGTCTGACGCGTCGGGCGATACCAACGGGCAGCGCATCATCGCCTACCACTGGGATTCCGACCTGCCGCTGGAAGCACGCCTCGCGAAAGCGGCCGCCCCGGCGGCGTGGCCGCAATTGGGTGGCCGGGCCATACGGCTGGACTCGCCACCAGCCGGCTAGCCTGGGGCATGAGCGGGGAACTCGTCTTCCTTGGCGGCGCTAGCGAAACGCGGGCATGACGTCGCGCGCGAACCACTCGAGTTGCTCCACCATGACGGTTTGCGGTGTCCCCATCGCGGACTGAACGATGACTGAATCAAGGCCCGGAAAGCTCTCGCCCAGTTGTTGTAGAGATTCGATCAGACCGTCCGGCGGGCCGCAGTACCACGCGCCGTCCGCGCAGGCGTCCTCCAGGGTGCGAACCCCGGCGTTGGTCACACCGCCGCGTTGACCAAGCGCCAGGTGCTGCTCATCGGTCAGCGGACCCAGAAAACCCAAAGGTCCAAACATCTTCGCGTGCTCTTCGTAAAATGGCGTGGCTTCAGCGATAGCCTGTTCCCGGGTTGGCGCCAGATGAAAAGAAACGCCAAAACACAGGTTCTCACCAAGCTTCGTGTCGATGCCCGCTCGGGCATGCGCGTCCTGAAAGGCCGTGACGGAACCCTGCGCCAGCAACGCCGAGCCGCCGCCAATGATGCCCTTGATGCCGTGCTTGACCATGAAGTCGAGTCCGCGAGGTGTTGCGCTCACGACGGGCTGCCAGCATTCGACGGGCGTGTTGAAAGGACGCGGCACCAGTGTCAGCTCTTTTAGTTGATAGCCCCGATACGGCACCTCGGGAGGCAACGTGTAGTGTTTGCCGTGGTGCGAGAACGACTCTTCGTGAAACGCTTTGAACAGAATGTCCACTTGCTCCTCGAAGATCTCACGGTTTGCCGCCTGGTCGAGCATGGGTCCGCCCAGCGACTCGACCTCGCGGGTGTGATAGCCGCGACCGACCCCAAACGTTACCCGCCCCTTTGTCAAGATGTCGGCGACCGCATAGTCCTCCGCTAGCCGTAGCGGGTGCCACATGGGTGTGATGTTGAAGCCGCAGCCGAACCGCAGATTCTCGGTCAGGTGCGCAAGATGCACGGCCAGCATCGGAATGTTGGGAATGCACTCGTAGCCCTCGCGCTGGAAATGATGCTCGGCGAACCAGAGGGTGTCGTAGCCGAGCTTGTCCATACACAATGCCAGCGCCTCGGACTTTTCGAACACGCTGGCAAGCTGCTCGTTTGAATAGACCCGATCGTTGACCGGCGCCGTCTCCTGGCCCATCTCGCCGAGGTCAATGTGGCCCGCGTACAGCGTTGAGAACTTCTCGATCATTCCAGTCACCTCGCTAATTTCGAGACATTATGGCACCGGTGGCGCAAGGGGGGATGAAGATGACGCGTCAATGCGGTTGCCCGCCCGGTCTTCGAGCGTCGTCTCGACCGGCAGGGCGAAAGACCCGGGGCGCGCCGCCGGTCAGCGCAGGTGGCGACGTACCCAGAGAAGCCGTGTTGCCGATTGACGACCATGTGCGGGAGCGGAGCGCGTGCAGGTACTTCCCTTCCACTGGTAGGTACACTGGCGTCCCTGCTAATCGGTGAGAGAAAGTATGAAGCTTTACGATTCCATGGGCCCTAATCCAAAGGTCGTGCGGATGTTTCTGGCGGAGCGAAATATCGAAATTCCCAAACAACAGGTCGATCTGATGGGCGGCGAGAATCGTCAGGCGGAACACCTGGCAAGGAATCCGTCGGGTCAGAGCCCCACTCTCGAGCTCGATGACGGTTCGTTCCTCGCAGAAATCACGGTCATCTGCGAGTACCTTGAAGAGAAGAATGGCGCGTCGGATCTCATTGGCACCACGCCGGAGGCAAGGGCGGAAACGCGCATGTGGTCACGCCGGATCGATCTGCAGATCAGCGAACCGCTGACCAATGGTTTTCGCTTTGCGGAAGGCCTGGCCCTCTTCAAGGATCGTGTACGTACGATCCCCCAGGCCGCTGACGACCTGAAACAGCTCGCCCAGGAGCGCCTTTCCTGGCTGGACGAACAGATGTCCGGCAAGTCCTTCGTCTGCGGTGACCGCTTCTCTCTCGCAGACATCCTGCTCTATGCGTTCTTGGAGTTTGGTACGCAGGTGGGGCAGCCACTCAACTCCGCAAATGCAAACATTTCGGCCTGGTTCGAGCGCGTCAAGAGTCGCGACAGCGCCAGCGCCTGAAATGTAGCGCCAGCGCTACATCGCCTCTGACATTGTCGACTACCGCACAACGAACGGCAGCTGGATGTGGTCCGGGGCTGGGGGCTTGCGGGAGGTTGCCGTCAGGTCGACTTCGAAAGGCCTGGCAATGCTGTTGCCCGCGCGGTCTTCGAGCGTCGTCCTCACCGACAGGGCGAAGGACCCGGCCCGCCACGGGCGCGCGGGGGTGAAGCCCCACACGGTTTCGTACTCGCTCACCGTGACGGCGCCGCGGACCGCCCCGCCCGCGCCGTCCAGTGGCACGAGCACGCGCAACAACATGGCGCGGTCGAGTGGTTCCGGCAACGTGACGATCAGTGGCTCGAGCGTTCCGGCAGCGGGCGTGCGCCAGTGCCAACTTGTCGGATCGGGCTGCACCACATCGGGCGCTTCCACGACGAAACGTTTCTGATGACTCTCCGCCAGGCGCTGGCCGCGGTCATCTTCCCAGGCACGATCGATGGTCAGCGTGTAACTGCGCCCCACTTCGAGCGGCGGCCCCACTTCGTTGCGCGGCTTCAACCCTCGCTTGATGCGGCCCGGGTCGAAAAGCAGCGTTAATCGCTTCCCCTCGGGGCCCCACAACTCCTCGGCCAGTTCGAGGAACGGAAACGCGACCTGCTCACCCGCGCCGTCTTCCAGTCGAATATGCTCGTAGGCTTGCCCGCGGCGCATCGGCACGGAGAAGTGCAGATAAAACCTCAGCGTGTTTTCTGGCAAGACGGCTGCACCGGGGTAGAGAGCGAGCACGCGCCTGGAGGACGCGGCGGCAATGGCGCAAGCCGGTGCCGGGCTTCTACCACTTGCCCGTCCGGGCCACGCGTAAATCGAGCCTGATAGGTAAGGCCCGGAACAAGCGCGTACCTCGGCATGAAAACCAATCGGTCCGCAAGAACGACCGGACGGCCAAAAACAGGCGTCTCATTCGTTACCCCGTTGGTCACGACGTGGATCGACAGGACCCCGTCGAGCGCGGAAGGCTCGCGCATACGGATCAGTTCGCACGGCGAAAGGCCCAGCACCCGGACGTGTGCCGGGCCCACGGCTGAGGCTTCGACGAAAGCGACGCGAACGGTGTCGGGGTCGGGCCCGGCGAAAGCGGCGCTGCAGACACACGCAAGGCAGAAGGACAGCCGGTAGAAGGACAGCCGGTAGAAGGACAGCCGGCAGAAGCCGCGCGAACCAACAGCGGTTCCGGCGCCCCGTGATCGGTCCATTATCCGGCGTCTAACGGCCGATGGTGTGCCGTCGGAATCCAAAAGGGCAGGGTGAAACGCACCGGAGTCCGCTACGGGAGCGCGACCGTCAGCAGCGCGAATGTCTGGTCGGACTGCACAAGCACCACCGCATTGTCGCGGTTCAGACGATCGAGTTGCACGACACCCTGCAGGGCCTTGATCGTGTCGTACTCCTGGCCCGCCTTGTCCGCGATTCTGTCGGTGATGCCGTTCGAACGATCCATACCCGAGGTGGTGATCTTCATGACGCCTCGGGAAGTGTTGGCCATCAGTACGAAATCTTCTCCGCCTTTTTCGTAGACGAACATGTCGAGCGGGCGATTGCGATTGCCGAGTTCGGCAATGGTCGTACCGCGCACCTTGTTGCCCGGGGTGAGGTCGGTCAGCGGGAACTTCACGAGCGGCGTGCACGTGTACGCCGCTAACAGGTGGGGTTTGCCGCCAATGGCAAAGGTTGTGAACGTTCTGATTGGCGAGTTGGTCTCGAAGCGGCCATGGGCGCCGTGGAAGATCTCGATGCCTGCGCCGCCATCGACCGACTCGCCATCGACCGACCCGAACGGAAAAGGAATACTCCTGAGGTTCGATGAAAACTCTTCGTTCGAGAGACCAGCCACCAGCACTTGGCCGTCGAAGTACGCAAGGTCCGTGATCGCCTCCGCCCGAAGGCTGCGGTTACGCCGGCCGGTGGCGCCCGGCGCGGGCGCGTTGGGGAGCCTCGCCGACGACGATCTCATCCGTACCAGGTCCACCTCGGCAAGACTGCCGCTACCGTCAACGCGCAACACCACGGGCGTCGAGTCGGGCCCCCGGCCTCGCGATACCGAAAGATAGACATTGCCGGACAGCGGGTTGACGGCAAGGTCGTTGATCGAAATGTCGCCCGGCGTCGTGCCGAGCGCGTCAGCCACCTTGCGCTTGAGCCCGGCAACGTTCACCTCGACCGTTGCCGGGTCACCGGTCGTGTCGCCGGTGACTATCGCAACGACTGCCGCCGCGCGCGTATCGCCCACGAACAGGATTCCCTCTGGACCAAACGCGAGCGGGCCGGCGGACTGCAACTGTGCAGCGCCTGGCTTGAACCCGGTCAGGTCCAGCGACTAGGCCGCACAGGTGACCAGCAGGCAGGCTGCGGCCAGAAGTATCTTTTTCGTCATCACACTTTCTCCTAAAGTATCCCCCAGGTATCCCGAGTGGATCCGTGCCCCCCAAAGGACTCGGCTCTGTGAATCGCCGGGACATTATGCGCTGGCCACCGGGCGTTGTAACGGGCCGTTCCTGATCAGCGCGGCGATGCGGCGGTGGCGTCGGCTCCGGCTTCAAGCGGCGCGGGAAACGTTGAGTCGGGCACATATTCGGGCGACCGACCACCGAGGACCACGGCTCATCCGCGGTGACTTCAGGCTTCCGGTTGGCCATTCCCGCGACTGTTCGAAACCGGAACAGACCGTTGCCGGCCGTCGTGGCCGGCCATGAGGCGGCGTGCGTCCTGCGGCCGACCGTCCCTGAAATAGGCGGCAATCAACGTGTTGGTCACCAGGTCGCGTTGCGCTCGGCTACCACCGATGCGCACCACCTCGTCAGCGATGGGCTGCAGCGTTTGCACAACTCTCGCCCATCGTTCACACGCGAAGTCGCGGTACGCGCGGGCCAGTGAGGCCGCGACGTTGCCGGCAGGTAGCTTACCGGCCACGGCCCGGGACTCGAGCAGGGCGAGATCGGCCTCGAACGCTTGCCAGTCGCCCAGGGCCACCGCGGAGAGCGTGCAGTGAGCATCGACAAAGACGCCGGGCTGCGGGAAACATCGGCGCTGGTAATCGAGCAGCGCCTGCCAACGTGCGCGGTCCCCGTCCAGCCCGGCAAGCCGGGCCCGCCACAGCAGCGATACCCCGTCCGTCAGCACGTTGATCGGCGGGCTTTGCGAGGCCACCGGCGCGCAGTGCGCGTCGTAGCTGGACCACACGGCATCGGTGTCTCCCAGCGCGAGGTGCAACAGGCAGCGGTGCCACCATAGGTGACACGTTAGCGGGCCAGCGTCGGGGTAGCCGGGCAGCCAGTCAGTGAGATAGTCCGCGGCGGTGCGGTCGTCCCCGCCTTCGTACAGCGCGTGCGTGAATACGTGCACCCCGTGAGCGTTGCCCTGGCGCTGCTCGAGCGCTCGTTCGACGAGTTCGCGGCCGTGTTCGTGCTCACCCACTTCGATCAGCGCAAAGGCGTAAACGGTCGCGAACCACCAGTCGTCCCCGTACGCGGCGCGCAAGGGTTGGAGCAATGCAAGCTGTTCCTGCTCCCGCCCGGGCCGGCCGCTGAAACCGATCAGGCCGAACACGCCTGCCGCCGGCGACAGGGCCAGGGCGTCGAGCGGATAGGTTTCGACGTGGTCGATGATCCGGCCGAGCGCCTGTTGACTGCTCCCGTCGATCAGCAGACCGCAGATGTCGACATGCTGACGTTCGCGTTGCGTCGCGCCGGGGACCAGCATGGTGGCCCGTTCGATGGCCTGTTGCGCCTCGGCCGCGTGCCCATGGAGCTGGTGCTGTCGGGCGATTGCCGCGTGTGCCAGTGCGAAGTCGGGGTCAGCGCGCAGTGTCTCTGCAAGCTGCGTATCCGCACGCGGGTCCGCGCACAGCATGGAGTCCACCGCGGCAACGTAGGCGTCGCGAGCGTCGCTGGAAGTGGTGGAGAGCGGCAATCCGTAGCGGTCTTTCAACATGGGCGAGCATCCGGGAGATGGATGGGGCAGCGGTCGACGATGCGGCCCTGGGTTCGTACTGGGAGCCGGGCGCCACCCAATTCTACTGTCAGGCGAACACGGGCAACGTTGCGAACGAACCCTTCAATACTTCATCGCCCACCTTTTGCCGCAGCCAACCTTCGATCGCCGTCGCGTACACGCTGCGAAAATCCAGCGTATGAATGAGATTGTCGCCTTCGGTGAGTTCGGTGAGGCTTGGCGGTTCGCCATAGTGCCCACCTTTGACGCCTTTGCCTGCCAGGAACATCACGTTGGCGCTGCCATGATCCGTACCCAGGTTCGCGTTCTCTGGCACCCGCCGGCCGAACTCGGAGTAGACCATCACGGTGACCCTGTCGCCGAAACCCAGACGCTCGATGTCGCGGATGAATCCGTGGATGCCGTCGCAGGCATAACTCAGCAATCGCCTGTGTAACGCGGGTTGTTGGACGTGCGTGTCGAAGGCGTTGTTGCGAACGGAAACGTGGTATATCGGGGTGGGCAGACCGGAGGCGATGCAGGCGGCGACCTTGGGCAGGTCCAGGGGGGCAATGCCGTAGTCGACGGGCGTATCGTAGTCCGCCCAGGCGCGCCGGACGAGAGCCGACGTGCTGCGGGCGCTTCGCGCAACATTGTTTAGAAAGCGGCGGGTGGGGTTGAGCAAGCCACCAGGGTTTTGTTGGGGCCTCCCCGCCACACTGTCGAGCACCCGCTGCGCCTGCACGAAACCGTTACGTTGAAATCTCTGCGGATCATCGAACACGATCGGCGTGTGGGTTCGGCTCTTGACGGCTAACGACTGCGTGGAGCCGATGTTGATCAGCATATTGTCCGCTGTGGCCGGCGCCATCGCGTCGGCAAGTCGCCCTAGCCAGCCAAACTCGTCACCACTGTTGGGCGTTGCCATGTGCCAGTACGCCATCGACGTGAAGTGCGAAAACGAGGGGTTCGCGTAACCGCAGCCGTGCACGATGGCGAGGTCTCCGGATTTCCAGAGTCGTTCAAACCCTAACATGCCGGGGTTGAGGCCAAAGTCGTCATCCAGCTTCAGCACGTCGGACGGCTGAATGGCGATACCCGGCCGATGCCGGTAGTACGCGTCGTTGGTATAAGGCACGACCGTGTTCAGGCCATCGTTGCCACCGGACAGTTCGACAACGACGAGAATGCGGTCGTTAGCATCCCTCGCCTGGGTCAGGCGCGGCAATAAAGGCATGAGCACGGCGCCACCCGCCGCTGCCAGGTTCGCTTCCAGGAATCGACGTCGACTCATTTTCTTTTCTGTTTTCATCTCTGCCTTCCTTTTGACCTCATCCGGGCCCGCCACACAAGGCGGCTGACCTCGATCCTGTCCGCTTTAGCCGAGCTGGTACTCCGGGCGGCTCAGGATCACGTGCAGCAACACCCGCAAGGGCTCCTCCATATAGGAAGCCGCGGACTCGATGTCATTCGTGCCAAGCTCCGCCTCGAAGAAGGCCGCCAGCATCGCCAGCGTTTCTTCGTCAATCGCCACCGAGAAGTAGCGGTCGACAAAATACTCGACGACTTCGCGGGGCGTCCGGAGTTCCGCCTGGCGTACCTGCTCGGTCAGTTTCAGGCGTGCGGTGTGCCTCGATATCGGCTTGACGCGTTCGATGGCCATCTGCCAGCCGCGATAGCTGCCGTAACGCGTGTTGAACGCCTCGTCGCGATCGGCGAGCAGGTTGGACGCCGCCATCATGTCCGCCCCGCCGTCCACACCGGCCGGTTTGGTGGCCGCGGTGATGTCCATACCCTGACGCAGTCGTTTGTGAACGGTGACGATCTGGCCGCCGTAGCCCGGATACCGGTCGGGCGGCACGAACGCAATGTCCGGAAACACCATGTCGAGGACAAAATTACCGCGCTCGAACAGCAGACTGGGGGTGATCCAGCTCCGGCCCTGGGACCAACCCGCGACCGTGGGCGGATGCATGAGCCGTTGGCCAAGTGAACCCGTGACGGTGTTGAAGTCCGGAACGCCCGGAATCCGCGCAAGCCCGGTCTTGAGATACGTGGAGACGACCAACTCGACCGGACCCTTGATGCGCGTGCCGATGGACTCCGGGGCATAGAAGTCCTTCGAGCGAAGAAGCATCCCGAGGTAGACCGCCAGGTTGTAGTCGTTTCCCTTCAGGAAAGCACCTAGCCTCGCCTGCAGCGCAGGCGTCAGATCTTCGCGGACGAAATAGCAATAAAGCTTGCCGGCGATGTAAGCCGCGGTCGCGTCCTGTTCGAGGATGATGTTGATGATGTCCTCGCCGTCGAAGTTGCCGGTTCTGCCCAGGAACCTTTTCTCACCATCGTCATGCAGTTCAGGGGCCACCCGAAACTCCAGCCCGGTATAGTTCCATCCCGTGAAAGCACGGGCCGCTTCGCGAATGTCCTCTTCGTTGTAGTTGCCCACGCCCATGGTAAAAAGCTCCATGATCTCGCGGGCGAAATTCTCGTTAGGTGATCCCTTGATGTTGACGCCGGCGTCCAGGAACGCAAGCATCGCGGGGTCCTGTGCGACTGCGATCATGAGTGTACGAAAGTTGCCGAGACCTTCGCTCTGGAACAGTTCCAGCTGTTTCAGACCTTTGCGGTAATCGCGCACCTTGTCTTCGTTAGTAGCGAAGTGGCCGTGCCAGAAGAGGGCCATCTTTTCCTGCAGCGGGCGTGGCGTGGTGAGCATGCGGTTGGCCCACCAGTAGGCAACCCGGTCGGTCTCCAGCCTGCTCGCGCGTAGCCAGTAGAAAAATTTGTTGACGACCGGCTGCACGGGTCGGTTGCCCGCGGGCTTGACCGCCACGCCGAGGGCCTCCCCGTTGACCTTTGCAAGCTTCGTAGTCGCTGGGCGGCTTGGCGGAAACGGATCGAGGCCTTCGTCGAATACGCCCGAGTGTTCGAACGGTGGTAGTACCTGTTGTTCGATGCCCTCGAAGTACACGAACCGCCGTACGGCATCCGCAGGCCCTCTGTCGAGCACCGCGCGGACATCCGCGGCTGAGCCGCCGAAGCCGGCACGGTCGAGGAGATGGCGGGCGTGTTCGGGTTGCCAGTCGCTCCGGGCAATGGGTGTCAGGTCGCCGCGCCAGTCTGCATGTACGGCGCAGGTCAGCCCGAAGGAAACGAACAGTCCGAGGCAAATCTTGTTCAGCATGACTCCCTCAATCGTGCGGTGGAGGAGCGATCAATAATCAGTATATGGAGATCTCGTCCCGCTCACTCAAAAACGGCTCACTCAAAACGTCAGTGGTAATTCGAGATGGCGTTCGAAGATCGCGTCCCGGAGCCCGATCACGATCGGGTCGAAGTCGCCGATGGCCTTTGCCGGCAGGTGATAACTCTGCCGCAGGGCGTCGGGCATCGGGTTAACCTCGTGGGGCATCGGTGACAATAGATTCGAGAAGTAGGCCCAGTACAGGTCGGCCGCAGTGAACTGATCACCGATGATGTAGTCTCCGCCCGTGCCGAGGCAACCGGCCAGGAACGCAATGAAGTCGCGGACCTTCTGCGTCGTCCGCTCCGCCTGTCCCGGATCGTACTGGTAGTCCTTCAGCATCGGGTTGCGGCGCGCCCGTTCTACCCCGACGGCCCCGACCATCTGGTCGAACATCAGCAGCCGGCAGTTCCACGCAAATCCGCCTTCGCCGGCAATCTCGCTGCAGATCCCGATCGTCCGGATACGCGCCTCTCGGTCGCCGGGCAACAAGGCAGGCCCGGCACCGAGTCGCTCTGCAAGATCGAGGATCTCCTGCCAGCGGACCCGCGGCGGTTCGTCTCCATAGACTGCGACCGGTGCGTTGCGGTGCCCGGTCCAGGCGATCAGTTCCGGGTTTTCTCCAGCACCCTGCTGCCGCACGGGCACGTACTCGACACCGTGATGGCGAAATACGGCCTTTGCGGCCTCGGACCACGGTCCGGGCACACCTGCGGTCAGGGCCAGGCGCAAGCCGGGCAGGTCCCGCGCGTCCTCGACGCTGAGGTAGTTCATGCTTCGATCCTTGGCTGATGGCCAATGACTGAAGGCCGATTGCCCCGAGTGTACCAGCAGATGCGAGGCAATCGGGGCATCGAGCAGGTGGCGACAGACGTCATAACAACTGACTGACGAGTTCGGGATCCATTGACGCTCGACCGGCACTCAGATCACCCGCCCCCCGGTAAGCCGCTGCGTCTGCCAAAGGCTCGCCACGCACACGACCGGCTCTGCGGACACCAACCGCTGCGCTTCAATAATCGCTTCGCCTCCTTGCGTGGCCGCGAGCCGGCACAACGCGTCCAGGGCGAAACCGAAGCACACAATATTGTTGTCGGTTTTGATCACACGCAACATTGCACGACGCAACGCCTCTATCGATGCGTTGGACAGCCGCCTGCTGCCCGATCCTCGTTGCGTTGCCAGCGTCACGGCCGCCCACAGCGCATTTTCGCGAACCGCCGAACGCACCTGGGCGAAGCGCGGTTTGCCATCAGGCCGGAGCACTGCTTGCGAAAGCTCGCGGGGCGGTTCAGCACTGCCTTCACACATGTCTGACTCATCCGTCGGCCGAATGTCGTAGATTCCCCGATTCTGAGCGATGGCCTGGCACGGGCGGTTCTCTTCGCGATCAAGGCATTCGACCAGCGCAGAAACGACCCCGGCCGCCACCTCGGGCCTGCCGTCGCGTAGCGCGCGCCGTCCGACGAGACCGAGCGACGCGGCGCAGGTGGCGCGAACGTGGACCGAATGTTCGCGCTTGAGCAGTTCCCCGAGCGCGTCCACGACGAGAGGCTGCGCGGGTGCTGCCTCGCCAAGGGCCCACGCGGCATTCTTCCTCGCCCATTTATGTGTTGAAGGCGAGCGGACCACGTCCAGCGCGACCTCGCACGCCGTCTCGGCGCCTGCGGCGACGATACCGTGGGTAGCCGCCCGGCGGACACTTTCACGGTCGTCCACGAAGGCCCGCCGCAGCACGTCAACTCCCTGCGCCGTCGTTGCAAGGTGGTACGCGGCGGCTACGCGTAGCGGCTCAGCCTCGTCTCCTAGGAGATGAAGCCGCGTCTCCAACTCCCCGGTGGGCTGCGGAGTCGCGACGCCTGGCGGGGCCGCGCCAGTCGCCCACGCGAAAACCGACTCCCACACCGGCGCCGCTTCCGGCGAGTGCAGAGGTATGCCGGTAAGCGGGTCCACAGTCGGCAACAGCCGCATACAGGCATTCTCATTCTCGTTCTCATTCTTAGACAGAGACAGATCGCTCGCTTGCGCCAGCGGCGGCTCAGCCGTCCGATATAGCCAAAACCGCCACAGGTAGCGAGGGTTCTCAGCCCAGCGTGATGGGTCGTCACTGCGCCGCTGTCCGCGGTGGAAGCAGTTCTGGTTCATCAGCACCACGGAGCCTGCGCGCACACACAGCTTTACCTGGCGGACAAGAGGCCACTGGGTGCCTGCGACGGCACTGTCGAAGCGGCGATCCCTCTCTGCGAGGTCGGGATGTTCGCCCATTCGCTCTCGTACGAAGTTGTAGTCCAGCATTTCGATGCAGATGTTGTCGTTATTCTCGTCGTGGTCAAAGGTCCAGTATTGCGAGTGGGGTACGAGCGCCGTCGGGGCCATTGTCTCTGTGACTGTCTGGGGGTAGTAGAACATGTCAATGGTTTCGAGGTGATGGTGACGAAGGCCCGGTTTTCGTGCGTTCCACGGCAGCATGTCGTCCTTGTGCCAGTGCTGATCATGGGAGCCGGCCGGGATAACGCTGCTGGCAAAAGGCACGATCGCCCAACCCGGGCCAAGGATGCCTTCCACCGCTTCCGTGAACCCTGATGAGGCAAAGATCTCGGACAGCGCCGGCACTTGTGCAGCAAGGTTGGGATGGAAGATCATCTTTTCCTTTACCGATTCCTCCTCAGTCGCCGGGGTCGGAGCGGCGGTTCCCACTCCAGCCGGGGTCGGGGGCAGACCCCTGCCGACCTGTTCTGCCGGAGCCCTTTGCGCGTCACCCGGTGTCGCAGCGTCTCGTCTTTTTACGCGCTGTCGCGCATGGGAATTCAGCGCTCTCGATGTTTGCCTGTGGATTTGCGGGTGAATGCTCGCGTCCACACCCAGGTCCTCCGGTGTCAGCAGGATAAAACCTCGCGACACGTACTCTGCCAACCGGGCGCTCGAACTGACGCTTGTGGCGGCTCGTGGCGCCGCCAACGTGTGGGTTGTCGTGCTGGTATGCGTTGGTTTGTACGTGGTAGACGTGTTCATGCTCTCTCCGCTCGGGTAACGTTTCCTGTCCTTGCGTATAGGTCCGACCCCCGCCATACGTCAGGATCGTAATCTGTCCGGACGATCCGTGATGATCCCCCACACGCCGAGTTCTTTTAGCCTGGCCATTTCGACGGTGTCGTCAACGGTCCAGGGGATGATGCTCAGCCCAAGTTGTTGCGCTTGCGCAACCGTTTCATTGGTGACGTCCCGAAAGTAGGGCGTCCAGAATTTGCCACCTAGTCTCGCAATCTGCTCGGGCGCTGAAGGGCCACTACGCTGCACGCCGCCAACCCAGTCCACGGTTGGATCGACAGAGAGTTCCTGCATTCGTTGCAGCAATGATTCGGGTAGTCCCCTGTGTTCTTGCGGCAAGTTGCCGTCAATCCAGTTGCGGGGGACAGTGGTGTAAGAACAATGACAGTCTGGCGCTGACTGGCGGGCGATGGTCAGCGCCCGCCAGTCAAAAGCCATGATGATGCTATTGCCGAGGCGATTTCGGGCTTTGAGGACGTCAAGCGTTGCAGTAACCAGTTGCTCTACTTCAGCGAACGGGATTTTATCGGTGACGGAACTCTTGATTTCGGCGAGTAGCCATCTGTCATCGGGCAACACATCCAGTACTTCATCCAGGGTCGGGATGCCTTCCCCATCGACAGGCAATTGGTCCGGATGCCTTTTTGAATAGGGGTGATTATGGTTGCGCCTGCCAACATCGAGTGTTGCCAGGTCGTTGTGGGTCATGGCCGCAATGGGTACGCGTTCGGAAATAAACGCGCCGCCTCTGCGTGTTGTCGCAGGGTTAAGTGTTGCATCGTGATGCACCACTACAACGTTGTCGGAGGTCAGGTGCACGTCCAGTTCTATGCCGTGCGCTCCCAACGCGATGCCGTGGCGAAATGAGGCCAGCGTGTTCTCTGGCCGCAAACCGGTGCCGCCTCTATGAGCAATAGTTCTGGTCATTGCACCGAAACCTTCAGCGAGAAAAGGGGTAGAGAAAAAAAGGGTTAGAGAAAGGGACGCAAGATCAGTTTGAGCGCACTACGTTCGACTTGCCACCCAGGCACCCGTAATGGCCGCTGCGAACTTGGTCGCCAGTGATAACGTGACGACGCCCACGATATACGGCAGCGCGCCCGCGCCCGCGAGAATCGCAAGGATCTCGCCAGGGAGTACCGCTTCACGCCAGCGCTGTCCAAACTCTGTCGAGCGAAAACGAAGGGCAGGTCGAGCGGTTCAACTAAGGGGTTCCCGGATAAGGGGTTCTCGGGTAAGGAGTCGGCTAAGGCGCATCTTGTTGGGCAGCGTGGCGGATCACCGCCCAGTCGCTCACTCGTGAACCCAGGCGAGCATCCGGGCTCGTGATCGGGCGCCCGCGTCAGGATGGCGCGAGGACCGTCTCTTCTGCAAGCGGTCCCGTTGCTCTGCTGACACCTGACATCTGCCGCGTCACGAGCCGCGCGTAGAGTCCGCCACTCGCTGCCAGGTTATCGTGCTGCCCCTGCTCGACGATGCGTCCGTCCTGCATCACGACGATGAGATCAGCGTCCCGGACGGTCGACAGGCGATGCGCAATCACCACGGTCGTGCGTTCGTGCATCAGGTCGTCGAGGGCGCTGCGCACGGCGCGCTCGTTAACCGCGTCCAGGTGGCTGGTCGCCTCATCCAGAATCAGCACGGGCGCGTCTTTCAAAAAGGCCCGGGCGATGGCGACACGCTGGCGTTGGCCACCCGACAGGCGCAGACCGCGCTCGCCGGCCGAGGTATCAAGGCCAAGCGGCAGGTTGCCGATCACCTCGGCAAGCGACGCGCGCGACGCGGCGTCGTCGAGCGCGGCTGCGTCCGCGCCTGGCTTAGCAATGCGAATATTCTGCGCGAGCGTCTGGTTGAAGAGGTAAGTGTCCTGGGCCACGAGTGCGACACGTTGGCGGAGGTCGTCCAGTTCGTAATCTGCGAGATCGTGGCCGTCCATCAGTATGCGGCCTGTCGCCGGGTCCCAGAACCGTACCAGCAGGTGTGCAAGCGTGGTCTTGCCCGCACCTGACGGCCCCACAAGTGCCACGGTGGCGCCTGCGGGAATGGTCAGCGACACATCGCTAAGCGCCGGTGTCTCCCGACCGTCATAGGTGAAGGAGACGTTTTCGAGGACCAGTTCGGCTCCGGTTCTTTTTATCGCTGAAGGCTCCGTCGCTGAAGACTCCATCGCGGTATGCACCGCCGCTGTTGGCACTTTAACCGCTGTCGGCACTGTGGCGGATGGCACGCCCGGTCCGTCGGCAACGGCGACCGGTTCGTTTTCGACGGCATACAGTCGTCGTACCGCGCCGAGGGTGTCGGCGAGTTGGCGACCGATGTGGGCGATCTCGGAGATTGGCATGAATGCGGCCATTGCAAGGAGCGTGAGCAATGGCAGGAGTCCGGCATCCAGCTCGCCGCCGGTGACGAGCGCGGCGCCGGTTACGATCATTGCGAGACCGCCAAGTCCCGTTGCGACTTCGAGCGCGACCGCCTGCACGGTGAGGTCGCGATAGAAGGCCAGTCGCAGGGTGCGCACCCGACCGATGAGGTCCATAAACGCGTCACCACGGCGCTCCGCATGTTCGAAGGCCACAATCTCGGCGAGGCCCTGGATCGAATCCACAGCAAAGGCGTTCAGTTCCCCCAGCGCCTCGCGGGCGCGCGACCCGGTGCTGTCCAGCCGGTGGCGCATCAGGAACGGACTGACCACGACAATCGCAAGAAACGGCAAGAGCGCCGCGGCCATACTCCAGGCAAACATCAATAAAGTCGTTAGAACGGCCGCCGGCACGAGTATCGCAACGAGCGCCGGGGCGAGCGTGTGCGCGTAGAAGGACTCGACCGTCTCGACGTCCTGGGTCGCCATGGCCGCAAGGTCGCCGGAGCGCCGGTGCAGCAGATAGGCCGGCGCCAATTGCTCCAGTTTGTCGAACAGACGCTCACGCATCTCGGCCAACAGCTTGAACGCGAAGTCGTGTGCGAACCACGATTCGAGCCAGTGCAGCACGCCCGCGAGCGGTGCCGCCACGGCCAGCGCCAGGAGCAAGCCGCCGTACGGGTTGCCGGCTTTGACGGCGGCGACGATCAGTGCGGACAACACACCCACGCCGATTAGTGACGCCACGCGGGTGATACCAAAGAGGAAGGTAAACGCGAGCTTGATACGCCCGCTCGTCACGAACCTCAGCAACTCGCGTGTTGCGCCTGTCCAGCCCAGACCCTGGGCGCGGACAATGGCGTTGGTGGGTTCCGCGGCCGCTGCGTGTATGCCGGTATCGCGCCGATCGGCGGCCTGCAGGTCGGACGCGGCGGTGCTGGGAACGAGTGTGGCGCCCGCGTTCTGCTCGGCCGCCTGCCGCCCCATGAGCGCATGATAGTGACCGCTGGCCCTTATCAGTTCGGAATGCGTTCCCTGTTC
>CAVOBC010000042.1:0-19710 GCA_963693635.1 Gammaproteobacteria bacterium | reverse complement strand
GGAATGGGCACCATCTTCATTCGGTTTATCGCCGATGCCCTTGCTCGACTGCTTCCCCGCTACGTCGACCTGACCTGATGAGTGGCGCCCCCGCCCGCGACAAGACAGCCGGAGACAAGACAGCCGGCGACACAACAACCGGCGATACGACGGTCGCGCGGTTCATCGTGCACCTGTCTGATGAGCGACAACTGAGCAAACACACTGTCACCGCTTATCAAAGGGACCTCCACGCCTTTACGACCTGGTGCCGGGGCCACGCACTCGCCGACTGGCGCGACGTCAACGCAGGCCATGTCCGCCAGTTCGTGGCACGGGAACACCATCGCGGCCTCGCCGGCAAGAGCCTGGCGCGACGTCTGTCGTCGATCCGCAGCTTTTACCGATACCTCGCGCGCGAGGGCCTCGCGAGCATCAACCCGGCAGACGGCATCACCGCGCCGAAATCTGCCCGAAAACTCCCGCGGACGCTAGACGCGGATCAGGTTGCGCAGCTTTTGTCGGGGACGCCGGATGCGTGGCACCAGATACGTGATGCCGCGATCTTCGAGCTTCTCTATTCGTCGGGCTTGCGCGTCAGCGAACTCACGGGCACCGACGTCGCCGACCTGTCTTTGTCCGAGCGCACCATTCGCGTCACGGGAAAGCGGCGCAAGGTGCGCGTGTTGCCGGTCGGCAAGGTCGCAGCATCCGCATTGAGACGGTGGCTGGATGTGCGGCCCGATCACGCCAAGACCGAATCAACCGCACTCTTTACCAGCGACCGCGGCAATCGAATTTCTGTGCGGTCTGTGCAGATGCGCCTGCAGCACTGGAACCAACAAAAGGGGCTACCCGGACGCGTTCACCCACACATGCTGCGACACTCTTTTGCAAGCCATCTCCTTGAATCAAGTGGTGACCTGCGCGGCGTACAGGAACTGTTGGGGCACGCGGACATCTCAACGACGCAGATCTACACGCATCTCAACTTCCAGCACCTCGCCCAGGTCTACGACGCCGCGCACCCGCGGGCGCGTCGTAAAACCAAGCCCGACGAGCCTTGAACCGCCGGAGACGCCTCCATCGATATTAAAGTAATTGCCTTTGATCTGGACGACACACTGTGGGCGGTGAAGCCCATCATCATTCGAGCCGAGCAGATACTCGCCAACTGGTTGCAGTCAGAAGTTCCATCTCTGCAGTACACCATCGATGAGATGCGGGAACTCCGGGGCGACCTGCTTGCCCGAGAACCAGATCTCGCGCACCGGATCACCGAAATGCGCCGGCGCATCATCGAGGAGGCGGTACGTCGCAGTGGCATCGACCACGCGGAGGCGGTCTCACACCACGCCATCGAAGTGTTCCTGACGGCGCGCAACACCATCGATTTTTTCCCCGGGGCGCTCGACACATTGCGCGCTCTGTCAGGCAGTTACATTCTCGGTGCCCTCTCAAACGGCAACGCCGATATCTCCCGACTCGGGCTCAACGACATCTTCTCCTTCGGCTTTAGCGCGGAGGAAGTCGGGCTACCGAAGCCCGCGCCTGATCTCTTTTTACAAGCACTCCGCGAAACCGGCGTCGGGCCAGAGTCTGTGGTCTATGTCGGCGACGATCCAGTTCTGGACATCGACGCCGCGAGCGCTATCGGCATGCGGACGGTTTGGATGAACAGCAGGGCAAAGCCGCGAGGCGCGTCAGAACCCGGTGCGACGATCACCGACATCCGCGACCTGCCGGGCGCGATCGCCGGGATCGCGCAGGCGCCCGACACAGCAAGTCACTGACCTGGCGGGTTGGAGGCTTAGCGCGGTTTGCTTGCAAACCGACTCCCAAGAATTGTCAGGATGACAATTTTGGGACAAGAACCAGAGTTAGAGCGCTTGCCGCTCTTCGATCACGGTCTTGATCGCATCGACATCCGCCTCGAGCGTGGTCTTGCGGGTGGGCAGGCCGGCCAGCCCATCGATCGTAGGATGCGAGACGTCAGCCTCGGGGAGTGCTGGCTGGATGACGTCGCCGAACTTCGCAGGGTGGGCGGTCGCTACACAAACAAGCGGCAGTCCGTCGTCGAACCGTGCAGCAACCGATACACCGACGGCGGTGTGCGGGTCCATCAGGTAATCATGGCGTTCGAAGTAGTGCGTGAGCGTTTGCAGTGTCTGTTCGTCCGAGGCAGACGCCGCCAGAAAAGCCTCATCGAAGCGTCGCGTGTTGAACGCGAGCGACGCCTCCCCGCTCTTGGCAAACGACTCCATGAATTGGTGAACCCGCACCGGATCCGCGTCCTGACAGTAGTAGAGGTAGCGCTCGAAATTACTGGAAACCTGGATGTCCATCGCCGGTGACAGGCTGAACTGTACTTCACCGCGACGGTAAACACCGGTGTTGAAAAACGTCGACAGGATGTCGTTGCCATTGGTTGCCAGTATCAGCCGATGTATTGGCAGGCCCATTTGCCGCGCAAGATAAGCGGCGAAGATGTTGCCGAAATTTCCTGTCGGCACTGCAACATTGAACGCCCTCGGCGCGCCAAGTTGAAAATAAGCCGAAAAATAGTACACGATTTGCGCAACGATGCGCGCCCAGTTAACGGAATTGACCGCAGCCAGACGGAACCGCTCTTTGAAGGCGAGGTCGCCAAAGGTGCCTTTCAAAATCGCCTGGCAGTCATCAAAACTGCCGCGCAGCGCCAGGGCGTGGACGTTGGCGTCCGGCACCGTCGTCATCTGCAATTCCTGTGATGGGCTCGTCTTACCATCCGGAAACATGATGAAAATGTTGATGTTTTCGCGTCCCTTGACGCCCGCGATGGCCGCGCTGCCCGTGTCGCCGCTCGTCGCACCCAGAATGTTCAGGGTCTCGTCACGATCCGCCAGAATGTGCTCAAAGACATTGCCAAGGAATTGCAGGGCAACGTCTTTGAAGGCGAGCGTGGGACCGTGAAAAAGCTCAAGCACATGGATATCGCCGACCGTCCGTAGCGGGGTCACGGCGGGATCATCAAACGTCGCGTAGCTGCGGTCGATGATCGATCGCAGCGCTTCGTCCGAAATATCGTCGACGTACAGACCGATGATCTCGACCGCAAGATCAGCGTAACCTAGCTCTGACCAATCTTGCATCGCGTCGCGCACGTCAGGAATGCGTGCCGGTACCAGCAAGCCGCCGTCGGTACCCAGCCCCATAGTGACCGCGTCGACAAAGGGCAGTCCGTCAACGCCGCCGCGTGTGCTTCTGTATCTCATAACGCCCGGTCCGGGGCCCCTCTCGGTGCTGGCTGATCTTCGGAACCGGATTATCTACGTTTGCCACCGGACTCTCCACCAACGCACACGCAAGGCACATCTCGTCCCTGTTGGCAGGATCGAATTTCACGCCCGTTCACCCCTGCGCATCGGGATCGAGGATGCAACCGATATTGGCGCCTGTTGAGTGCGGGTCACGATCGATCCGGGAAGACCGTGGAGATCCGCATGGACCAACGGGTCAGTCAGATCGGTCGTCCACCGTACTGTGACACCGGTTTGGTCGGTGGATCCGCGGTGACGTGGGGATCGATGCTCGTCACTACACCGCCGTCTGCCAGATAGGCATCAACATCTTCCGCAAGTTGTTGCCGCCCACGGCTACGGGAATTCACCGTGCGGACAACGTCCTCGTCGTCCGGGTGTCCCTTGGCTTTAGCTGTCTTGCGCACAGCCTTATTCGTCTCTGCTACTGCCATGGCGAACCTCCTTGTTCGTTCATAGTTAACTCACAACGCTCAATCGTCGGGTCGAACGTCTCAAGGACAGCTTCGTTGCTGCCCCTTAGATATATAGACCAACGACGACGGGCGTCAAGTCACCCGCGCACCGTCGTCCGACCCGATGCGATCAGACCGCCTCTGAGCCGGTCTCACCCGTCCGGATGCGAATGACATCATCGAGGGTAGTTACAAAGATCTTGCCGTCGCCGACCTTGCCCGTGTTGGCAGCACCTGTGAGTGCTTCGATGATCGCGTCCAGGTTCTCATCCGAAACTGCGACCTCGATTTTCACCTTGGGTAGGAAATCCACTACGTACTCAGCACCGCGATAGAGCTCCGTATGACCCTTCTGACGGCCAAATCCCTTGACCTCTGTCACGGTCATGCCCTGGACCGAAATCTCAGACAGAGCTTCCCGCACATCGTCCAGCTTGAACGGCTTGATAATTGCTGTGACCAATTTCATGTCTTGTCGCTCCTTGTCACCCCTTGCGGGGGTAGTTAATCAGGCCAGTTTTTCAAACTCGGTGCGCCGACCGCTCAGCCGACCTGCTGCACCGCAACGAACCTGCTGATTATCGCCTCGCTATAGGGACTTCGACACTGCAAAAACCACCCGTGCCTCGCAGATCTTGCCGCCGCACTCCTGCTTGGAGAGATCCGTGTCATGCCAACCCGCCGAGAAATCCGCATCAAACAGGCTCTTGCTCACCGAAATCGACTACTCGTCGTAGTCGCCCGCCGGCATCAATATCCTGGGCGCCATAGTGAAATGTCAGGCCGAACTCGTTGGGCAAAGACAGGTCGAGGTCAAGATAGAGATAAGTGGCGGTACCGGTCTCCCCCGAGAAGTCATTGGAATAAGCAACGCCACCCGTCACGCCCGCAAGGGTCAGGCTAAAGTCGATTTCCTCGAAATCCGAGTTTGGCTGCCGTTCTGGCTGGTTTGGATAATCATAGTGAACGTAGTGGATGTCATAACTCACGCTCTCAGTGATGCTATTGCCAATGCCGACCACATAATCGACTTCAATGGAGCCATCGAAGCCAACGTTCGACGCCCAGATTCCACCGTAAAAACCCGATTCGGACGTCAGGTCAAAGCCACCCTGAATCGTCGCCTCTTCATCGGTCTGCGACTTGCCCCGCCAGACATAGTCCGCCGCCAGAGTGACATTGTCACCCAACTCAACCGCAGACGCCGTTACGGCCCCGGCGAGCAGGCTGCTACCTATCAAACATACCGCGAGTCTGTTCACGTTCTCACTCTTCCCATACCCAATAAATGATCACGGAAGCCTAACTGCATTTCACGGTGCCGGATTACCGCGCTGTCGCGCAGGGAACTGAACGCGGCATATTGCTTTAGTTCCATGAAAGGCTGCCAGCGCCGTTACGATAGAAGCGTGCGCTCCGTGATGCAATCGCGAGATCAGCACTTGATGCGCTTGCACCATGGAGCATCGTCTGTGCCAACTCAGCTATTAGCATATGAAACAACGCTTTAAAGGTCATGAGGCGGAACAGGGGATGTCATGCTCGCACCAACGCGGCGCACACGAGTTGTTGTTCGAGCCACTTTGGTGCGCCGATCGATTCCATGACAGGTCGAGGACGGCAACTTCGCACACGGACGACCGCACATGTCCTACATTCCTGGCGGTAGCGGCAGTTCACAATGGCCCCAACTGGAATATCGGGAAGCCTGCACGCATGTCTTTCGCCGTCACACTGACTCGTGCAGAACAGGGAATCGAGTCCCCTCTCGTCAGGGTCGAGGTCCATGTTGCCGGTGGCTTGCCGCGCACAACATTGGTTGGTCTGGCCGAGATGGCAGTGAAAGCCGCGAACGGGTTCGAGCCGCAATCGTCTCATCCGGTTTCGAGTACCCGGCACGGGTCTACACCATCAACCTCGCGCCCGCTGACTTGTCCAAGACCGGCGGCCGCTACGATCTCGCCATCGCCGTGGCCATGCTCGCCGCGACCGGACAAATAAGCGCCGAACTGTCGGCCTACGAGTTTGTCGGCGAGTTGGGACTAGAAGGCGATATTCGCGCCATCCGAGGGGTTATTCCCGCCGCGATTGCGAGCACTCGAACGCATCGAACCCTCGTGATTCCAACCGGAAACGCCCCGGAAGCACGACTGATGGACAGCGAGCGCATCGTCGCCGCGGATCACCTTCTCGATATCGCCCGCATGATGAAGGGTGAGCAGGAACTCGCGCCTGTCCGCCGCGTGGCCGCGCCTCACCGCGCGCCGGGCGACGACCCGAGCGGCACCCTTTCACTCGACGACATTCACGCCCAGCAACACGGCAAACGGGCACTCGGCATCGCCGCAGCAGGCGGCCACAACTTGCTGATGGTCGGCCCGCCCGGGTCAGGCAAAACCATGCTCGCCGCCCGATTGCCCACTCTTTTGCCTCCGGCCAACCCCGAGCAGGCGATCCAGATCGCGGCCATTCAGTCGCTTTCACGACAACCGATCAATGCCGGCACGTGGGGACGTCGACCCTTTCGCAATCCGCACCATTCGGCATCTGCCGCCGCAATCGTCGGGGGCGGCCAGTCACCAACCCCCGGCGAGGTCTCGCTCGCCCACCAGGGAGTCCTGTTTATGGATGAGCTCCCAGAGTTCTCGCGCCAGGTGCTCGAAGTTCTACGAGAGCCGCTGGAGAGCGGCAACGTGATCATCAGTCGCGCCCGGTACCATGTTTGTTATCCCGCAGACTTCCAGTTGATCGCCGCCATGAACCCCTGCCCGTGCGGCTATTACGGCGACAAGGGCGACCGTTGCCAGTGCACCGACGAGCGGGTCCGCGCCTATCGGAGCAAACTCTCCGGCCCTCTGCTGGACCGCATTGATATGCACATTTACGTGCCGCGGCTTGCCTTTGACGACATCGCGCCACGGCCGTCCGATGACAGGCTTGCCAATGACGCGCCAGAGGATGAACGTAGCACCGATGCGCCAGCACCGGGGACGTCTGAATCGACTTCCCGCGGCGCGCAAACCCGTGCGCACGTCTCCCAGGCGAACCATTCCCACGCGAAGATCGTGACTGCGGTTCAGCGGGCGCGGGACGCGCAGCTGACGCGTCAGGGCGTCCTCAACGGGCGGCTTGCGGGCGCCGCCATCGCCGACCATTGCGCGCTCCATCACCGAGACCAGTCGTTGTTAAAGACGGCTATGGAGCACCTCGGACTCAGCATGCGCGGGTATTACAAGATACTAAAAGTCGCGCGGACGATTGCAGACATCGCGGACTCGCCCGCGATTGAGACCACCCACCTGACCGAAGCAATCAGCTATAGACGGCTCGATCGCGAGCGACTGTTGTGACCGTCATCGCGCCGCGCGGGGGTAACGCAGAAGATCAACACTCAGGAAGAAGGGAGAGAAGGGGAGAGAAGAGGATGCACATGCACTGCCGCAGCCGTCCGATCACTACTTAGTATCAGTAACCTGAACGGGGCACCCGACCCCCTCGCCGGGCTACTTTAAGGTGTCTACCATGTAGTCCACCACGGCCTGAAGTTCTTCAGCCGAACAGGTCATACATAGCCCCTTGGGCGGCATCGCGTTCAGCCCATTCATCGAATTACCGTATAGCGAATCCATGCCCGCTTCGATGCGCGGCGCCCAGGCAATGCTGTCGCCCAGTCGCGGCGCTCCGGCAACGCCCAGGTCGTGACACGTTGAGCAGGTGCCTTTGTAAATGCCTTCAGGACCGCCCGCAGACGCACCCGACGCGGCAGTTGTCTGGACCGCGACGCCGGCACAACCGTCACCCGCTATACACACATCGCCAGCGCGCTGGAGGCGCTCCGCAATCGCGCCCAGGTCCGTTGCAAAGGTCAGGTGTGTCGGCACCAGAAAGGCGACCGCCGCCAGCAACAGGAATCGGTATCTCTTCACGTCTTCACCCCTTGGGATTCTCATTTTCCGCCTCGGTGTCGCTGCGGTGCGCCTTCGACCCCTCGGAACGGGAGACAGAGGCCCTAGCACAACATGCCTGGCACCACGGACGTCAGGGACGCGGATTATAAACACCGTCCCGGCCGAATGCATGCATCGCGACCGTCGAGTAGCTAGTTCCTGTCCCCAAATTGTCATCCTGACAATTCTTGGGAGTCGGCTTGTAAACAAACCTCGCATGTTCTGCAGAAAAGAAGCTTGCAGAAAATGGCGGTGCATCCCTACACCGCTATTGCTTGCCCCAACCCGGATCAAGCTCGCGATTGCTCGTGAACTGAAAGACGCTCGAGGTGCCGCCCTCAACAATCGACTGCTCAGATACCAATGTCAGAATAGACTGCTCGCGAAACTCAGCCAGTGTATCGGCGCCCACGTTAACCATCGAACTCTTGAGTTTGTAGAGCGTCGTCTCAAGCACCTCTGACAGACTGCCGACGAGCGGTACATACGCGTCGACGCCCTCTTCAAAGATCAACTCACGGGTTGCCATCGCATCTTCATATCGCTGCCAGTTTTGAGCGCGTCGTGTTCCCTCGCCCCAGTATGGCTTGTAGATCTGGCCATTAATCGCTGTCTTTGGCGTCGGACTCTCCTCGGTCATCGCAAAGTACCGGCCCATCATGACGAAGTCCGCACCCATCGCGAGCGCAATGACGATCTGCGTGTCATTGGTCAGCCCGCCATCCGAGCAGATAGGAATGTACCTTCCGGTCTCCGCGTAATAGGCGTCGCGCCGTTCTGCGACATCCATCAGCGCCGACGCTTGCCCGCGACCCACCCCCTTTTGTTCACGAGTGATACAGATGGAGCCACCACCCATGCCCACCTTAACGAAGTCGAGTCCGCTCTCGATCAGATAGTCAAAGCCTTCGGCAGAAACCACGTTACCGCCACCGATGCCAACGCGATCACCGAAGGTCTCACGGATCCAACGAATTCCATCCGCCTGGTACTCGGTGAATCCATCTGACGAGTCGAAACACAGCGCATCCGCGCCAGCTTCGACCAACGCCGGAACACGCGTTTTGTAGTCGTGCGTATTGATTGCTGCGCCAACGCACAAGCGCTTGGACTCATCGAGCAGTTCCATCGGGTGGCGACGATGGTCCTCATAGTCTTTCTTGAATACGAGCGCCGTCAGGCATCCGTCCGTGTTGAGAATCGGCAAGCAGTCTTTCTTGTGCTGATGCAGGAGCTGGTTTGCTTCGCGCAGGCTCAGACCCTCGTTGCCGAAGATCACGTTTTCTATCGGCGTCATGTGTTCCCGCACCGGCCGAGTGAGGTCGTCCTCGTACTCCCAGAAATCCTTGTCCGTGATCAAGCCAAGCAACTCGCCACTGGCGGACCCATCCCTCGTGACCGGCACGGTCGAATGACCCGTGCGCCGCATCAGGGCGACCAGCTCATCGACCGAGGCATCCGGGGTCGTGTTCGAATCGCTTTGTACAAACCCCGCCTTGTGCGCCTTCACCTGCCTCACCATCTCCACCTGCGAGTGGATCGGCTGCGAGCAAAACACAAAGCTGAGTCCTCCCTGTCGCGCAAGAGCAATTGACAGTTTTGTCCCCGAAACCGACTGCATACAAGCCGAGACTACCGGCGAATTGATGCGAAAACGGGCATCGCTACCTTTCTCCACGGCAGAAACCGGCGTCGACAGATCCACATCAGCCGTGCGCTGTCCCTTTCGGGTAAGCCGGGGGATCAGGAGGTATTCAGCGAACGTACGCGAAACGTCATCCAGGATGGTTGCCATACAGCACTCCAAGCAAAGAGGAAGGAAGAGACTTAGGTTTTGGGTGTGGCAGGCAGGCGCGGTTATACTGGGTGCACATCGGGGATGTGTCGCCAAATATCGCCATGGCGAATTCTATTCGCATCACACGGGGGATTCAATTCCGGGCCATATTCAAGATTTACTTTAGTAACCCCCCATAAGATATTGATATATCGATAAAAGTTCGTATCATGGCCTTGTCGCCCGGCCAAACAAGGTTCTGATCACGCATGAACAAGTCTGAGCTGATCAACCGGATGAGTGATCAACTTAGCCAGCTAACCGCCCGGGATGTGGACCTCGCGGTCGACATCATGCTGGAGTTGATGGCGGAGACCCTTGCCGCTGGCGAGCGCATCGAGATACGCGGCTTCGGCACGTTTTCAAATCACTATCGCCGATCCAGAACGGTCCGAAACCCAAAGACCGGCGAAGTCGGCATCTACAAACCAGCCAAGTACGTACCTCATTTCAAGCCGGGCAAAGAACTGAAACGTCGGGTCAATGAATCAGCCGATGAGATGTTGGTCGACTAACGCCCTCTGAGGCGACGGTCGACGCACTCCACAGTCAAAATCCCCGTTTGCGACATCCAGCTGGTTCTCGTCCCAACATTGTCAGCCTGACAATTCCTGGGCGTCGGTTTCCACGAAAATCTCCGATTTTCCTGGCGACCGTGGTGGTGCATCCCCGTACCGCCGCGAGTCCCCACCCTCTTTTTGAACCTGCAATGATCGCCGCGACTAACGGTCCGTGCGTTCTTTTTCGACCAGGAAATCTACGATTTTGAGCATGCTTGCATTGCTGCTCGTCATGCCGCTCTCGATGCGGTACTTGCCATTAACAATCAGCGTCGGCACGCCACGTGCCTTGTAGGCTTTGCCGTGCGCATCCGCCTGGCGCACGTTTCGATCAACGCCAAAAGACTGAAACACCTTCTGAAAGTCGACCGGGTCGACCCCCTGTTCACTGAAAAAGCGCGCCATGTCTTCGGGCTTCGCGAACCGGCGACGCTCATCCTGGATGGCAACAAACAAACGCGGGTGAATTTTGCCCAGGACATTCAGTGCATCGGCCGCAAAGTAAGCTTGGGCGAGAATCTTGTGGGACGGGTGCCAAATCGCAGGGGTGCGCTTGAAAACTACGTCGGATGGCAGCTTTGAAGACCAGGATTCCATGACCGGGTCGAAGT
The DNA here is from genome assembly GCA_963693635.1 of Gammaproteobacteria bacterium. Classification (GTDB taxonomy): domain Bacteria; phylum Pseudomonadota; class Gammaproteobacteria; order Pseudomonadales; family Azotimanducaceae; genus CAVOBC01. Next base: position 9,022 of record CAVOBC010000042.1, on the reverse strand, counting down.
CGCGACAATGCGAACATGTGTACGAGAAATACTCGGTGACCTCAATGCGATCGGCGTCGGCCGGCGTAATCGGCACGGGCAACAGAACGTAGTGGGTGCCTTCAACGTACAGTGCCGGTGACCCGAACGTGGCCGCACCAAGGACGAGGCATATGGCTGCGACCGCGGGCAGAAGAAGCGGCAGAACGCGTCTGCTGCCCGCTCGAATCAGTTGCTCATGCGGCATCATGTCGTCTCCTATCTATTCTTCAAGCGTCTTTCGGGCAGTTCTTTCGGGCAATTCTCTCGGGCATCGAATGCACTTGGGGCCAGCCTGGGAGCGTCCTCCAAGTTTCCCACCGCAATATTGAACGGGAATTTCGCGTTCGACAACCAGTCGCGGTAGGGTCAAGGTCGGACGAGGCCCGAGGAGTATTGGACGCCGTTTCAGTCCGTGGGTTCAAATCCATCGTGACCCACTCATGCCTCGCCGCGGCGGCATCGGACAAGTGCGCCAGGCGGCCAGGTGAGCCGCAGACACTCAAACCGCGTGCAAACAGGTAGAGTGGGGCTGGCGTCAGGCGCGCCGGCAAAGCCTAACGGCCGTTAGTGCAAACCGTGGATATAGCTCGCAAGCGCTTCGATCTCCGGATCTGACAGATCCATCGCCACATCCCGCATCATTCTGGCATCGCCGTCATTGCTGCGCTCGCCGGTGCGAAACGCCTTCAACTGGACCGCGGTGTACTCGGGCCACTGGCCTGCCAGTGTCGGGAATCCCGCCGCAGAATTGCCGTTCCCCGTTGGCGAATGGCAAGCCGTGCAAGCCGTGATCTTCTTGCGGGCGATGCCCGCGCGATAGATCTGCTCGCCGAGCGGAACCAGATCTGCCTTCGCGCCGCCAACTTTCGACGCCTGGGACGCATAGAACGCCGCGACATCTTCGATGTCCTGATCGCCAAGCGTGTTCATCATGCCGGTCATCATGGGTGCCGGCCGTATTCCAGATTTGAGCTCCCTCATCTGCTTGACCAGATATCGCTCGTTCTGGCCAGCAAGGCTCGGATACATGCCAAGAATGCTATTCCCGTCCGCGCCGTGGCACGCTGAACAGATGGCGACCTTGCCCTGCCCGCTGGCTGCATCACCCTCCGCAAATGCAGGCCCTGCAATCAGCAATGCGATGAGCATGCAGATTCTGCCAAGTCCCAGGGCGGGGCGGCCCTCGACATGGCGATTGGAGGCCGATTCGATGCAGCTATACATGTAATTGATCCAGGCGGGTGAAAAGACCGGCGCATTATATACAATAGGCACCCTTCTTATAACAGCACGCGGCGCGTCATATAACCGCACGCAGCGCACAGGGAAAAGGCCCGAATCGCCCTGCATGCGGCCCCCTCAGCGGGCGTGGATTGCAAGCGCCCGTTTCTGCGACTGCAGCCGCCCGATGGGGCAACCCGACCTTTGAATCTCCTTTCTCCGGTGACCTCTTTTCCGTGAACCCGCCTCGCCCTAACGCGCTCTTCCCCATGACTATCCGCTACCAACGCCCCCGGGAAGGCAACCGTCCATCAACCGCGTGCGCTTTCTTGCGCGCCCGCGACCTATGAACCCGGCGTCTGCACGGTTTCTCCTCAGCGCGACGCGCCTGACCGAGTGCCCACCCGACATTGGCTCGGAAGTCGCTTTTGCCGGACGATCGAACGCGGGCAAGTCCTCGGCAATCAATTATCTGACCGGATTCAGAAGTCTCGCCCGCACCAGTCGCACGCCGGGCCGAACCCAGACGATCAACTTCTTTGCCGTCAGCGCTGGTACGCGCAGTGACCGTCGACTCGTCGATCTGCCCGGTTACGGTTACGCACGTGTTTCGCGCGGCGTAAAGAACGACTGGGAACAGCACATCGACGACTATCTGCGAAACCGTCAAAGCCTCGCTGGGGTCGTGCTCTTGATGGACATTCGTCATCCGCTGACTGCGTTCGATATTGCCCTCATGGATTGGTGTCGGTCGGCCCGATTACCGCTGCATATTGTGCTGACCAAAGCAGACAAACTCTCCGGCGGGGCCCGCCTGGCGGCCCTGCGGCAGGTGGAGGAGGCCATCATCATCGACGACCAGATGACCCTGCAGATCATGTCGACGACCAACCGGTTTGGACGCGACCATCTCAGAACGACGATCACTCGCTGGCTGACTTCAGAACCGGACGAACGAGCCGCGCAAGATGACATCAGTGACCGGCATGAAGACTCCGGAACGATCGCGACCAACGACCCAGGCGCTTCGAAAGGCGCACCCGCAGAAGAACCGGCAACAGCCATCGAACACGCTCGTAGCGCGGACCCGCCGGAACGTGGCCCCTCCTTCGATGGACCACTCACCGCCGAATCCAAAACGCGCGGCGCATCGAGGCGGACAAGAGCCGTCAGCGGAAAAGGAGCCATCGAATCCGCGGATAGCGCCGCACCTGAACGGGAACATGAAAACACCGGGAGGCGCGGCAGATCCCGCTCCGCGTCAGCCGCACGAAGACGTCCGTCAAATGGCCCCTCTCGGCGCTCCAAGCAACATCCACGTTCGCGCAAGAAGACCTGACGGTGCCCGCCCGAGCGAACACATGGACAACCGGTAGCAGGCCACGATGAACACGCTGTCAATCCGATACCGGATTCAACTTCGCTTCGCGAACCATGAACTGGACGTTTAGAGTACCGGTGGTTGAGAGAACTGGCGGTTGAGAGAACTGATCGTTCAAGACGCGGGCGGTTTCAAAAAAAAGGAACCCTGACCGTCCACAAGGGGGGCGAGCGGCCAGAGTTCCTGACTTCGGCAAGAAAGTTGGGGGAGTTACCGAAGTGAGCACACATCACTCATCGTCAGACGCCTCAAGCGCCACAAAGTTCCGTGCACTCATTCTCTTTAGTGCGCCGAGTCCCAGGATTCTCCCACCCCAGGTTCTACTACGAGCGGCACCGCGAGATCCGCCGCGCCGGACATCAAGTCACCAACAGCCTCTTTCACCTGCTCGACATCTGCATCGGCGACTTCGAGAACCAGTTCATCGTGCACCTGCATGATCATCTTTGCCGCGACGTTATTTACTGTCAGCCACTGATCGACCGCAATCATCGCGCGCTTGATGATGTCGGCCGCTGACCCCTGCATCGGCGCGTTGATCGCCTGCCGTTCCGCTCCCTGACGACGCATGAAGTTGCTCGCCTTGATGTCCGGCAAGTACAGCCTTCGCCCGAACAACGTCTCTACAAATCCATCCCTTGCCGCGCGTTCGCGCGTTTCATCCATGTAGCGGCGCACGCCCGGATAGCGCTCAAAGTACGTATCGATGTAGTCCTGCGCGTCCGCGCGACCGATGCTAAGTTGCCGGGCAAGGCCGAACGCGGACATGCCGTAGATCAGCCCAAAGTTGATGGCCTTCGAACTGCGCCGCTGAACATCCTTCACGTCCTCAAGCGCAACGCCGAACACCTCTGCCGCCGTCGCCCGATGGATGTCGAGGCCTTGCGCAAACGCGGTCAACAACCCCTCGTCCCGCGATAGATGCGCCATGATGCGCAGTTCAATCTGCGAGTAGTCCGCCGCTATCAGTTTGCAACCAGGAGGAGCGACGAACGCTTTCCTTACCCGCCGCCCCTCGTCAGTCCTGATCGGGATGTTCTGCAGATTGGGATCAGCGCTCGATAGTCGTCCGGTGGCAGCAACCGCCTGGTGATACGTCGTGTGGACCCTTCCGGTCGACGGCACAACCTCGAGTGGCAGGTGATCTGTGTACGTGGACTTCAGCTTCGCCAGGCCCCGGTGTTCCATGATGATCGCGGGCAGAGGGAAGTCGAGTGCCAGCTCCTGCAGAACCGGCTCTGCCGTCGACGGCTGGCCCTTCGGCGTCTTCTTCAGCACCGGCAACTCCAGCTTGTCGAAGAATATGTGCTGCAGCTGCTTGGTAGATCCAAGATTAAACGTCTCGCCCGCGAGTTCATAGGCCTCTGCTTCCAGCGTCGCGAGCCGCTCTGCAATCTCCTTGCTCTGCTGGTTCAACTGGTCAACGTCCAACAGCACGCCGTGCCCTTCGACCCGGGACAACACCTCAAGGAGTGGTATTTCAATATCGCGATAAACACTGCCAAGGGACTGCTCCGCAGACAAGCGCGGGCCGAGTTCCCGCGACAACTGCAGGCTGAGATCCGCGTATTCGGCCGCGTAGTGCAACGCTTTTTCATCCTCCACCAGGTCGAGTGTCAATTGCTTTGCACCCTTACCCGCGATGTCTTCAAACTTCGTCGCCGAACGACCGAGATATTTCATCGCCAGATCGTCAAGTTGGTGCTTTGAAGCCACTGAATTCAGAACGTAAGACGCCAGCATCGAATCATCACCGATCCCGGCGACCGGCACACCGAGACGACGCAGTACATTGATCGTGAACTTCAGGTCATGGCCCACCTTGCGGGGGCTCTCGCTGCCGAGGAGGTGACGCATTGCTTCAAGGGCCGCCGCGAGGTCGATCACATGACCCTCGCCAATCGGTACGAAGGCTGCGTGGCCGGGGGTCGTGCAGAGTCCAATGCCATAGATGTCGCAACGCATGTAGTCCGAGTCGGAGGTCATAAGCGCGATCGCAACCTCTTCCTCGCCCATCGCCGTCTGGACGAATCGATCAAGTCCATCGCGGTCCCGGATCGCGATGTAGTCAGTCGGGGCTGCCGCACTCGCCGCTCCGGCCAGTTCTTCCACCCAGGGCTTGAACTCAAGTTCGGTGTAAATCTCGAGCAGCGCGGTCTCATCGGCCGGCGCCGGCACCAGTTCATCGAGTCCCAGCGGCAACTCAACATCCAGTCGTATGGTCGCGAGCGTTTTCGACAAGGGCAACTGGTCGAGCGCTGCACGTAAATTCTCGCCAACTTTGCCTTTGATCGCGTCGGCGTTTGCCACAACGCCGTCAATCGTCTCGTACTGGGCCAGCCACTTGACCGCAGTCTTGGGTCCGACTTTCGGCACCCCCGGAATGTTGTCCGACGTATCCCCGATGAGGGCCAGATAGTCAATGATCTGATCCGGCCGTACGCCAAACTTGTCGACCACACCCGTAGCATCCATAACCGTGTCTGTCATGGTATTGATGAGGGTGACATGGTCGCCCACCAGTTGCGCCATGTCCTTATCACCGGTCGATATCACAACGTCGCGTTTGGCAATCTTCGCGGCGTTCGCGAGCGTACCGATGACATCGTCGGCCTCGACGCCATCGACAATTAGAAGCGGCAACCCCATCAGGCCAATGATGGCGTGTATGGGCTCGATCTGCTTGCGCAAATCGGACGGCATCGACGTGCGATTAGCCTTGTACTCGGCGAATATCTCATTGCGGAAAGACTTGCCTTTGGCGTCAAACACGACCGTAACCGCGCTCCCCGCGTAGTCGTCCATGAGCTTGCGGATCATCGCTATGACGCCCTTCACAGCACCGGTGGGAAAACCCTTCGAGCTCTCGAGTTGTGGCAATGCATGGAATGCGCGAAACAGGTAGGATGAGCCGTCGACAAGAATGAGGGGTTCAGACATCGGATGAATCCAGATCGAGTCGGCACGACCTTACGCTGAACAACCCGCGGTTTTCAATGATGTACCCGAAAGCCCCGCCCGGATCCCGGTCGCCCTCGATACCCGGCAAGCCGATGCCTCACCGGGCATGCTGGTGCCGCACCAGTCGCCATCCAACCGACACCGCGGGTCACGGTGCGCAGCCTTTTGTTCACACGCCGCGAGCGACGGTGATACTGGCCCCGGCCTTGCCCGTTCTGTCCAGAGCGCCCGGTTTCGCGCTCTGTCTGATCATTTGCCTCGCCGTTGCGCTCATTGACGTTATCGTTCATGGTCACATGAACAGCGCGGCGGCGGCCACCGCACCGATCAAGATCAAGCCCGGTGAACGCCGCTCCGAAGACATTCAGATCGTTGATGGCAAGGACCGAACCGTGATCGAATACCGCCAGAACGGCGTCCTCATGCTCATCAAGATCGTGCCGAAAAATGGCAAGCCCTACTACATGGTGCCAGGCGACGGCACGCCGCACTACAAGGACCTCACGCACAGTGACCGCCTACACCCGCGCTGGGTGATATTTGAATGGTAGTACCATGCCCCCAACGATATTAGCTAGTTCCTGTCCCAGAACTCCGTTCTGGGGCGGGCACTAGCGCGCGGTGCAGCGATGCACCGCCATTTTCAGAAGGCCTCTTTTCTACAAGAAGCGCGAGGTTTGTTTACAAACCGACTCCGAATAATCGGCAGGATAATCACAATTCTTGGGACAGGAACTAGCTCGCCGCACAGGCCGCAATACACATCGGGACGCCGTGCCTGACAGCCTCCAGGGCGGCCCAAACACAACTAACCCACAACACTAACGGGAACGGATAGTGGCCGCATATACGACCTTCTCGCACGACGCGCTCGCGCGATACCTGATCATGTTCGACATCGGCGAGCTGGTCTCGTTTACTGAAACCGAGACCGGGATCGAGAATTCCAACTACTTCCTCCAGATCAAAAAGTATGACGACCCGGACGACTATGTTCTGTCGCTCATGGAATCCCTGTCATTCGACGACCTGCCTTTTTTCAACAACCTGACGACCCATCTGTCGAACTACGGCCTCCCGGTCGCGTCGCCGCGACGAACACTGGACGGCATGATTACGACGATATTTCGTGGCAAGCCAACCCTGCTGTACGATCGTCTTCCCGGCGAGCACGTAGTTAACGTTACGACCGCTCACTGCGAGGCCATTGGCGCAATGCTGGGCGAGATGCACGACGCCGTAAGCGACGGCAAACTCGAGCGCGCGAATCCCTATGACCACGAATGGTTGGCAGCGTCGCTGGACAGTATCGACACGCTCAATGAAGCCGATCGCAGACTGTGTCTGGACCTGGTTGACGACTATGCGGGCCTCGACGGCAGCGGTCTGGCACAGGGCATCATTCACGGCGATCTCTTTATCGACAACGCGCTCTTCGCCGGCGATGAGCTGACAGGCGTCATCGATTTCTACCACGCCTGCGACGACTACTTCGTCCAGGATCTTGCCATCGCCGCCAATGACTGGTGCCGAGCCGAGGGCCGCATCGATCCGGCGCGCCAGCTTGCGATCCAGGCGGGATACGCGAGCCAACGCACGTTGACGGCTGCAGAAGAAGACGCCTTGCCGCTCTTTATGCAGATCGGCGCACTACGGTTCTTTCTGACAAGAAGCCAGGACCCGTCAGGCGCAAAGGACCCGATTGAGTTCCTGGAACTGCTGCGACAACTTCGGGGCTAGCAGCATCTCACGGTGCCGGATTGCCGCGCTGTCGCGCAGGGAACACCGCAGCATATTGCTTTAGTTCCATGAAAGACTGCTCGACGACTGCCCGTAAAAGGAACGACCGACCGACAATCTCTCAACCTTGCCCTCAGCTGCAGGTAGAGGTGCATTGATCAGCGTTGCAGGTAGAAAAGGCCGAAGTACCCTTGCTCGTCCGTCCACATGTGGTGCCGGGAGAAGCCAGCTGATGCCGCCATGCGGAGAAAGTCATCGGCATGATACTTGTGCGAATTTTCAGTATGAAGTCGCTCGCCGGCCTCAAAGCGAATCGCCTCGCCTTCGATCGTCACCGTCTGATTCTGCTGACTCACGAGATACATCTCGACCCGGCCTTCCTGCTCATTGAACTCGGCCTCGTGCCGAAATTGTTCCAATTCAAAGTCGGCCGCAAACAGACTGTTCAAGTGACTAAGCAGGTTGAGATTGAAATCGCCAGTCAGGCCCTGACTATCGTTGTAGGCCGCATGCAATACCTCGTGACCCTTGATCAGATCGACCCCGATCAGCAACGCGTCCACCTGCTTGCGCACCCGCGTCAAAAAGCCCAAAGCTTCAGGGCGGCTGAAATTGCCGATACTCGAACCAGGGAAGAACCCCACGACCTCGCCCGGTGCATCAAATGGCAGCGTGAAATCATCGGTGTAGTCGACACACGCCGCGTAGACGTCCAGCCACGGGTGGTCAGCCGACACCTGCTCGGCTGCAAGCTGCAAGTAGTCACGTGAGATGTCGAGCGGGGCGTAAACCCTGGGTCTGATGGCGTCGAGCAGAACCCGGATCTTCTCGCTGCTGCCACTGCCATACTCAACCAACACCTTGTCCCGGCCGATGCGATCAGCGATCTGACCCGAATACGTTCGAAGAATCCCCACCTCGGCGCGGGTCAGGTAATACTCCGGCAAACGGGTGATCTCGGTGAAAAGCTCCGATCCACGCTGGTCGTAGAAGTATTTCGGCGGCACACTCTTGTTCCTTCGCTTGAGACCCCCGAGTACTTCCGCTGTCGCATCCGCCTCGGCTATCGGCACGTTAAAGAACTTCATTTGCCCGGCACCAACCCTCATTTGGCCAACCGAATGCCGGAGAACTGCCACCGGTCGGCTGGGTAGAAAAAATTTCGATAGCTGTGGCGCATGTGCCCGTCCGGCGTCGCGCAGGAACCGCCGCGCAGCACCAATTGGTTCGCCATGAACTTGCCGTTGTACTCACCAAGCGCACCGCCAAACTCCCGAAAACCGGGGTAGGGGCCATAGCTGCTCGCGGTCCACTCCCAGACATCACCGAACATCTGCAACAGATGACCGCGGCCATCTTGCTCCGCCGGTAGCGGCTGAAAGGCTGCAGACCCGGCGTAGTTGCCTGCCGTTTCACTGCTCATCGAGGCATGCTCCCACTCCGCTTCGGTCGGCAACCGCGCGCCAGACCAGCGCGCATATGCCCATGCTTCATAGAAGCTGACGTGACAAACGGGCTGGGACGCACACCTCGGCCCGATCCCGCCCAGGTGGTATTCACGCGCCTCGCCGTCCTCGTCACGCCAGTAGAGCGGCGCCCGAACACCCGACTCACGATTCCAGCGCCAGCCATCTGACAGCCACAAATCGGGCTCGTCGTACCCACCATCATCGATGAACTGCGTATATTCACCGTTGG
>CAVOBC010000041.1:0-19906 GCA_963693635.1 Gammaproteobacteria bacterium | reverse complement strand
CAGGAATTCATGCAATGGCGCGTCAAGCAGGCGAACGGTGACCGGGCGCCCCTGCATCGTCTCAAACAGCTCGATGAAGTCTGCGCGCTGCATGGGCAGCATATCGTCAAGCGCGTCCGCCCGCTGCGCGTCGCTCTGCGCCAGGATCATGCGGCGAACGACGGCGATGCGTCCGGGCTCAAAAAACATATGCTCGGTGCGACAGAGGCCAATGCCCTCCGCTCCAAAGGCCACGGCGACCCGCGCATCCTCGGGCGTATCGGCGTTGGCGCGAACCTTCAAGCGCCGAAATCGATCCGCCCAACTCATCAGTTCGTCATACTCGCGGCCGGGTCTGGCGGTGACCGTTGACACCTGACCCAGCATGACCTCGCCGCTCGAGCCGTCGATGCTGATGAAATCCCGTTCCCGGATCACCCGCTCACCGATACGCAGCCGACCGCGCACCTCATCGATCTCGAGCGCAGCGCAACCGACCACACAGCACATGCCCGCACCGCGCGCGACGACCGCCGCGTGCGACGTCAGCCCGCCTTCTTTCGTCAGGATGCCCTCGGCACGCCGCATGCCGGCAAGATCATCCGGGGATGTCTCGGTTCGTACGAGCAATACCGGCTCACCGAGGTCCGCAAGGGTCGCTGCCTGTTCGGCGCTGAATACCACCCGACCGACCGCTGCCCCGGGGGACGCGCCCATGCCCCGCGCAATCACATGGCAGTCAATCGCAGGGTCAAACGTCGGGTGCAGCAACTGGTCAAGCTGGCTCGGCTCCACCCGCATGATCGCCTCCGCCCGGCTGATGCGCCCTTCGCGCACCATATCCACCGCAACCCGCACGGCCGCTTCGCCGGTGCGGGAGGCGTTGCGCGTCTGCAGTATCCACAGCCGGCCGTTCTCGATGGTAAACTCAATGTCCTGCATGTCACGGTAGTGACCTTCGAGGCGCTTCTGGATGCGCACGAGTGCCCGATAGGGGGATGGCATGCGCGCTTCGAGGGTGTGCACGCCGCGGGTATTGGGCGTGCGACTCGCCTTGTTAAGTGGGGCTGGTGTACGAATTCCCGCAACCACATCCTCGCCCTGTGCGTTGATGAGATATTCGCCCCAGAACTCGGGCTCGCCGCTCCTCCCCCGCGTGAAGGCAACCCCGGTTGCCGAACCAGGCCCCAGATTGCCGAAGACCATAGCCTGCACATTGACCGCTGTGCCTGGTACCTCGGGGATATCCGCCATCTCCCGGAACTCATGCGCCCGCGGGTTCATCCACGAGCCGAACACGGCGTTGACGGCTCCCCACAACTGCTCATGTGGGTCCTGTGGAAACGGGTGCCGCGTGTCCCGGGCAATGATCTTTTGAAAGACGCCGACAATTTGCTGCCAGTCTGCCGCGGTCAAATCCGTGTCCAGCCGCTTGCCGCGTTCTTTCTTTACGCGCGCGATCTCGTCCTCAAAGAGACGCCGCTCAACGCCAAGCACGACATCGCCATACATCTGCACGAACCGCCGGTAGCTGTCCCACGCAAACCGCGCGTCCGACAATTCGGCAAGGCCCGCCACTGTTTGATCGTTGAGACCCAGATTCAGCACCGTGTCCATCATTCCCGGCATCGACTGCGGCGCACCCGACCGCACGGATACCAGTAGCGGTGCCTCAGGGTCTCCGAAGCGTCGCCCAACGAGCCCTTCGATCCGCGCGAGGGCCGTCAGCGCGTCCGCGTAGACGCGCGGCTTCAGCTTGCCTTTACGTTGATAGTCATCACAGACGGCGGTCGACAACGTGAAACCTGGCGGTACCGGAATTCCAAGCAAAGTCATCTCGGCGAGGTTCGCGCCTTTCCCTCCCAACAACTGCCGCATCGATGCATCGCCATCGGCTTCGCCGCCACCGAAAAAGTAGACAGCCCGGCGCTTTTCACTCTTCTGCGTCATTGGATCTCCTTGTTGAGCGGCGAGTGTATCGGATTTCCAAGGGCCGTTTTTCGCGCCCTGCGAAATTGATCGGACGCACCCGGGATGCGCGCCCCCACAGCGCAACGACGCTCGAATACAAGTACAATCGGCGCGGATTCTGCGCAGCCGCAAACCCGCATCGCATCCATTCGATAGCCACTTGCCTGCCCGCTGAACGATCCAATGAGCGCAGGCCCACTGACAGGAACGAGCAAACCCCATGAGTAACGCGCCCATCAGCCCGACCACCGGCCCCGTCGCAGTGACCGGCAGCGCCGGCTACATCGGTTCCCACATCGTCCTTTCGCTCGTGCAGGCCGGCTACACCGTACGCGCCTGCGTCCGCGACGCGACGAATCTCAACAATACGGCGCACCTCGTGGCGATGAACCATATCGGTCCCGGCAGCGTCACCCTGCACACCTGCGACATGACGGTCCCCGGAGCCTACGACAGCGTGTTTGAGGGCTGTGCCGGCATCTTCCACGCGGCCGCCGAGATGGGCAATCTTGAGGGTTCCACACCCCAGAAAGTCTATGACGGCGGCCTCGAGGCCACTCGACTCGTGATGGATTCGATCAAAAAAGCCGGGTCCATTCAGCGCCTTGTTTATACAAGCTCGTTCGCCGCGGTCGGACATCCGAGAGCATCCCTTGTCCGCTCGGTTGAGACGGGCTTCAAGGATATGGGTGAGGAAAGCCACGTCTACACAGAAGACTCCTGGGCCGACATGAACCGGGCACCGGAACAGTGGAATATGGACGTGGTCAAGAAAAACCGGGAAGTCGCCTACGCCATGACCAAGGTCGATACTGAGCGGTACGTGTACGACGAAGCCAACAAGGCCGGTTTCGCCGCACTCGGCGTGTGTCCCTGTCACGTCATCGGGCCACTCCTGTCGGCAACCCACCAGCGACCCTGGGCCTGGCAGACGCGAATCGGCGACATGCTTGAGGGCTACGGTCACCCGCGCATGTGGTGGAACATCATCGATGTGCGCGACGTCGCCAACGCCCAGCGCCTGATGGCAGAGAGCCCCGACAACGAGAACGGGCAGCGCTACAACCTCGTCTGTGCGGATGACTCTGGCTTGCTGCCACAGAGCGAGGTCCAGGCCATTTTGCAGAAGTACTTTCCGGGCAAAGGCATCGCTGGCAACTATCGGGAGGGCGAGTCCCGACGCTCGCCGGTCGCCTTCCTTGAGAAGGTGGTAACGCAATTGGGGCACACGCCCTTCACCGCCGAGGAGTCGATTCGAGACAACGCTTACTCACTGCTCGGCTGGAACCTGGTCCAGCCACGCGATGGCGCAGACAACTGGCAACATGATGGCAACGACCTCGGCATTGCATCGCGGTGGAGTCCACACCTTTACCCCGCGATCGACCCGGCGATGCGCGAGAAGCTCGAGTCCGAAGGCAAGGCCTGAACCGCAACCCACACCATGCAAAGGGCATTCACAAGTAGCGAGGCCGCGCGGTACAGGACGGATGGCTGCCTGCATGGACCCGGATTCCCGACCGGGTCTGAACTCGCACCCAACCATGCCGGACAGGACTGACCACCCATGCCATCAGCCGCTAACAGACCCCGGTTTTCGATTCTGCTCGTCAATTACAACACGCCCAGGATTACCGAAACCTGCCTCAACCTGCTCCGCTCCTATGCCGACGAGACCGGCACGCCAGTCATCGTGGTCAACAACTCAGCGCCGGGCGAGGCGAGCACCCGGTACCTTGAGACCCAGGACTGGGTAACGCTCATCCACCGCGCCGCGGTACCCGGCGAGAACGGCCGTATGGCGCACTCGGGCGGTCTTGACCTCGGCATGACAAGGGTCGAGACGCCCCATGTGTTGTGCATCCACACCGACACGCTCATCTACGATACCGGCATCTTCGACGTACTTGAGACCGGCATGGATGAGTCAGCTGCCGTCGTCGGCTGTCTTGATCAGGTGCATCGCAGCCCGCTGCGCCGGTCGATGCGCAAGCTGCGCCGATGGCGGCAGCGGAACTGGCGCATGCTCCTGATGCGCCTCGGCTGGCCCACTATGCGGCTGCCCGGACCCGAATCTTATGTCCGCAGTTTCTGCGCCCTCTGGAACGTTGGGGCCATGCGCCAGCACGACCTGCAGTTCTACAACGGCGACGACAACCCCGGATACGCGATGCAGGACGCCCTCACCGAGTTGGGCTTTTCCGTCGTCACCTTCCCGAGCAGCCACATCTTTCAGTTCCTGGACCACGTGCAGGCAGGAACGCCGGTGGAGATGGCAAACGTCAAAGGCAACCGGCGGCGGAACGCCTACGAAGCCGCGCTTCGACGCGCGCGCTGAAACGCCGGTTGAAACCCCGGCGACAAGGTGGTTTATTGCGCACCGCTTTAACTGGCAGCGTACCCGGACGAGACGCGCGTCGCTGCCTCGCGCCCCTGACCCGGTGGGACAGTGGGCTTAAAAAATGACGAAATCTTAGGAAATGCAGAATGAGTGTTGAAGGTAAGGTAGCAATCGTAACCGGCGCAGGTAACGGACTCGGGCGTCAGCACGCGCTTTTGTTGGCAAAGCACGGTGCAAAGTTGGTCATTAACGACCTCGGCGGCTCCGTCGACGGTTCCGGATCCGGCGATGCAGCCGATCAGGTCGTCAACGAAATCCGCGCTGCGGGCGGCGAAGCCGTCGCGAACAAGGCGTCGGTGTCTGACCGGGAAGGCGCCAAGAGTATTGTCGACACCGCCGTTGCGGAGTTCGGCACCGTCGACATTCTGGTCAACAATGCCGGCATCCTGCGGGACAAATCCTTCAAGAAAATGACCCTCGATGAGTGGGACCTAGTGATCGACGTGCATCTGAATGGCACAGCGTATGTCACCTGGCACGCGTGGCCGATCATGTACGAGAAAAACTACGGACGCATCGTCTTCACGACGTCAGCCTCCGGGATCATGGGCAGCTTCGGTCAGTCCAACTACGGCGCCGCCAAGATGGGCATGCTCGGTTTGATGAACAATCTCGCGCGGGAAGGTGCGTCCCACAATGTGCACACGAACTGCCTTTCCCCCGGGGCCGCGACCCGCATGACGGCCAGCGTTCCCGGTAGCACCATCGACGCCGACAACCCCGCGGCGGACTATCATCCAGGCCTCGTGAGCCCGGCCATGTTGCACATGGTCTCTGAAGATGGACCGAACGGACGCGTCATTCAGGCCGCCGGTGGGCGCTATGCGAGTGACATGGTCTACGCCAACACGGGCGTCAATCTCGGCGTGGATGCAACCTCTGAGGACTTCGCCGACAACGCGGAGCAGATTCTCGACATGTCGGACGCAGTGCCGAAGACGTCTTTCTGGCGCTAGGTCTCTAACGCCTTACGGTAATCACCCGGCGCTGCGGCGCCGGGTGATTACAACCGGCGCGCTGCGTCAGTGCGACTAGTCCCGCCCACTGGTCAGCTAATTCGGCCACGCAACCACCGGCAGTCCGGTCGCCGCCTCAATCGCCAGCAAACGGTTGTACTTTGCCAGACGCTCGGACTGGGTGATCGAGCCCACCTTGATCTGGTCAGCCCCCCAACCGACCGCAAGGTCAGCCAGCCAGTTGTCCTCTGTCTCACCACTGCGCGCGCTGATCGTTACCCGCCAGCCCGCATCGCGTGCCAGCGACAGCGCCTCGGCCGCTTCGGTCAGCGTCCCGATCTGATTGACCTTCAGCAAGAGCGCGTCGCACGCGTTGTCCGCGATGGCACGCCGGATTCTTGCCGGATTAGTGCACAACAGGTCATCACCCAGCACCAGCGCTCGCCCCCTTAACCGGGCGAGCAACATCTGCCAGTGATCCCAGTCTTCCTCGGCGAGGCCGTCTTCAACCGACACGATCGGAAAACGGTCGACCCAAGCACAGACCGCGTCCACCATCGCGCTGCCATCAATCGGCTCTGCGGCCAATCGATACGCACCCGGGCCGGAGTCGCTGCCCGTATAGAAATGCGACGCTGCGACGTCAAGCGCCAGCGCAACATCGTTGCCGGGAGCAAGGCCTGCTGCGGAGATCGCATCTGACGCATCAGTTATGAGGTCCATCGGGTGGTCACACGGGGGTGCCAGCCCGCCCTCGTCTGCCGTGAGGTTGCGCATGCCGTAGCGCCCGTTGATGAGCGTCGCTGCCGATCGGTATACGGCCGTGACGTCGACCAGACTGTCCGCGACCGATCGCGCCGACGCCGGGACGATCAGCACATCCTGTATCGATACCTGGCCGCCGGCATGTTTGCCGCCACTAAAGAGATTGACCGTGAGTCGCGGCAACGTCCGAATGGAATGGCCGATCATCGCCGCAAAGTGGTCATAGAGCGGGACCCCGGCCTGCACCGCCGATGCCCTTGCGAATGCCAGGGAGATACCGAGGATTGCATTGGCGCCCAGCTTCGACTTGTTCGGGGTGCCATCGAGGGCGATCAATTGACCATCAAGCGCACCCTGGGATTCAAACACGGCGCCAGTGAGCTTTTCGCCCACGCTGATGACGTTGCGGACCGCCTGCCGACATCCCAGCCCGGCGTAGCGGGCTGCATCGCCGTCGCGAAGCTCAGCGGCCTCGGCACCGCCCGTTGAGGCGCCCGACGGCACCTGGGCGCTCGCTGCAGCACCACTCGACAGCGTGCAGCTCACCTCTATCGTTGGGCGGCCGCGGCTATCGAGAATCTCAAGCGCGGAGAGGCTGGTCAATGTCGGCATAGTTATATCAGTCCAAAATCCGTGGCAGCATCGTCACGAACTCCTCAACCACGCGTTCGACAGTGTGCGGCGGCCGAGCAATTAGGGACAACGTGATCTCACGCTGCGCACTTTGCTCACGGGCGGTCAGGTATTCAAGCGGCGATCTTCCTGCCACGCGCGCGAGCAGACAGCCGAGGAGGTGCATCGCGGCAAAGCCATCAAGCTCATCAAAGTGCACGTCGCCAAGGCCCTGCCGGTATTGTTGCC
The DNA here is from genome assembly GCA_963693635.1 of Gammaproteobacteria bacterium. Lineage (GTDB taxonomy): Bacteria > Pseudomonadota > Gammaproteobacteria > Pseudomonadales > Azotimanducaceae > CAVOBC01. The sequence continues at coordinate 12,973 of CAVOBC010000041.1, read as the reverse complement.
AGAAGGCGTGCGCAGCATCCCCCAGTTTTGTGCGTATCTGCGGCAGGTGATTCGCTTTGCCAAGAAAGTGTGTCAGCGCGAAACCCACGTCGAACGCAGGGTCGCCATAGTGCATGACCTCGAAGTCGAGCAGGACGAGTCCGTCCTGGTACACAAGGACGTTCTTTGGACTGAAATCGCCGTGCACAAGCGCAAGCCGCCGTGCCCGGGTGTCCTTCATCAGGGCGTGCAGAAACCCGGCAGCACGTGGCTCCCTCAGCGCGGCATATCCGTAGTACGGCTCAAGCCGCAGTGCTTCGAAGTATTGCTGATCAGCGAAGTCTGTCTGGTACCGCGCTTGTCCGGCGGAGCCCGCATGGAGTTGTGCTGCTAGCATCGCAAAACGCGTGACGTGACTCTCTTTGATATCACCGTCAAGCAGGCACGCTTTCCAATTTCGGTGCGGCGACGGCACCGCCGTCATCGCGATCACATGGGCTTCGCTGTCCTCGAACGTCAGCCGCGGCGCGGCACCGACCGGCAACAACGCTGCGGCAGCCTCGAGTCCAGCAGCCTCGCGGTGGATCCGCGCGGGGTCCGCAAACCAATCGGTCTGCACCCGCAGCTTGTTGAGCGCCTGCTTGATCACCCAGTCGCCGTCCGCCCGCGCCAGCAAAACGGTGCGATTCGATACACCGCCAGCAAGGGTCTGCGAGACCACTGGCTGCGCATCATGCAATCCGCAGGCGCGGAGGTAGTCACCCAGCGAGTTCGCGTCTTCGATGTCGAGCCGGCGCGTCACCATCGCGCCCGCGCCGGTCCAATTCTCACAGCACTTTGCTGCCATTCATGCCGTGCCACCTGAAGTCGCCTTAGATGCATTGACGACTCATCGGGCAGGCGCATTTGAAACTCCCATGGAATGCGGACGTGCAAACCGCAACCCTTTGCGCAAACGCACCCGGAGTATACCAACGGGGCAATACGTGCCCCCCCTCGATGGCCTGCCGACAATGCCGGCACAATCCGGCACGTTAAGTTAGTCACTGTCTCAGAACCCCGTTCTGGGGCAAGAAAATGAGAGGTTTGCTTGCAAACCGACGCCCGTGAATTCTCCGGATGGCAATTCTTGGAACAAGAACACACTGAGATACCACCATGGAACACGCCCGGCTCGCGGCAAGGGACATGATGATTAAACCAATCGACGCTACCAAGACACTGTTTGACATCACCCACGGTGGCAATGTCACGTCACCGGTGCCGTTGCCCGGCACACCACAACGCATAGACGGCCTGTCCATTGGCTGGGTGCAGATGGATCGCCCTCCGCCCCATGCCGGCGAGGTCCACTACGACGGCGACGAGATTCTGATCATCGTCTCCGGCCGCGTGCGCGTCATCGGTGACTCTCCGCCAGCGCCGGTGGAACTCGGTGCCGGCGAAGCCCGTGTGGTGCCGCGAGGGGAATGGCATCGACTCGAAGTCGTCGAGCCAGCGCAGCTTATACACATCACGCCCGGCCCGTCGGGCGACCATCGCCCGCTCTGAGTCTCATGCTGAGCATACGGGTTCTTGATGACCTCAGAAGTCCCGGAGCGCGGGGAGTATTTTCTGTGGCGCATGATGATCGATGGGCGGTATCAGGGACGTGGCTACGGCATGACCGCCATGAAGCTCTTAATCGAGCGTATCGAGGCCAACGGCAATCCCCAAATCCTTCTGCTGAGCCACCTAAAAGCCAATATGCAGGCAGGGCGCTTTTGTCAGAAGCTTGGGTTCGAATACACCGGAGAGGAAATCAGTCCGGGCGATCTCGCGATGAGCTTGCGATTCGATTAACTAGTTCCTGTCCCAATATTGTCATCCTGACAATTCTTGGAAGTCGGTTTGTAAACAAATCTCGCATTCTCCTACAGATAAAGAGGCCAGCGGAAAATGGCGGTGCATCCCTGCACCGCACGCCAGTGCCCGCCCCAGAACAGAGTTCTGGGACAAGCGCAGGCCAGTCGGCACGCTGCGTCGCGCGGACGTCAACATTGGAATGCGGTGAATCGAGTGCAGACATGCGCTAATCTGGCTGCTAGTGGTGCCCGGTCCGAAGCGATTCCCATCCCTGCGCAGGCAAGTCACGCACAAGACGCACCCGTCACAACACCCAGGCACGCTCATCGTCAGCGAGCCACCGATGAAAGAAAGGAGTGACCTATGGCCTACGAAGGCTTCAGCCCGCCCAGCCTGGACGGTGCCAATGAACAAACCCTGGGCGAGTATCGATTCGCCCTCGTCAACCGCGATGTCGGTTTAGACGGCGGACCAACCGTGCACGTTTTCGGGCCCGTGAACGATCAGACCGAAGAGATACTGCGGTTCGATTGCTTTCGCAAAGGGCCCCACTTTCATCTGGGCATCAGCTACAAAAGGGAGCCGGTGGTGCCGATCACCGAGCCCGAACCCCTTTCCTGGGTGCTGGACGAGTTGTGCACCAACTTGCCCGACTATCTCGTTCGTGCCGGCGCCGACAGCGCGCTCGATGATGCCTGGCAGGATCGGATGCGCGAGGTAGCCACCGAGTTTCGCGCAGCTATCGCATGAGGCCGCTGTCTCACTGAGGCTGCTATCTCATGCGGCCGCTACTTCAGCGGCGACGATTTCTCGAGTGCTTGAGGGCCTTCCATGACCGGCCTTAATGACGACCCGTCATGACGGGAGCAATCGCCTCGCGGATTCACGCTTCAGCACGCCGGTAGCCTTCGACGGTCAATCCGTCCTGCATTTCATCTGTTTCGATCTGCCCTTCTGCAACCCCCCATACCCGGCGAGCACAGCAAGTCCTGCCGCGCCAATCATCTGGTAACGCCTGCGTCTCAAATCTGCTGGCTCCGCAGCCCATATTCAATTCAGTCGCGGCGACTCAAACCCAGCTGCCTCAGCCATCATATCAATAGCACTCGTGACACCCTGTTTATCACTGCCGTCGATGAGGTGCCGAAAGACGCTGCAATCCGCCAACAGGTGCGCGGGCCCGCGCAACCTGCGTATAGTCAGTCGCAACATCGGCAGAGGGAAACGACATGTCCGGACCACTGAGCCACCTCAAAGTGGTAGAGATGACGATCGCCATTCAGGGACCTGGCGCCGGCCTCTTTCTGCGAGACATGGGCGCTGAGGTAATCAAGGTTGAGCCCCCGCTTGGCGACGCGAGCCGGTATCACCGCGGTGTCAACAACGATCTGCCGAAAGAAGCTCTCGGGTCTCAGTTCGTCGCGATGAATCGTGGCAAGCGCTCGGTTTGCCTGGACGCGCACTCGGATCTGGGGCGGGAGGCAGTGCGCCGGTTGCTGGCCGAGGCCGACGTATTCCTGACCAACTATCGTGCGCCGGCGTTGACCCGCATGGGTCTCGATTTCGAAGAGATCCATGAACTCAATCCCCGCCTTGTCTACGCACGGGTGAACGGCTTCGGTCCACTGGGGCCCGATGCCGATAAGTCCATGCTTGACGGCGCTGCCATCGCCCGCGGCGGACTCGCCAGCATGACCGGCACCCCCGAGAGCGGACCCGTCGCACCAGGCGCCGCGATTGCAGACACGGCAGGCGCAATGCAGTTTGCGCTCGGCATCGTCACGGCGCTCGTTGCCCGAAATCGGGACGGCCGCGGTCAACTGGTGCAGACGTCCGCCCTTGGCGCGCAACTCTGGCTGCAACAATGGGAACTGACCCACGTCTTCATGACCGGCAACCTGTTACCGCGCAGTGGCGCACATCATGCCAACATCAATGCGCCGTACGGCATCTATGAAACCAGTGACGGCGGACACTTTCTATTCGCCGTCGCCTACTCCAACGAGTCGTGGGATGCCTTCTGGGCGTTCGCTGACGACCCGGCCGAGGCGCTGAGCGAAACCTGGGATGCGCCAGGCAAGCGCCTCGGGACCGGCGCAACACTGGCAGATGCTCACGACATCCAGGCGAAGATGCGCGCCGTATTCAGCCGTTACACCACAGCCCAGTGGAGCGAGTTCCTGAACAGCCAGCCCGACATCGTCTTCGAGCGTATTCGCGATTATCACGACGTTCGCGACGATCCACAGACGCAAGCGAACAACTACATCGAAACAATGGACCTGGAACACGTGGGCCCGACCGCCATCGTCGGCAACCTCATGTCGTTCAGCGCGACGCCTGCGTCAACCCGCGGCGGACCCCCGACGCTCGGTGCCGACAATGCCTTCGTTCTTTCGGCGTTGGGGTTCGAAGAAAACGAGGTAAGTGCGATCACGAAACACGCGGCGCAAGCCCGCGCGGCCGCCTTCGCAACAGCGGGCTGGCAGCCCAACGAGGCTGACGACAAGAACGATGGCTGATGTGGCAAAGTGCAGGAAAGCGCTTTTCTCGGCACCTTTCACGGAACCAAAGTCATGGAACCAAAGCAAATATGCTGCCGCGAGCTCCCAGCGCGACAGCCCGGTAAGCCGGCACCGTGAGACGCTGCCAGATAGCGGTCTGCCATCCAGCGCCACCGGTGGATCGCTACTTCTTACGCTTCTCGGCTGCCTTGCCGATGCGCTCGTTGCCGAACTTGAACTGCCCCCTCGCACGCGCCATGTGCAGTTGCGCCGCATCCTCATCGGCATGTCAACGCGCTGCAGAAAACAGACCACCTCCCGATCCTTAAGCACTACCGCGAGCCGCTGATCGCCATCGATCCGGACGCGACCGTCTTTGCCTGCTTCATAGCTGAAATGCACTCGTCGCCCTCGGCAACTGGACTGCCTTCTCGATTTTGCGCCTTACACGTCCCGATTCTGGGCGAGCCATCGGTCGAGCTGATTCGCGAACTTTTGCTTGTCTGCCTTGCCCAGAGCCGGTGGACCGCCCGTTGCCACGCCGGAAGCGCGCAGGGTATCCATGAAGTCCCGCATGTTGAGTCGACCACCGATGTTCTCGGGCGTGTGTAGTTCGCCGCGCGGACTCACCGCAACGCAGCCCTTGGCAATGACCTCTGCTGCGAGCGGAATGTCCTGCGTGACAACGAGGTCATTGGCCGCGCAGCGGCGAACGATTTCATTGTCTGCCACATCGAATCCCTGAGGCACCTGAATGTGCCGGATGTTGGGTAGCCCGGGAACGCGCATCGCCTGATTCGATACAAAGGTTATATCGATCCTCGTGCGTTCGCCTGCACGAAACACGATGTCCCGAATCACCACGGGACACGCATCCGCGTCGATCCATATCCCTGCCACGACTATTCCCGACTTCGCGCTTGCTGCGTCGTCAGCAGACGGGGCCTGGACAGGAACGACCATTCCACGCCGTGGAGTTGTGGCGGTACGCCTGCCGGCTTAGTCGTGCTCTTCCCGATAATCGTCGTGGCAGCCCTTGCACGAGCGACCGAGATCGCCCATCGCCGATCCGACATCCCCGCCCGCTTTCGCGCTGCGGTCGAATTCCGCCGCCGCTTCGACGAACCGGTCCATGGCCTTCGCAAATCCTGGGGCATCGTCCCAGACGGCCGGCTTTGCTTCACTCTCGCCGCCACCACTGCCCTTCGGAAAGACGTGCGGAGCAAGCCCCGCAAGCTGCACCATTATCGCCGCGTGGGCCTTCATGTTTTCCGCATGGACACCGCCGCGGGCAATCGTGCCGAGCGCCTGCATGGTTTGCCCGATCGCGCCCATGACGTGAGATCGATACTTGGCCTCCGTCTTGCCGTCCGCTAACGCGCCGGCGCTAAGGACGAGCGCCCCCACCAGAATGACAATTCGCATAACTCCCCTTCCTTTCGTTTGTGTCTTCTTGTTTTAGTGCTTGTCATGGCTTGTTTGGCTGTCGAGGCATTCTTCGATGAATGGAACGACAGGTCGAGGCAAAGCATAACCACATTCACGACGCGCGTGTACCGGGTCGCGTGCCCGGAGAAGTTTCCGCCAGAGGAAGATTGTGCCAGGCACGTTTCCCCGGCATCGTCGCAAAGAACTGAATCGAAGAATAGCCGCAAACGGACCCAACTGTGATCGAGCTGAAGAACCGCGATGCGTGCAACGAACCGCACTGCTGCGCGGCAGTCAGCCGAGGTCGCGGTTTCGATCGGCGCTGATCAGTTGGCCCTGGCGGCGGACAAGGTGACCAACGAGCAATTCCTGGTCGTCATCCGGCATGCCGAAGAAGTCCAGGTGGCTCGTCCGCTCGCCATCATCGCGCCCCGGTTAGAGCCAATGACCTCGGCAAGGGTGCAAATCTCGAGGTCTGTCGGCAACAACGTCAACTCCAGGTACAGCTTGCTGCCGACCGCGAATTGCTTGCCGTCGCTGAATGACAGGCCGCATGCGCTGATCGATACATCCCCGACAACGCTGCCGCCAATCTGCCGACCACCGAGAGTCTGCTTCATGACGTTCAGTTTGGCATTGAGCAGCTCGGCAACTTCAGCGAACTCAGGATTCTGAATCTTCAGCTTGCCAATCGAACGCGTGAGTTGCTTGTCCACCTCTCGCAGGTCAGTCCGCGTGGCGGAGCGTGGGTTGCGCAGCGCCGCCTCGCGCCCGACGACCTCCGGTTCGCCGAGCAGTTCGTGATGCAGGGCGATCGTATCGTCGATGCGAAAGTAACGGCGCCGCTCGGACGTTTGCTGTTCGGGGGATTTCTCCATCCGACCTATTGCATCTCCCATCTCAAAACACCTCGTGCGCTTCGAGCTCAAAGCTCGTTTCAACCTCGCTCCTGATTTCGCCGTACAACGCCGGGTCAATGCGTTTCAGGGCTTCGATCTGATCGGTCACCTCAGCATCCAGGCCCTGTTGAATGATGATCTCGACGCGCCGGTTGAGCGCACGGTTGGTCGACGAGACATTCGCCGCGAGCGGCTGGGTGTCGGCGTAGCCCTTCACCGGAAACCTTCCCGGACGCAGGATGCCACCGTCAAATAGACCGTGTGCAACCGACATTGCGCGCGCGGATGAGACCGCCCAATTAGAGGCAAATGTGCGGGTGCGAATCGGTACATTGTCTGTATGGCCCTCCACAGAGATCTGGCCGGCCGTACCCGCGAGCACACGCTCAATTACCGCGAGCACGGGCAGGAAGTCATCGTTGAGCGTGGCAGACCCGGATGGAAAGATGCCGGTCTCGCTGACTCGAATCACGATCTTGCGACCGATCGAATCGACCTCAGCGACCCCCGCTTCAACATCCTCACCGAGCGCCGTCGCAATCTCGATGGCGTCCTGTTCCGTCTCGCCAATCAGCTCTTTGAGTTTGTTCATGATGACGAGCTTGATGACCGCATCGGCGATCGACGCTCTGGGATAACTCTTTGCCGAGCACCGTCCGCACGACGTCGGGGTCGTGTCCATCGACCAGAAGCTGCATCCCGCGATTCAGAAAGCTGTTGCCAACGACCCGACCTTCAAGGGACAGCAGACCGCCCTTGCGCGCGATGTCCGCCAACTCCACCTCTTCTTCGATCAGTTCCTGCGGGGTGTCGAGCTTGAAGCGGAACGCCTTGACCGCGACCCGCGCCGCGCCCAGAAACTGCGACAAACCAAACTTAATCAGCACGCAGAACGCAGACCCACCAATGACGATCAGTGCGGACTGGGTGTTCAGGAAGATGCCGGCATCACCGCCCAGCACCATCGCGTAAAACACGACGCCGAACGCGCCAACCAGGCCCAGAATCGTCGCCAGATCCATTCGGCAACCTCTTAAAATTCATTTCGATGCTTTGAAGTCTAGCAGGTGGATGGGAAGCCGCAGCGTAACTGTCCCGAACGCTCAAACGGAAGGAATTACATTTAAGTCATTGTTTTTACTTATATTTAAAGAAACTCTCGCGTATCTTCCGGGATGTCGCGCCACAGACGCGCAAACCGTGGCGACCCCACCGCAGGTCTGTTGCCGGCACGCCGCGCCGCCTGGCATCATGCCAACCGGAGTCCCGCGTGCGCGCGGACTACCCGGTGCGTTTCGTTGCCTGAGCGGACGATTGCCAGTATCGTCCGCCTTCCAACTCGACCCAGCGCAGCGGACCTGAATATGGCAAACGAGGACTCCGGCGCCTATCCCTTTGAAGCGTCCCTTGAGCGGCTTGAAGCCCTCGTCAACCGAATGGAGTCAGGCAACCTGACCCTCGAAGACTCCTTGTCGACGTTTGAGGAAGGCATACGTCTCACGCGCGAATGTCAGCTAGCCCTCGGCCGCGCAGAAGAAAAGGTTCGCATGCTGATCGAGCGCAACGGCAAGCTGGAAGATCTCGCTTTCGACGCGCCCGATGACGACTGATTTCAGCGCCTACCGCGCGCGCGTCGACAAGACGCTGCAACGCCATCTGGCAAGCCTTGTGTCACCACCGCGACTCCGCGACGCCATGGCCTACAGCGTCTTCAACGGCGGCAAGCGCATTCGCCCGATTCTCGTCTATCTTGCCGCAGAAGCGGTCGGCGCATCCTTAAACGACGCCGATGAAGCGGCGGCAGCGGTCGAGATGATCCACGCCTACTCACTGGTACACGATGATCTGCCCTGCATGGACGACGACACCCTGCGTCGCGGCAACCCCACCTGCCACATCCAGTTTGACGAGGCGACCGCGGTGCTCGCTGCCGACGCGCTGCAGGCCTGCGCGTTCAACGTCATTACCCGTGCGCAGCATCTGCCTGCCGGGACCCGTATCAGCCTGATCGACGAGATTGGGCGTGCCGCAGGGGCCGAGGGCATGGTTGCTGGCCAGATGCTCGATCTGGGCGCCGAAGGCACACGCGTCGACGAGGCAACGTTGCGCGAAATGCATCGCCACAAAACCGGTGCGCTGCTGCGGGCCAGCGTGCGCATGGGGGCGTTGCTCGGAGACCCGGACGACAATACGCTCGCGCTCCTCACGCACTTCGGCGAGGTCCTCGGTCTCGCCTTTCAGGTCAGGGACGACATCCTCGATGAAACGGGCGATGCGGCCGTTATGGGCAAGGCCGCGGGGTCGGACCGGGACAACGACAAGGCCACCTTCACCACCATCCTCGGCCTCGATGCGACCCGCGAAATCCTCGCGGACCTGCGTGCAGAGGCCCTGAAGGCCATCGCACCGCTGCACAACGCGTCCCAGGGGCTGCGCGATCTGACCCACTTCGTCATCGACCGCGACCACTAACAGCATTTCACGGCGCCCGATTTTACCGCGCTGTCGCGCGAGGAACTCACGGCAGCATATTGCTTTAGTTCCTTGAAAGGTTGTGGAAAAGAGTTGCGGAAAGAGTTGCAGAAAAGCACCCAGCACTTCTCAAAACGTCGAGGTTTGCGGGTCGCCGGCCGCTGACCACTCGACTGTTCAGCACCAGGGGCGATCCCGCACCAGTAGCCTGCCGGTGCCGTGGCTTCGAGCTTTTCAAGACGCGCCACAGACAAGTCGCCCCCGTGGTGTAAAATACAATCCCCATAGGCACTGCGGCGGCCATGTTTACCGAGATTCCAAGCAAACGTCCGGAAACCCCGCTTCTGGAAACCATCATGTTTCCGGACCAGTTGCGAACACTCAACGAGGACGACCTCGACACTCTCGCGAGCGAATTGCGGCATTTCCTGCTGTACACGGTCGGACAGACCGGCGGCCACCTCGGCGCCGGCCTCGGTGTGATTGAGTTGACCATCGCACTGCATTACACCCTCAATACACCCCACGACCGCCTCTTGTGGGATGTTGGCCATCAAGCCTATCCGCACAAGATCCTGACCGGCCGCCGTGAAACCATGCACACGCTGCGCCAGCCCGATGGCGTCGCGCCATTCCCGGTGATTACCGAAAGCGAATACGACACTTTCGGTGTCGGCCACTCCTCAACCACGATCAGCGCTGCCATTGGCATGGCACTCGCGGCCAAACTGAAGGGCGAAGAGCGCCGAACGGTCGCAGTGGTGGGTGACGGCGCCATGACTGCAGGGATCGCGTTCGAAGCGCTGAACCACGCCGCCGAGGCTGACGCCAATCTACTCGTCATCCTGAACGACAACGCGATGTCGATCTCGCACAACGTTGGCGGACTTGCGCGCTATTTCGCCCGCATCCTTGGCAGTCGCCTGTACCTGACGATGCGCGAGGGCAGCAAGAAGATCCTGTCCCGCATTCCCCACGCGTGGGAACTCGCCAAGCGCACCGAAGAACACATGAAGGGCATGGTCGTGCCCGGCACATTGTTCGAAGAATTGGGCTTCAACTACATCGGCCCGATCGACGGCCACGATGTGAAATACCTCGTCAACACGCTCGAGAACATTCGCGACCTGCCCGGCCCGCAGTTTCTGCACGTGGTGACCCAGAAGGGCAAAGGCTACGGCCCGGCTGAAGCCTCCCCCGTCGGAACCCACAGCCTGTCCAAGATTGAGGCGACGAAAAACGTCGCGGCAGCAGCGGCGCCCAAGAAGCCTTCGTATTCCAACATCTTTGGCACCTGGCTTTGCGACATGGCCGAGATCGAACCGACACTCGTCGGCATCACCCCCGCAATGCGTGAAGGTTCAGATCTGATCGAGTTCTCGGAACGATTTCCAGACCGATACCACGACGTTGCCATCGCCGAGCAACATGCCGTGACGCTGGCTGCCGGGTTTGCGACTCAGGGCATGAAGCCTGTGGTCGCTATCTATTCGACCTTTCTGCAGCGTGCCTACGATCAGCTTATCCATGATGTTGCCATTCAGAATCTGGACGTGCTGTTTGCGATCGACCGTTGCGGACTGCTGGAAGACGGACCGACGCATTCAGGCGTCTTTGATCTCGCTTTTCTGCGTTGCGTGCCGAACATGATCATCATGGCGCCGAGCGATGAGAACGAGACGCGGCAAATGCTGTACACCGGGCACCTCCATGAAGGGCCCGCCGCGGTCCGTTACCCGCGCGGCAACGGACCCGGAACGCCGATTGAGAGCGAAATGCAGGCACTGCCAATCGGTAAGGGCCGCATCCTGCGCGAGGGACAAGGAACCGCGATCCTCGCATTCGGCTCGATGGTGACCCCGGCACTTGAGGTCGCCGAGACGCTTGGCGCAACGGTTGTCGACATGCGTTTCGTTAAACCGCTCGACACCGAACTGATCAACGCAGTCTCTCTGACCCACGATCTGCTGGTCACCGTGGAGGAAAACGCGCGCGCCGGCGGAGCCGGTTCGGCGGTCAATGAGCACTTGCTCGGCAACGCCATCAGCAGTCCGGTATTGAATATCGGCGTGCCGGACAACTTTATCTATCAGGACAAACCCGCCAGCATGCTCGCCCGTTGTGGACTCGATGCTGACGGCATCCTGGCCGCCATCCGCGAGCGTCGCCGCTTGCTGGAGCTTGACCTGCCGGGAAACGAGAACCTCGCCCACTCTTAAGTACACCAGTGGTAGCAACCGGTGGCGCCAAACAGGTGGTAGCAAACGCATAGCACACGAACCTGTCACGCGACGCAGTGCCTGCAGTGCGTTGAGTCGGCAGCGGCTTTGAGTGCCCGAATATCGCCCGCACACACCAACGAATGAAGCATGGGAGTCAGTCAATTGAACGTGGTGTTTGACCTTGGCGGCGTCGTTTTCAATTGGCAACCGGACGCGCTGATCGCCTCGGTGTTCCCCGATCCAGCGCAGCAGGCCCTTGTTCATGAGCATGTGCTCAACCACCCGGACTGGGCCGAACTTGACCGCGGCACCCTTGATACGACCGATGCGATCACCCGCGGCGCACTGCGCTGCGGCCTGTCCGAGGCTCGTGTTGGCCGCTTGCTGCACAGCGTCCCCGCGGCGCTGACGCCCATCGAGGACACCATCGCGCTCATCCAGTCATTGGCAGGGGGACACCATCCCCTCTACGTGTTGTCCAACATGCACGACGCCGCGACCGCGCATCTCGAAGCAACGAACGATTTTTGGCCGGTCTTCGAAGGCTGCGTCTTTTCCTGCCGCGTCAAACTGATCAAGCCTGAACCGGGCATCTACCGGCACCTTCTGGAAACCTACGATCTCAACCCGACCGAAACCGTGTTCATCGATGACAAGGCGATTAACCTCGACGCTGCCTCGCAGTTTGGCATTCGCACCATCCAATTCGCCGACGCGGGTCAATGCCGCACCGAACTCAACGCGATGGGCGTTAACTAACCGCGAGGCCCCGTCACCCGATGCCCGCCACCCCGCAACGCTCCTACATCGTGTGGCACAGCCAACGCACCGGCAGCACCCTACTTTGTACCGCGCTCGAGAACACGCACGTCGCAGGAGTCCCCAACGAGTGGCCATCGCCAAGGATCGAGGCGCTGCTGCCGCCTGCCGGGGCCAACGCAGATCCTGCTACGATCCGACAGGCGCTGTGGGAGTCCCAGACCGCGGGCGGCGTTTTCGGCATGAAGTGGAGCTTTCATGCGGCCGCCATGACCTCCTTCATCGCAGCGTTCGGCGCTCTCGCGCCGCCTGGGCCTGATCATCGCCGTGACGTCTGGAACGCCGTGTTTCCAAACTGTTCCCACGTCATCACCGGCCGCCGCAATCGGGTGTGGCTCGCGGTGTCCTGGTGGAAATCGATTTTCGGCGGCGCCGGACACCGCAGCGCAAGCGGTGAGCGCCTGCCCTGGCAGACAACCGTTCCCGCCGAACCCGACGATCTCGTAGCGGCATATGACTTCAATGACATCAAAGTGATACCTATCGAGAGCGTCGAGCGTGAAGCGGGTATTTCGGAGTTCATCGCAGAACTCGGCGCGACCGCGCTGACGGTGGTTTATGAAGACTTTGCGGCGAACTACGAAGGAACGGTGCAACGCGTCCTTGACCACATCGGTATGGTCACCTCAACCCCGGTGCCGCCGTCAATGCTGGCGCCGACGACGGACGCCATCAACGATCGCTGGACGGCGCGGTTTCTCGCTGAACTCGCTGACGAGCGCGAGCAGAACTAACGCGGGGAAAGGGCAGCCCGCAAAATAGCGGGTGAATGAACTCTTGGCAGTGATCAGGTCTTGCGGTTGAT
>CAVOBC010000040.1:0-19956 GCA_963693635.1 Gammaproteobacteria bacterium | reverse complement strand
GTTGACGCGGCTTTCGTTCATGAGGCTATCGTTCATGAGGCTATCGTTCATGAGCCCATCATCTGGGGGGACTGTCGTTCATGAGCGCTGCAGCAGATGGGGCAAATTGGCCCAACCGGCGTCATGTGTGGTGTAAAAACGGCTTTTCAACGCCACGTGGCGGAATAGCCACTTGTCCCCCGAATAGACCAACTGATCGTCATACTGTGCAGCGAGCCACACCGCCTGGTTCGATTCTCTCAACGTCGCTGTCTGCAAGAGATACCAGCGCCCGCGCGCACTCAATGAGTCCTCATCCACCTCGACGGCGGAGTTGGTGACATGATGAATCGCAAACGACATGACCGTCGGCATGTTGGCAAAGAATCGATGCATCGCGCCCTTGCCCTCGAAAACGCCCATCTCGCCACCATCCCATACTCCATCTTCGGTAAAGAGATCACAAAGCGGGTCTGGCGGATAGCCAGCATCACACAGGTCGCAGTACCGGGCCTTCAGGATCCGTATCTGCTCCGCTGCTTCCACGCGTCGGAGTCGGGATTCAATGCTCATAGCTCTCTCACATCATGAATGGACGGGGTCGAAATGAGGGGTCGAATAGCGGGTCAAAAAAAAGGTCGAAATGGAGGATCGAAATGGAGGGGTCGAATCTAACGCAGTGCTCAACTGCTAATCAAACCCCCGCATGAAGCGACCGCCAGCGAACAGCCACAGGCTCCGTTTATCACCATTGCGCACGACCACCCAGACGACATCGCCGCGAAGGCTCACGAGGCTCGCCTAAGAGTTCGCGCGCTTGCCAACCAGCAGTCCACCATCGACGGGCAAGAGGGCACCTGTGACATAGGATCCGGCCCGGCTTGCGAGGTATATGCACGCGGCACCAACATCCTCCGGTTTGCCAACGCGTCCAGCGACGGTCACGGCGCCCACCGCCGCCCGGCCTTCTGCGGTCTCAAGAAGAGGATCGAGCATACCGGGAAAAGGGCCGGGGGCGATCGCATTGAAGGTGATGTTGTGCCCCCCTTCCCGCCCGTGTTTGTTGCCAAGCAAACCAGCGAGTTGTCGAGTCAGGTGGATGAGTCCTGCCTTACTGGTGCCATACGCCCAGTCGTTGTCGCCGGCCACGCGCACGCCGTCGACTGACGCAATGTTGATGACCGACGCATGGCTGTCGGGGTTCGCGCCTGCTCTCAGCAACGGCAGACAGGCCTGGGTCAGCGCAAACGGTGCCCGCAGATTCACCGACGTCATCACATCCCACTCATCCATCGGAAACTCGCCGAACTTATGGATAAAGTTGCCAATAGCCGCGTTGTTGACCAGGACGTCGAGCTTGCCTTCCCGCTCACCAAGCGCCGCCGCAAGCGCCCCGATGTCGTCGTCGCTGCCAAGATCGGCGCGCAGCGCCAGGCACTCACCGGGGCCCTCGTCCGCAAGCTCAACTGCCGCGTCAGCAAGGTCACTTCTCGATGCGATGTACACCCGTGCGCCGCCTGCCACAAACGCACCCGCAATGCCGCGGCCGATGCCACCTGCCCCGCCCGTTACGCAAACGATCTTCCCCTCGACATCAAACAGCTTCTCAAAGTTCAAGCTGATTCTCCTTTTCGTAGCATCACATTACCCACCAACAACCGCCTTGCAGACAAGTCCGCTGCATCGCGGCGCCGTGGCGGCCTGAACATGGTCCTTGTTCGCAACATCAAACCACACGTTGTCCGGAAAGCCGCGACTGCGGATCTGGCGCTACGTCACCAGGCGTGAGGAAACCATGCTGATGGTTCTACAGTCCGAAAGACCATCCCTGGCTGGCAACCTGTATGGGCACGCGATGGCAAGACGATCTACTTCCGGCCTGAGGGTGACAAAGAGATATGGTTCGTGACGGTCCTCAAACCCCTTAATGCTGGGCCAATGACCCTATCGGAGCCGAAGCTGTTTATCGATCTGGACGACGATGTGCTGATGCACATAGATCGCAACTTTGATACAGCTCCGGATGGTCGCCTGTTGTTCGTCAAGCGGAAGAGGAAAGGCCAGACACCACACATCGTCTACGTGAAGAACTGGGTCGCCGAGATCGATCGACTCGTGCCACCTGTCTGGTAAGTCGATGGTCTTGCCCCGGGGCCGCAACGAGCGAGGCCACAACGAGCGGGTGACCCGCATTCGCATACGTGTCTGCAACCGGTCGAGTTGATTGGGAATGGCACCGGCGGTGCCGCCCGCTGCCGGCTGAGTTAAGTTGGTTCGCCATGCCACGAGCATTCACTCATCGACAGGCCAAACGGCAGTTACGTCTTTCTCAGCTACTCGTACCGAGACAACGCGGTGCTTGCGGGCTTGCAAGGTAGTCATCGCGCGCCCGTGAGACAGCTGATTCGAGAACATGCTTGAACCCGACGGGTGCGACCGTCTCGTCTCGTTCGCCCGGATTACCATCAAGCTCGCCCGATAGGCCTTCGCTGGTTTGAGCACGACACGTCCAACCAACTATGTCATCGTGCAGATCCAGCCTGACCTGACAAGTCTTGCTCATTCCCCTCTCGGCAGAATGACGAAGCTGCCGACAACCAACGTGTTCCATGCGGACGAAGCCAGCTTCGGACGCGTCAACGATCAGGACCTCCCATACATGTTTAGATCGACACGCCTTGCACAGCTGATACGCGGATTATTTCTGAGCCTTCGCGCGGTCACCTGCATTACTCTCACCGGTTGCGCGACAGAGCTTCCGCCCGCACGAATCCCCAACATGGAGAGCTTGCCGGACGGCCCGGTTGCGTCACTTTACTGGACACAGCCCCAGCGCATCGTTGGCCTTCGCAACTTCGACGTCATCTTCCCCTCACGAACCATCGATCCGGGCGACCAGTTCCTCCCGCTCGCGCAAGATGCGGGGGACTACTCGGACCTCACCTACCAGGTTGACGACAAAATATTTTCGCTGGAACAGTACCTGGACACCTACGACACTGGGGGCTTGCTAGTCGTTGATGGCGACAAGATCCGGCTGGAGCAATATCGACTCGGGCACTCGCAGACAAGTCGCTGGGTGTCCTATTCGATCGCCAAGTCGGTGACGTCGCTTCTGATCGGCGCGGCCATCCACGACGGCTACATTGGCAGTGTCGACGAACCCATCACCGCCTATCTGCCGAAGTTGAAGGGCAGCGCCTATGATCGCGCGTCGATCCGCAACGTTCTGCAGATGTCATCGGGGGTCGCGTGGAATGAGGACTACTCGGACGCCGATTCAGACGTCGCGCAGGCGGGATCGCTGAACGGCGTCGCACTCTTTAACTACCTGCGCGAGCTTCCCCGTGTTGCCGACCCCGGCACACGCTTCAACTACAACACCGCCGAAACCCACCTCGCCGGGCAACTGCTTCGTGCGGCGATCGGCAACAATGCGTCGAGTTATCTGAGCGCGAGAATCTGGCAACCCTTCATGGAGCATAAAGGCAGTTGGCTGCTCGACTCGGGCGTCGAAACAGGCGGCTGCTGCCTCAATGCGACCCTGCGCGACTACGCACGCATCGGACTCTTTGCCCTCAATGACGGCGTGCTGCCGGATGGCACGCGGGTCCTGCCCGAAGGCTGGATCGCGGCCTCGACAAGCCCGTCAGCGGCGTACCCCGGTTACGGCTATCTGTGGTGGCTAGGCGAGGACACGTTTTCCGCAGTCGGCATCTTTGGCCAGATCATCTGGATTGATCCCGCTAACGAGATCGTTATTGTCACCCAAAGTGCGTGGCCGACGCCGGTCGGCCGCGAGATGTCACAGCATCGCGGTGCATTGATCCAGGCGCTTGCAAAGCGGACGATCGAGAACCGCCGTTGACGGTTTATCCATCCCGCGTCTCGAACGGCCCGGATCGAGTCCGAGCAAGCGATCCGGATTACTGTTTTCGGGCGGCCTGAACCGGCGGTTCGCTCGGCACCGAATTGAGCATCACTTCGTCCGGCGCAGTCATGATCCGCTCGTAAATGCCGTCGGGATAGCCGGTCATGTGTGGGCCGGCGGTCTCCGCAAGCACAGGCTGCGGCACATTGCCGCCATCCGCGTGATAGGCGGGCGGGTTCTTGTACCGGTCCAGCTCATCGGCAGAGATACCCACCAGTTCCACCACTTCGGGGTCGATCCACACGTCATTGTCGATGGGCTCGCGCGAGAAGCTGAATTCCAATGACAGATTCTCGGGTCCCGCGAAGTAGATCGATTGGCACATGCCATGTTCGATTGGACCCATGACCGGCACACCCTTTGCTCGAAGCCGGTCACGCATCGCCAACAGTTCGTCGTGGTCACTCACTTTCAGGGCAAGATGCTGCAGGGTCCCGCCCGCGCTGTTTGAGCCAGGATTGCCGGCATGGGACTCGCCCAGAACCCGGGGGATGCTGCCAATATCCGGATTACACATGAACGCGATGGAGCTCTCATCGTTCAGGCGCAGGAAGCCGTGCCAGGTGTTTGGCACGCCGTGCATCCAGTACAGGGCCTGCAACTCCATGCCCAACCGGTCGGTGAAAAACTCGATTTGTTCTTTCATGTTAGCGGTGCTGATCGCAAGGTGGTGCAAGCCTTCAACCTTGTTCATCATCGTTCCCCTGTGAGCTTAAGTGTGAGCTTTTGTATGAGCTTTCGCGACAGCAGCCCAATGTCGCCGTGCCTCTTGACGCCTAAACAAGCACTCCCACGAAGACCGGCGAGCGCAGTTCCCTACTTCAGAATGCGGGCCTTCAGCTTCAGGGAGAATTTGTTGCCCGCCGCGTTTTCGACATGAATGTTGAAGGCATCGGGTGTCGGGTTCGAGTAACCCAGCGACTTCATGCCACCTCCCTCGCCCGTTGCCTCGAAATACACGTCGCGTTCACCAATCGATTTCAATACCATCGTCTGGGGTGCATCCGAACGCGGCGAGAAGCCTGGGTTCCACTGCTGGACTCGGAGCACCAGGCTGTCCGCTTCTTCTTCGATGACGATCAGTTCCACCATGCTCGTTTTGCCGCCACCGGTCATGCGCACCAACGAGGCGATCGAGCCGCCCTCGGGCTTGATCCAGTTCTCCTCCAGCGTGCCAGGGCCGGCGGGCCCCACCCAGTTGCCGGTCATCCACGCGAGCCGGTCAATCGATGCGTCGGGCCCCGCAACCGCCGAGAGGGGCAAAAAGCAGGCGAGGGCCAGCCACCGTCGAGCGCGCGCTTGCCAGGTGTTGGCAGGCCGGGTGTCACTCATCCGAGTCATCGCAAAAACACGCATACAAGATCCTTACTTTTTTCGATCGAGATTTCAAAACCGGAGCAGGTTCCCGCTAGTCGACTACCGCCTGCAACACCAGATGGCGCAGGTATTCCTGAACCGGATAGCGGCCCCCCGGCATGAACTGGGTCATGAAGACGCACATCAGGTCCTCTTCCGGGTCAACCCAAAAACGCGTGCCCGCAGCGCCACCCCAACCATAGTCGCCCTCCGACTGCATGTTCGGCGCTGCCGCCGGATCAATGCAGACCGAGCCAATGAGACAAAAGCCGACGCCGCGAAAGGCTGACTCGGCGAAGCCGCCGGCACCCATATCTTCCATGTCCTGATTATCTGGCAGGTGATTCATGGTCGCGTACTCGACGGTCTTGCGACCCAGCACGCGGGCGTCGTCGAGTTCACCAAAGTTTGCGAGCATCTGCCCGAACCGCATGTAGTCCGGTAAGGTCGAAACGAGTCCGCCACCGCCTGATTTAAATGGACGAGGCGTCAGGTATTCGCTGCTGGTCGCATCATCGAAGACGACGAGCGGGCCCTTAGGCCGCGCATAATTGGAAGCAAAGCGCCCGGCCTTGTCAGATGGAACTGTAAATCCGGTGTCCACCATGCCAAGCGGGTCAAACAGTGTCTGTTGCAGATACTGGTCAAATGGCATGCCACTCAACACCTCAATCAGCCTGCCCTGAACATCCGTGCCGTAGCTGTAGTTCCACGACGTGCCGGGATCGAATCGCAACGGCAGCTTTGCAAGTCCGGTGGCAAAGGCCTCGAGATCGTTGTCGGCACGGCCGAGCCGAAAGTGCTGATACATCTGATCAACCGCATGCGGCACACCTTCGAAGCCGTAGGTCAGGCCGGACGTGTGCGTCATGATGTGGCGCGGGGTAATCGAGCTTGCCGCGTGGCGCGTTACCGGGGCCGCGGCACTGCCGCCCGTGAATACACGCATGTCCGCAAATTCGGGAAGATACTTCTCCAGCGGGTCGTCAAGCTGAAAGAGGCCCTTCTCGAAGAGAGTGAGCAGCGCCACCGACGTGATGGGCTTCGACATTGAGTAGATGCGGTGAATCGTGTCGGGGGCCATCGGCGTGCCCACCTCGCGGTTGGCGTCACCACAGGCCTTGTAATAGACCATCTGGCCGCCGCGCATCAAGGCAAACGAACAACCGGCAAGTTTCTCTTTCGTGACGTAGCCATCAAGGTAGCCATCAATCAACGCCAGTCTCTCAGACGACAGGCCCACCGATTCAGGGGCAACGAGTTCAGGCAGTGATCCGGGGGTCCAGGACATGGTCAACCTGCAGTTTCAAAGGGGGACCCAAGCGTACCAACGTACCGGGGCATATGCGATGCCGCAACCGCAGGCCGTTACACCAGCTCGATACCCGATCTGCCAACGACCTCCCCAACGACAACCGCACTCGGACAGGGACCGGCGCGCAGAGCGGCAAGACACGCGTCAGCCGCTGACGCGGGCACGGCAGCAAGGAGGCCGCCCGCGGTTTGAGGATCGAACAAAATCTCGTCACGCGGGTGCGTCACACCGGCAACCGGGGTGCTGTCCCGGTTGCCAGCGTGCAACGAACTGACGACCCCCTTCCCGAGCAGACACTCGGCACCCGCGAGGAGCGGCAGACGCGCGCGCGCGACGCTGGCGCCATGGGCACTGCCGCCCAGCATCTCGCGCAAATGGCCCGCAAGACCGAAGCCGGTGACGTCGGTGCAGGCGTGAACGTCGAAATGCCGCAAAAGCGCTGCGGCTGGACCGTTGGGCTGCAACATCATATCGACAGCGCCTGCGATCCATTGACCTTCTGCCTCGTACCGCATGTCCGCTGCAAACAGCGTCCCGGTCCCGAGCGGCTTTGTGAGAATAAGCTGATCCCCGGGCTGAACGCCGCGTTTGCCGAGCAGGCGGTCTTCATCGACTTCACCGTTGACGGCGATGGACACGGCAAGTTCACCGCCCTCTGACGTGTGTCCGCCGACCAGCGCCACGTTCTCAACCTCAAGCGCGCGATTGATTCCAGCCATAACCAACTTCAGGACCGCAAGCATGATCCGGGGCTTGCCGTACGGGACGGTCACGGTGACGAGCGCCGACACGGGAGTTGCGCCCATGGCATGTATGTCACTAACGGCGTGATGGACGGCGATTTGCGCAAAGACATAGGGGTCATCGATGAACGCTCTGAAACCATCGACCGAATGCACAATCAGGCGTTCCCCCACGCGGACAACGGCGGCATCGTCGGGATCGTCGAGGCCCTTGACGATCTGCGGCAGCGCCACCGGCCGAACGTCCTTCAACGCCTCGCTCAGCAGACCGGCATCGAGCTTGGAACCACAACCGCCGCAACGCATCTGGTCATCGAACTCCGCCGCGAGCCCCACCTTCGGTTCTATGGCCATCGCGGGCAGCTCATTGTATTTCGCGATGAACCGGCGATCGATCCAGTCTTTCCAGCGCCAGACCCAGCCGCCCTGCAGCATGCGTTCGCCGCGCGATGCGACCGCGCCGCCATCGGCAGTGGCGATGATCGACAGAAAGTTAAGCTGGGGCCTAAACGCCACCGTTGGCTGCCCGAGCGCCGCGCGGCACAAATTGCGCACCAGCGGCTTGCCCTGCCGAACCGCAAACACGCCCGCTTTTGGCCGGGGCTGGCCAACCACATTGGCAATGTCACCGGAGGCGAAGACATCGGGGTGGGAAATCGACTGCAACGTCTCTGATACCCACACAAAACCATCATCACTGACTTTAAGCCCACTCCCGGCGAGCCACGGTTGCGACGCCGCCGAGGTCACCCAGAAAATCTCGTCAACGTCGGCGATGACGCCGTCGGCCGCGAGCAAGCGCTCGTCTTCGACCGAGGCAACCCGAAACTGCGGATGAAGGCCTACCCCCGCAGCGCCAAGCCGTTGGGCAAAGGCGCGCCGCACGGCGGCGTTGTGGGCCGGCAGGACCTCGTCGCTGTCAAAGAAGAGATCGTAGGTAAACGCATTCGGTTCGCCGCGCCGCTCGCACTCAAGCGCGAGTCGGGCAACGATGGATAAACACAGTTCAACACCACCGGCACCCGCGCCGACGAATCCGATGCGCCGGCCTCCGCGCTTTCCGCGGACCCCTTCGCCCCCTCCGCCTCCGACCTGCGGGCTGCCGAAAACGCGTGCAATGAACGCGTTGAATTGCGCCAGAAATCCATTGATTGGTTTGACAGGGATGACTCGCCCGGCAGCGCCGGGGACCCCCATACTGGGTGTTATTCCAATATCAACGGACAGAATGTCATAGGGAACGTCCGGCCGATCCTGGCAGGTGACAACCTGTCCGACGGGATCGAGCGCCGTCGCCTGACTGCGAAAGAAGCGTGCACCCGCAAACCGGCAAAGCCGCACGAGATCAATGTGCATGTCCGCCTCCGCATAGTACCCAGCGATGACGCCCGGCAGCATGCCCGAGTATGCGGTCTCCACATCGGGGCTGATCAGGGTCACCTGCATCCCCGGCACAGGCTTCATACCCAAGCTTCTCAGAACCGCAACGTGGCTGTGCCCGCCCCCCAGCAGGACCAGATCCCGGGCTATCGGCTGATTTTGCATTGTCTTAATTCTGAGCGTTGCCGATCGGCACGGCACACCGTGGGTTCATGATGCGGGTTGCGCAACGAGGGCGCGCGTGTGGGCGCAGAGGAAAGTCGCAAGCCGGTCAATCGCCTGACGCCCTTCCGGGAGTTGAGCGGGTGCAAGCTGCCACACATGCGGCATCTTCGGCCACACATCCAGCATGACCTGGCAGCCGGCATCGCCAAGACGCGACGCCAGGCGCTCGGCGTCCGACAACAGGACCTCGGTACTGCCGACCTGAATCAGGGTCGTCGGCAATCCCGCAACATCAGCAAAGAGCGGTGAGGCGAGCGGCGCAGCAAGATCCCGCGCGCCGACGTAGAGGCTGGCAAATTGCCGAAGCACCTCTGGCGTCAACATTGCATCTGCCGAAGCATTGGTCTCGACGCTCGCGCCTGCGCAGGTGAGATCCGTCCAGGGCGAGAGCAGGATCGCGCAGACCGGGCGCGGCAGACCTACATTCTTCAAATTAACGAGCAGCGCCACCGCAAGTCCCCCGCCCGCCGAATCGCCGCCGACAGCAATCTGGCCCGGATCGTAACCTTCGTCTAACAGCCAGCGGTAGGCAGCCGTCGCGTCCTCGACCGCCGCCGGGAATGGATGCTCAGGCGCCAGTCGGTAATCGACCATCAGCACCCGCATGCGGGCGGCCTCAGTCAGCCGCCAGGCGAGAGCCCGATGGGACAGCGGTGAGCCGAATACATAGCCGCCACCATGCAGGTAAAGAAGGACGCGGTTTTGCTCGACACCCGAAGCGGTTACCCACTCCGCGGTCACACCGTTCGCGTCGACCGGAATCACGGTCACGGTATCCGGCGTCTTCGGCGCGGCGCCACTGTCCATTTGCTTTCGAAGGGACGCGATGTCGAGCTGACCGCTCAGCTGCTTCTTTACTGTCTGGCGTAGTATGAGGTCATAGAAGAAAGCGCGGATACTCATATCGGCTGGCGCCAGGCGTCGGAATAAGATCACCATTCTACCGAACCGGGCGCGCATCGTGCATCGTCCGCGAGGTCCAGGGGTTCACACGATCAACCACGACCCGGATTCTGATTCCCGGCAAAACGCCGGGGCGGCCCTGGCCAGTCAGTCGAGGTCTCATCGCGATCTCGCCTGGTCCTTGCAAAGCGCACCGCTCTGCACGGGCGACGCCCCACTCTGGCCCGACGATGACTGGTTCAGGACATTGCCAACACCACGACTTGACGAGTATCCGCACCCTCGTGATCCACACCACTTTCGGTTAGGTCAACATTTCGAGGCGTTGTACGGCGCCTGGCTCGGTCGCTGCGAAGACCGCAGGGCTCTCAAGGCCAATCTGCAGGTGCAGGCCGGAAAACGGACGCTCGGGGAGTTCGATCTCATCGTGGAGGATCGCGGCGCCGTCGAGCACTGGGAGCTGGCAGTCAAGTTCTATCTTGGCCACGGGCCGCTCGAACAGGCGAGCGCGTGGTATGGGCCCAACACCGCAGACCGGCTGGACATCAAGGTTGGCCGCATGCTGGAGCACCAATTGTTGCTTTCCAGCTACCCCGAGGCATCCGCGTTACTGCAACGACTGCACATCGACCTCGAACGCGTTCGCTGCATCATCAAGGGCCGACTCTTTTACCCCGCCGCGATCTATCGAACATCCCCCAGCGCGCCCCGCACGTTGCCACGACCCGCGTTCGTTAACCCAACGCACGAAGCCGGATGGTGGATGACCGTGGATGAATTCAGTCGCCTTGGTCCCGGTGCCATCTACGCGTACCTGCCAAAGTCCCTGTGGCTCGCGCCCCTGCTCGCCGGCGACGCGCCTTTGCTCAATCACGGGGACGTCTGCGCACTGCTCAGTGGCACGCGGGCCCAGCACACAATTCATTTTGCCATCGTTGACGACACTGGCATCGAGCAGTCCCGTGGCTTCATTGTGAACCAACAATGGCTTGACGCGGTTGGCGGTGCCGCCAACACCACAACCGACACACCCGCAAGGTGAAATTAAAATCCCATCAACAAACCGTAAGGAGATTCCAGATATGCCCATCAGACGGGTGGTGACCGGCCACGACACCACCGGCAAGGCGGTGTTCGTCTCAGACGAGCTCGTCGATGCAACTACAATCCCCATGTTGTCCGGATCGATGTATCACGAACTCTGGAGCGGCGATGAGACGCCGACGTACCCGGACGACGGTCAGCAGTCGCCAGCCGCGCGCTGGTTTCCACCCGTTGACGGGTTTCGGTTCGCGACCTTCCACGTGCCCGGGCAGAGCACGAAATTGCCGGAAGACTTCGACCGCGATGTCGCGGTTGCACAACTCGAAGAAACATTGCCGGGGATGGTCACCGATGCGCGGCACGAACCCGATGCGCCCGGCATGCATACATCCGATACGATCGACTTTGAGTATGTTCTGTCCGGCGAGGTCTGGCTTGAGCTGGACGATGGGGCAGAGGTCCACCTTCGGCCCGGCGACACGGTCGTGCAGAACGGCACCCGCCACGCGTGGCGCAACAAGGGGGATGAACCCTGCCACATGGTGGTCGTTCTGCTTGGTGCCCACCGCGACTAGCTTGCGAACGGTGAACCCGCATCGGACTAGGCCAACCAACGGGCCTCAGATGACCCGGGCAGCGGCGTCCCCCGCTGCCAGATCGGAGGCGTCACCGGCAAGTTGAGCGCGGGTCGCAATTGCAGCAGTTTGCCGTACGGAGAGTCCTCTACGCCCATGTAACGCGCTTCTGCAAGCTGGGTCAGATCGGCCGCGTCCATGCCATCCGCACGTGCGTGGGGCTCGCCCATGCGCATGAACCACATGGCGCTCTGGGTCAACGACACCTTCACGTGGTACGAGCCGCCCGTCGCGGCCCGGGCGAGCAATCCGCGCAGCGCACCGTAGGCGCCCCAATAGGCCGTGCAATAATCGTTCATCGCCACCGCGATTCCGGGGCTCGGCTCCACCTCGTGGACCCGCGTGATACCGGTCGCCGCCATCGCATTGCCATCGTATCCCGGTCGACTCTCCCAGGGCCCCTTGTGGCCGTAGCAATTGACCGAAACGTAAACGATGCCCCCCGGCGTGGCCGCCAGATCATGGGGGCCGAAGCCGCGGCGCTTGAGACTGCCGGCCCGATAGGACTGCACGAACACGTCGGCGCGCTCCGCGAGCCCCCGCAAGGTCGCCTTGTCACCGGGCTCTTCAAGGTCAAGGAAGGTCATGCGCTTGCCGTGAGCCGTGTCTGCCTGACCGGGCACGAGATCCAACAGATTCGGGCTGTCAACGTGCAACACATCCGCGCCGAGCTCACCGAGGATGCGGCTGCACGTGGGACCGGCCAGTACGCGGGTCAGGTCAAGCACTCTGAAGTCATCGAGGGGTCGCTGTGCCGGGGCAAGGGCAGCCGGTGGGCCGTCCGCGATCTGCTCTATTTCAACGACCGGCACATCCAGCATGGTCCGGCCCTGTTCGGTCGTCAACCACGTCGCATAGTCACGAATGACGACAGCAGGGACACCCGCGTCCGACAACATCGTCTCCGCTGCATCTCCCGTCATGCCGGCGATTCGCGCCGAAACCGCATCGCGGGTCGGCTCGCAGGCGAGTGCCCGCAAAATCGCATCAACGTGGTGCGCAAAGCCTGGTTGCAGGTGCAGCGTCTGACCGTCACTGGTGCCGAACGGCCCAAAAATCGCAGGCATCCCGCCCATCCCCAGACCCAGTCGCGCCAACGCGAGTTCGCCGTCAACCTTGAGCAACCACATCGATAGCAGGGACAGCGCTGCATGGTTGGCATCCACCTTGAGCGCCTGGGATCTGCCGCCCCGCGACAGCGCGATCTCGTTAACCGCACTGCCAAGCATGACAAGCGCCGCGGACGCCCCGGTCGCGAGCTGCAGCGGTGACCGGAAAACCGGGTCATCTCCCTCCACCTGATAGTCGAAGTCGGGGGGTGTCAGGCCACCTTCACGAATCGCCGCGTCCACAACCTCTTTGTCCATAGATACATCTCGTCAGGCAAACATACAGACCCGGGCACTCAGCCGCGGGCATAGCGAAAACACACACGTCGCCGCGGACCGGCACCCGTCGCCCATCCTTCTCATCCAGCCACGCGTCAGGCGAGCGCCTTGTCAAAGAGCGCATGCAAACGGTTCCACGCGCGCTCCGCCTGGGCCTGATTGTAGACCGCCGAGTCCGGCGGGCACCAACCGTGCATTGCCCCGTCGTATACCTCGATCTCGGCGGCCAGCCGATTCTTGTCGTACGTTTTACGCAGCACATCCTTCGCTTTGGGGTCACGCTCATCATCGTTGGCAGCAATCGCAATGAGAAAGCTGGCCTTCATCTCTGGAATCAAGAGGTGCGGGCTGTCTGGCTTGTCCGTCACCAGTCCACCACCGTGGAACGACGCAGCCGCGCCAATGCGACGCGGCACAGCGGCCGCTGTGCGCATGACGATCGGCCCACCCATGCAATAGCCCATCGTGCCGATCTTGCGTTTGCGGTTCACGGCCTTCTGCTTGTCGATCCAGGTGACAAATGCCTTCGCGTCCGAGGTGTGGGTTGTGGCTGACAATTGCCGGGCAAACGGCAGGACCTTGTTACGTACCTCGGGTGTTCGAAAGCTGTCACCGGGATTGACCACCGGCGCTTTCGATGAACGAAAATAGGGGTTGACCACCAACACCGCATAGCCGGACTCGGCGAGGCGCTTGCCCATCAACCTGAAGGCCGGGCGCAAACCAAGGATGTCCGGCCAGATCAGAACCCCGGCGTGACGCCCGGATGACGGGTGCACGAAATAGCAATCCGCCGGACCATCCGGTGTCGGTACCGTCACCTCGTGTTCATCGACAGCAACCGCATTAGCGGCCTGCGGCAGCACCGCCGAGAGCACCGCACCGGCCCCGAGGGTAGTGAACTTGCGCCGGCTAAGGCCGCTCGCATCCTTCTGCTGCAGATGGATCTCCGTTTCCTGCGCTGTGTCCTCGTCACACATACGTTCGCTCCTTCCTCGGATAGGCCCCGACCAGTCTGGGCTGGCAAGTGGGCTGAAATTGGACGCTTCAATCTGCGCTTCCCGGCAATTTAACCGGCAGTCAGCGCGATTGCACCTGTCACGGGTCACAGACGCAGCCCAGAGCTTAGTCGACCAGGCACAAACCCAACTCGCGTGACGTCAGGCGTCTCTGCGACGAGCTATCAAAACACAATCAGGGTTTACTGATCTGCAACTGCAAATCACGGAAGTTGTGCCGCTTCGCTGCTCGATAAGTGTCACGATCTGTGACCCGTGCGTGATACTCCTCTGCACGAGTCGGCAGGCTCACACCCACTGCGCGCGCCCACTCGATCGTTCCCGCCATCAGAATGTCGAGCTCAGAGAAGCAACTCCCCCACAAAAACTGATCCGATCCAATGCGCGGCGCGGCCGCATTCATCATCTTCTCGAAATACTCCACCGCACCGGACACCGCGAGCGGCGCTTCTCCATAAATCTGCGGCAGATCCCGGTGTCGACGCACGATGTAGAGTGAGGTCGCGTCAAGTTCCATCAGGATAAATGAAGCCCACTCGTCATAGACACCCTGGCCTTCAGCCGACTGCTGATATTGATCAAAGGGCAATGCAGCCGAGATCCGGCGCAGGTAGCGCATGATGGCAAGGCTCTCGGAGAGCACGAAATCGCCGTGAACGAGCGTTGGGATTTTTTGCTTGGGATTGAGCCGGATGTACTCATCCGTCAGCGTCTCGCCCGTCCGTGACTCGATGCGGCGGGTCTCATAGTCAAGCCCCAGTTCGTGCAGCAGCCAATGTACACGGAAGGTGCGTGTTGTACCGACACCCCACACTGTCAAGTCGTTGGTTGCCAGGTTGTGGTCGGTCATGTGTTCTGCTCCGGAAGCTCGACGGCAGTATAACGCAGCGGGCAGGTTGCCCCGAGGGGACGGACCCGCATGTTATGTTGCGATCCGCACGCTTATCCACCACTCGTCTAATCAGTCATCAAATCACTCATCAAATCAGCCACAGAATCACACATCGACACACTTGACCTACTCGTCCCCAACGAGACATGAGCAAGCCAACTTAAGGCCAATCGTTACCATGCCAGACGCGACAGCAGACCCCTATACCGTCCGCCAGGGACAATCCCACCCGCCACCGACCAACTTCGCTGGCAGGCTGAAGTATCTGGGGCCGAGTCTGATCGTGACCGGCGCCGTCATCGGTTCTGGCGAACTTGTGCTGACGACCAGTCTCGGCGCCGCCGCCGGATGGTCACTTCTCTGGTGGCTGCTGTTGTCCTGCTGGTGCAAGTCCCTCGTGCAAGCCGAGATGGCCCGCTACACCATCATCTCGGGAGACACCTATCTGCGTGCAATCAATCGGCTGCCGGGTCGAATCTGGCATATTTCCTGGCCGATCTGGCTCGGACTCATCGCCTTTGTACCAGGAACCATGGGCCTTGGGGGCATCATCGGGGGCGGCGGCCAGTCTCTGTCGTTTCTTGCATCGCTGGCGGGCATAACAATCGATGGCGTTACGTGTACCGGCCTTATTGCGATTGCAACCTCGATCATCCTGTCCACCGGTTCGTACCGCTGGCTGGAGCGCGTCATGTTGCCCCTCGTCCTGACGTTCACCGTGACGACACTCGTCTGTTCGGTGGCTATGCAGTTCACGGAATATCAAACAACCCTACCGGACATCGTCACCGGTCTGACGCCGGACTTCGGCCTCTTTGTCGCCGTCGCCGCCCTCGCGCTCGCCGCCTACGGTTACACCGGGACAACGTCTGGTGATATCACCGCGTATACGTACTGGTGCATCGAGAAAGGGTACCCCAGCTTTGTCGGCAGCGACCGCAGCGGCCCCAATTGGGAAGCCCACGCGCGAGGCTGGATGAAGGTGTTGCACACGGATGTCTGGCTCGCCCTCATCATCGTGACCTGCGCGACCATTCCCTATTATGTGCTGGGCGCTGGCGTCCTCAACAAGATGGGCATCGTGCCCGAGGGCAATGACGCAACGATCGGTGCCCTGTCGAATATCTTCACGCAAACGCTCGGACCCTGGGCGGTCTGGCTGTTCTCGATCGGCGCATTCTTCATTCTTTTCTCGACGGTGCTGTCGGGTGTCGGCGCTAGCGGTCGGGCGATCCCCGATTACCTCATCGAGATGAAGTTCATGGATCGCAGCAATCTGCGACTGCGCATGCGCATCATTCGCTGGTACCTCGCCATACTGCCGCTAATCGCGTTTCTCATTTATCTCGCGTCGCCGAGTTTTGTCGTGCTGATCATGATCGGTGGCCTGACCTCAGCGCTCTTCCTGCCGATTCAAAGCGGCGCGACCTTGTGGCTGCAGGCGCGCAACATGGACCCGCGCATACGCCCCGGGCCCGCCATTCACTACGGCTTGTGGCTTGTCTTCCTGTTCGAAGCGCTGATGGCCTGCTTTGTCATCTGGTACGTCGTGCTCCCCCAGATCATGTGACGCGCACGACGCCACTCAATCATCGTTGAGCGAGACATCCTGAAACTGTAACTCGTGCAGATTGTGGTAAATGCCGCCAAGCGCCAGCAGTTCTTCGTGCGTACCCAGTTCCTTGACCTCACCGTGATGTAGGACGAGCACGCGATCCGCCTCGGCAATCGTCTGCAAGCGGTGGGCGATCAGGATCGACGTGCGGCCGACAATGAGCTTGTGCAATGCGTCCTGAATCAGCAACTCGGTCTCGGTGTCGATGCTGGCGGTCGCCTCGTCCAGAACCAGGATTTGTGGATCAGCAGCGAGGACGCGGGCGAATGCGAGCAACTGGCGCTGCCCCTGCGACAGATTCGAACCGCGCTCGGCGAGCACCGTGTCGTAGCCGCCGGGCAAGCGGTCGATGAAGGTATGCGCATTCACTGTGTGCGCGGCTTCAATGGCCTGCTCTCGTTTGATCTCGGGGTTGCCCAGCCGGATATTGTCGAGCACGGTTCCGGAGAAGATGTGGAAATCCTGCAGCACGACACCGATGCGCCGACGCACGTCCGATGAGTGCAGATCATTGAGATCCACGTCGTCGAGAAAGATCATCTCTCGCTCGAAGTCATACGACCGACCGAGCAGGCGGATAAGCGTACTCTTGCCCGATCCGGTCGGCCCGACAATCGCGAGCTTCTCACCCGGTGCAATCGTTAGATTGACCGCCTTCAGAATCGGCCTGCCTGGACGGTACGCGAAGTCCAGATTACGAAATTCGACTTTGCCGGATAAACGCGGGGGCAACTGCACGGGATTCGCCGGCTCATGAATCTGCTCGTCCCAGTCCAGTGCCTGGAAGATGCGCTCGCCACTCGCCATCGCCCGATAGAGCGCGTTCAACTGCTCTCCCAACATGACGACAGGGTTAAAGAGCATGCCCATGAACCGGGTGAACAGGATCATGCCACCGAGCGACATCTCGTTTTGCACGACCTCACCGCCGCCATACCAGATGATGGCGCCGAGACCGATGGACGTGAGCGACTCGTTAAATGCGCTGTAGAACGTCGCGAGGTTGATTGATCGATACTCGTAACGCCGATTGCGCTTGTTGATGCCGGTGTAGGCCGCCAGATTCTGCTCTTCGCGCTGGCTCAACTGCACCACCTGCATGCCCGACAGGTTCTCCTGCAGATTCTGGTTGAGTGATGACACGCTGTTGCGGACCAGTCGAAAAACCTCGCGCGTCGCTCGTCGAAAGAAGTAGGTGGACACCGCGACGACAGGAATCATCAACAGCAAGACGCCCGTCAGCTTCACGCTGGTCGACAGCATGATCGTGAGCGCAACAAGGAACGGAACGAACTCGCCGATCAGCCCGCCCATGCCGCGCAGCATCTCGTACAGCGACTCTACATCGTTGGTCACCCGCGTCATGATGCGACCAACTGCGACCTTGTCGTAGAAAGAGGACGGCCGGGTCTCAAGGTGTGAGAAGAGGTCCTGACGCAGATCCCTGAGGCCCTTGACGATGGCCCCGATCAGCATGATCCGGTGCAGGTGGCCGGTGATGGCGTAGCAGGTCATCAGCACAAAAAAGACCACGCCCGCCGACAACAGCGGCGACAAGCCCGACGCTGACTCAATCCAGCGCGTGACATCGATCATGCCGAGGTCTGGCATCATGGAATCAGCTTCACCGACGATAATGTAGTCGATCAGGACGCGGCTGATCACAATTTCCATGACAACCGCACAAAAGCTCGTCAGGAGCACGAGCGCACCGCTGACGATGAGACTGATGCGGTATGGAACGAGCCAGTGCATCAAACGCCCAAAGAGGTGCATGTTGAGAACGGCGCCGGTGAGTTCGGCGTCGAACATTGATGAGTCCTTACGGGATGCAGCCCCTGGGGGCAAAGCCGCAGGTTCGCTCATGCGGGGCTCGGTACCAGATTGCCACCATTGGCTGCGCCCGGCGCCTGCGCCCGCTCCAGCGCCGCGTAGATGCCGCCGGCGCGCAGCAGTTCCTCGTGCGAGCCAACCTCGGCGACTGCGCCGTCCTCGAGCACCACGATGCGATCACAGTGCCTGAGCGTCGACACCCGGTGGGACACAAGAATCGTCGTGCGACTATTACGCATGCTCTTCAAGCGCCCCAGAATGTGCTCCTCCGTCGCCGTATCAACGCTCGAGAAACAGTCGTCCAGTATCAACACGGGCGCATCACGAATCAGCCCGCGCGCGAGCGTCGCCCGTTGTTTCTGCCCACCAGACAGCGTGACCCCGCGTTCGCCGACGAGCGTCTCCATCTGATGCGGCAGGTCTTCAATTGTGTCCCGCAGAGCTGCCGCGTCGGCCGAATCCCACACCTCGGTCATTTGTCGGGCGGTGTCGTCGTAGCTGATGTTCTGCCGCAGTGGTTCACCAAACAGGAATGGGTCCTGAAGAACCTGCGCCACCTGACCTCGAAGTGAAATCAACGAATAGTCGCAGACGTCATGACCATCGAGGAGCACCGTGCCACGCGGCGTGTCGAGCATCCGCGTCAGCTGCTTCAGGAGGGTCGATTTGCCCGAGCCAATACGTCCGACGATGCCGACAGACTCACCGGCATGCACGTGCAGATTGATGTCTTTGAGGGTTGGAGCGTCTGTCCCCGGATAGCTGAAGGTCAGACCCTGCAACTTGAAGTCGCCGCGAATGAGCGCAGGTGTCGCGCCACTGGGCGCATCCACGATCTCAGGGACGGCATCGAAAATCTCGTAGAGACGCTCGGTTCCAACGACGGCCCGCTGCACGGTCGTTATGAAGAACCCGGCCATTCGAATCGGTTGCAGCAACATGTTGAGACACGTGAGGAAGAAGACCAGGTCGCCGATGGTCATCTCGCCGATCATGACTAGGTGCCCGCCGTAACAGATGATCCCGAGTTGGGCGACGTGCGCGATGTAGGGTTTGACGGCGCTCATCCAGGAGCTAAGTCGCGACTGCTCGTAAAACGCCTTGGCATAATCATCGTTCGTGCGCCAAAAACGCGCGATCTCATTTTGCTCCTGAGCCATTGCCTGCACGGTGCGGATGCCGGACAGATTCTCCTGCGTATGAGATGTCAGGTCTGACAGCCCCTGCTGCACCTCGCGTGAACTCTCGGCCATGCGTCGGGCCATGCGCCAGGCGTAGACAAAGACTGCGGGCAGAAACGGGAAGATAAGCATCGTCAGGCTCGGCGACTTGATCATCATCGCGGTCATGCCGAACAGCGGGGCGTAAACGATGACCACCAGTTGAATCATGCCCATTGAGAACAGCTTCTGGACAAGTGCGATGTCCTGAATCGCACGCGTCATGATGTCGCCGACCCCCATCCGGCTGAAAAAGCGCGGACCTTGCCGTTGTACGACCGCATAGACCTTCTGGCGCAGATCATATGAGATCGCAATGCTGACGCGACGCATCGCGCGACGCGCATGCGACCACGCGAAGAACCTGCCGAGCACAAAGAGGGTCATCCAGATGACAATCGTGCCAAGGCCGAGATCAGCGTCCAGGACCCCGACGTGCCACATGGCGTTGGGTCCGTCGGCGAGTTGGCTCGCAACG
>CAVOBC010000039.1:0-20079 GCA_963693635.1 Gammaproteobacteria bacterium | reverse complement strand
CGATCTTGGCAACGTCGCCGGTGATGAGCCAACCGTCCCGAAACTTGTCGGGTTGGGGGTCGTTGTAGTACTCCGCGGCAATCCAGGGACCCCGGATCAGCAATTCACCAACGGACTCACCGTCGTGTGGTTGCGGATTCCATTCCTCGTCGAAGATCTCGATCTCGAGCCCGGGCATCGTCAAGCCGGCTTTGGCGACGTTTTCAAACTGCTGATCTTCGGTCAGATTTACATGGGAGCGTTTTGCAACTTTTCTCGACAGCGTGCCGAGTGGATTGGTCTCGGTCATGCCCCAGCCCTGAATCATCTCGACCTGGTACTGATCCCAGTACCAGCGGATCATGGAGACCGGGGGCGCACTGCCGCCGCACGTCAGCCGCGTGAGTTTGCTGAGATCATAGCGGTCGGGTTCTGCCTCAAGCGCGGCCCGCGCGCCTTGCCAGATGGTAGGAACTCCGGCCGAGATAGTGACCTCTTCGTCGGCCATAAGCGTCAGCAGGCGCGCTGCGTCCATGTACTTGTGCGGCATCACCTGTTTGCAGCCCAGCATGGACGCTGAGAACGGCAAGCCCCAACCCATCGCATGGAACATCGGCACAATCCCGCAGACCGCATCCAGCGAGGACAGATTCATCGAGTCGGTCATGGCCTGCGTCATCGTATGCAGGTAGGTCGAACGGTGCGTGTACATCACGCCCTTGGGTTTGCCGGTGGTCCCGCTTGTGTAGCAGAGGCCCATCGCGGCGTTCTCGTCTATCTGTGGCCAGTCAAACCGGGTGTCTTTGCCCTCAATGAAGTCCTCGTAGTCAACTTGGTTCGGAAACGCAGATGCGGGTGATGACTCGCCGTGCTGGCAGACGACAAGCAACTCAACCGATGGAATCTGATCCATGATTGGTTCGAGCATGGCGACGAGGTCTTCATCGATAATGATGACCTTGTCCGCTGCGTGATTGATGATGTAGGTCAGATCAGCAGCGGAGAGCCGGATGTTGAGGGTGTGCAATACCGCACCCATGGACGGCACCGCCTGATAGAGCTCAAGGTGGCGGTAGTTGTTCCACATGAAGCTGGCAACCCGGTCGCCGACCTGAACGCCGGCATGGCTGAGGGCATGCGCCAGCTGGTTGGCCCGGTCCCAGGTCGTTTTCAGGGTTTGACGGTGCGTGCCCTCTGCCTGGAGGGTGACGATTTCCTCGTTTGGGTCGAGAACGGCACCCCGTCCGAGAATCCGTGAAAGAACAAGAGGTGTTTGCTGCATGGTGCTCATTGATTGACTCCAATCAGGTGGCGGGGCACGATCGGGCGGCGAGAATACCGGAAATACTGTGGTCAAACCAGCAGCGCGGGTGGCTAAGAACGCTCTCGCTTTCAGGCCCTGAACCCCCGCGTGGTGGGACGTGCAGGGCGCGCTTCAGGCGGCGGACGGCCCACTCGCCCCGTCTTGCTACGTCGAGTCGACCACACCCGGGCCACGCAAACGACACGTCGCACGACGCAGCTTGAGAGCGGGACAAGATCACCCAAAGACCTAACAAAAAAGGAAGACTCATGGCAGGACCGGATGCAGCGAATCTCGATGCGGATGCGTTGAAGGCGTACTCGTTCAGTGTATGGAGTTACAAGCAGGGCGAACTCGTTTCTATGATGATTCACCTCGGGGATCGGTTGGGCATTTACAAAGCGATGCAGGGACGTGGCGCGATGACCGCCGCGGAGTTGGCTGAGCAGACCGGCTACCACCCGCGCTGGCTGCTTGAGTGGCTTCGAAATCAAGCGGCGGCGCGACTCCTGGACTTTGAAGATCCCGACCGGTTCACGTTGTCCGACGAAGGTGCCGAGGTGCTCGCCAACGAAGACGAGAGTCTGCACTTCGCCGGTGGTGCATTCAGACCCTGGCCCGCCGGTCTGATCGACGGGTTGGCCGAGGCCTTTACCACGGGTATCGGTCTCACCTACCAGGACCAGGGTCCTGACGGTGCCCATGGCGTTGAGCGTACGCTGGGGCCATGGACGCGACAGATGCTGGTGCCTCGGATCATCCCGGCGCTCGAAGGTGTGCACGACAAACTGACCGCGGGCGCGACGGTCGCTGACGTTGGTTGTGGTGGCGGTGTTGCCCTTGCGACGCTGGCGAGGGCCTACCCGAACTCGGCATTCCATGGCTTTGATCCCACCTCCCATGCGATCGATCTCGGCAACCGCAAGGTGACCGATGACAACCTCGGCAATCTTGAATTCCATCTGGCGCGCGGGGAAGAGATCCCCGCCGACATGTTCGACTTCGTGCTGACGTTTGATTGCCTGCACGACATGACGAGACCGGACATCGTCATTGCCAGGATTCGCCAGTCGCTGCTGCCGGGTGGCACCTGGTTGATCAAAGACATTAAGAGCCACGCGGACTTCAAGGCCAATATGAGAAACCCGATGCTCGCGATGATGTACGGGTTTTCGGTCACGTCCTGCATGTCATCGGCGATGTCGGAACCGGACGGGCTTGGCCTTGGTACGCTTGGTTTCAACCCTGAAGTTGCCGAGCGCATGGTTCGGGAAGCCGGCTTCAGCCATTTCCAGATGCATGACTTCGAAGACCCGGCGAACCTCTACTACGAGGTTCGTCGTTGACGCGAAGGTGAAGTCGGTTATTCGTAAGCGCCTAATGAAGCCCGTCCTTGAAGTTTGCGGGTAGTAGTGCCTCGATGTCACTGACGCTGGTGGCGGCGGGAAGTCTCTCGAAGACCTGATGTAGATAGTTGAGGGGTTCCAGGCCGTGCCCTTTGGCCGTCTCGATCAGAGCGTACAGATTGGAACTCGCTGTTGCTCCACGCGTTGATTGGCTAAACATCCAGTTCTTGCGACCGATCACAAACGGGCGAATGGCATTCTTGGCGGTATTGTTATCAATCGGCCAACGGCCATCCTCGACGTAGCGGCTCAGGCGCGGCCATTGGTTGACGAGGTAGGTCAGCGCTTTGCCCATGGTCGTCTTGCGCGCGGTCCCCGGCGCGGTCGCTTGAAGCCAGCTTTGTAGACAGTTAAGGATGGTTCCGGTGTAAATCGTAAACAGATTGGACGTTCAAGCAGGATTTTCCCAAGCCAATACTTCTCAGATGGACGCCGTGGCGTCCATCTATCTGCAAAACGCTACGCCCGGTCGGGATTACTGTCGTCATCCGATATTTCCCCGACCCAGATCAACTTCCTGACGCACTACCCGCAGCTATCGAACGCGAATCTATGCTGACTTCTTGATACCTGTCCAAAACAGGTTGACACGTTCCGGTCCCTTCCTTTATTGCTAGGTATAAAAAATCCTCGTTACCAATTTCGTTGTCGAGGTCGATCAGGACGTCAGCCTGGTCTTTTGCCCGGTTCGCAAGGTTGTCGTGATGTTCCTGCTTAACTTCAGTTGCCGCGATGATCGCCGCCCGCGCCGATTGGCGTTCGCATTTTGTCAGACAGGACGCCGATGAGCGGGAGCTACATTTCAAGGCATTCATAGATGGGCTTGATCACTTTGTGAGCGCCGAAGCCATCGAACTTAATGAGAGCGCCTTTCAGTTTGAAACGGAAGATTCAATTTGTGGACCTATCAGCGAGGGCTGACGCCGGCTCGATTCAAGGACTTCTGGCAGGATTGAGCGACCACCTGTAAAGGTTATTCACGGCTCGCGAAGCGAATGTGAAATCCATGTATTGGACTAGCAGGCCACTTTTTCAGCGGCCTGCTTAGGACCAGCGGTCGAAACGCAACACCTCGTCGACGGGCTTTCTTGTGACCGGCCCGAACTTGCCCAGCGGGTAGCCGACCGGGATCAAACAGAAGACACCCATGGACGGTGGCAGATCGAGAATGCCTGCGACGGCTGACGGGTCCTGCAATGCGAGCGTTGTGGGTGTCGCCCCGAGCCCGAGTGCGCGTGCAGCGAGCAACAGGTTCTGTACGCCGGGCCAGATCGAGCCGCCACCCCCCGCCATTGCCGCGCGGTCGATTGGTCTGCCGAAGTCCATGCAGGCAAGGATGATCGCGGGCACTTCGTGCAGGTGATCTTTCTGCCAGAGTACAGCGCCCAGCATGCGTTCGCGTTTGGCGGCACTCTGGTGTGGCAACTCGTCTGCCCGCCCAGAACTGGCACTGGCATAGGCTTCGACGGCAACCCGGTTGAGTTCGGCCAGCTTTGCCTTCTGCGCCGCGTCTCGCACGATGATCCATCGGGCACCCTGCGTGTTTGACCCGGAGGGGGCCTGGTTACCGGCTTCAACGAGTCGGGTCAGCAGATCCTCCGGCACCTCGCGCGTCGACAGGCGGCGCATCGCACGACAGTTGAACATCACGTCGAAGAGACTCATTTCCGAATCAGTCATAGCATTACCTTCTCGTTGGTTATTGTCAAAATTGTCATTTTGACAATTTTGAGAGTCGGTTTGTTGTTGTTGGGCAGATTCAGGGGTTCGACAGGCTCAGTATCTCCCCTGACGCGTTTACGGGTTTCGCCAGGTGCTTCTCGATGAGGTCAACCTGATCTTCACCAAATGCATTCTGGCAGCGTTCCGCAAGATCGGAAAATGGCTGGCGACAGGGATCGGCGATCATTACCCGCCCGACGCCACCGCGGCGGGAGCGCCGGACGAGGTTGTACAGCATTGCGGTCATATCGTCCCAGAAACAGATGTCGGCACCGACGATGAGATCGAACTCGGCGAGCCTGGCTGTCGTCAATTCATTGAAGGTGCTCCGCTCGGCGGTCACCTTGATGCCGTTCACCTCGGCGTGCAGTTCGAGATACGGCAGCACCTGGATGTCTGCGTCGGTTGCCGTCACCGAGCAACCGAATCGCTTTGCGATGAAGATGCTGAGCAGTCCCCAGCCACATCCAACCTCCAGGACTCGCGTCTTCTTTGGCAGGGGATGGGTCTTCAGGTAGTCCATCACCAGATAGCTTGAGTTCCAGAATTTGTGGCCGTGGATCTCCGGGACATGACCCTCTCGCTTCAGACGCCGCACCTCCCGGTGCGATGAGTTGAGGATCTTGAGACCGTAGGCGCGGCGATAACTGGCATTTGTGGGCATTGTGCTATCTCTATCGGCATCTCACGGTGCCGGATTACCGCGCTGTCGCGCAGGGAACTCACGACAGCATATTGCTTTAGTTCCATGAAAGGCTGCCTTTTCAGCAGCCAGCATATATCGCGTGTGTTGCTACGAAGCGAGGTTCGTGAGTTCTCGTGGTTGCCCGGGCCGATGCTGGTTGGGTCGGTAGCGGCATTTTTGGGAGCCAGATGACTGCAGTAACAAGCGCGGCGCAGACGCCTGCCTCGCGCTTGATTGGCCGCGTCCGATTGGCCGCGTAGAGGGGCCAATCGTGACTGGGGGGTGGCCGATATGTGTCAGTCGTCCGAGGCCGCCGTTGCGCGCCTCTGCATGTCCTCAGTATCCGTCGGCCATTACGGAACGAAGGCGTCGCGCCCCTGGACGTAGCTGAAGAATGACTGGGCAGGATTGCGATTCACGAGGTTACGCTCGAACATCGGGTGAAAGAGGCTGCGAACCTCGTGCTCGATCTCGAAGAGGATTTCACCGTTGTCGGGGTCAACAATGTGCTTGAACCGGTATTGGTGTGCGTCGGACTCCTCACTGATCAGCTTCAGATCTTTCAGATAGTCGTAAGGTGCCGAGAAGTTGACCAGATAGATGGCAATATGATGACCATCGTATTCGCCTTGCTTCTTCTTCGTTTCGCGAAAGCGCAGTGTCTGATTTTGACCGATGTTCACCTCGCAGAGTTTGCCGCGGGTTCTTGCGGGTGTGCTGAAGACCTGATTGTAGAAGCGGGCAATGCCTTCTGCGGTGCCGGGCGGTACGTCGAACTCGACGTATGGCACGCCTAGTTTCATCTCGCCAAATGCGCCAGGTGCGAAACAGCGAATCTGGTTGCCCCACGGGCAGGTGACATCAATACGATCTTTCTTTCGTGTCCACGCGAAGTCGGTGTCTTTGAGGCGACCTTCGACCCGGGCAAGGCTTGTCGCGAGAATGTCGAGGTCCGGCACAACGACGCCCACGTGACCCCGCACGACCTGTGGCTTGTTTGTGGGCAGGTGAAATTGTTGACCCCCCACGTTGATCCAGACGTTGAACGGACCAAAATCGATGTAGGGGTCACGCGTGAAGCCAAGGCCATTCACGTAGAAGAAAGTTGCGAGCGTTTGATCGGGTACGGTGACGTTCACGTGTTCGAGTGCAAGGATGTTTCCTACGTCTTCGGTCGAACGATTGAATTTAGACTTTGCCATCGGCTGGTCTCCCCCAATGCGGGTAGTGTTGGTACTGAGTTGGTACAGGTATCTAGTCCGGGTATTCGGTGTGGATGATAGCAGCGCCCCATCGGCATGGCGTGTCGCGCGCCAGGACCCGGTGTGCAACTGAGACCCGCCATTAAAACCTTACCCTCTGCCAATTTAAAGGAACTTCGAGTCGCCGGCGCCTGGCCAGCATCCCGCACGCCGGTCAGGTGGCGGCCGCTTCTCGCAGCCGCTCCGGCGACAATGGCATTGTGCGCAGGCGCAGGTCGGTCGCATCAGCGATCGCGTTGGCGATGGCCGCCGGCGTGGGTCCATGCGCGGCCTCGCCGGCGCCGAGTGATGGCTCGAGATCATGGGCAATTATGTCGACGTTGACCGTCGGTATCTCACTGAACCTGAGGATTGGATAGCTGGCCCAGTCCTCTGCGTGACGGGCGCGTCCATCGTGCAGAACCTGCTCTTTGAGGGTCCAGCTAGCGGATTGGATGAACCCTCCCTCCAACTGATTGGCGAGACCATCCGGGTCGACCGCGATGCCCGCGTCGGCGACGATTTGGGCGTGCCGCAGCGTGACGCTGGCGGATTCGAGATTCACCGAGAGTACGACGGCGAGTGCGAGATAGGTCTGGGCATTTTTGTATTGAGCAAACGCGATGCCACGTCCCATCGCGTCGGTCGGATTGCCGGTCGCATAGTCGGCAGCTTCGGGCAGTAGCTGGTCGAGGCGTTGGAGGACGTTGCGCCCCCGTTGGTCATCGAGGTGGGCCAAACGCCAGGCGATGGGGTCAGCCTGTTCGCGCCTGGCAAGTTCATCCATGAATGATTCAATGGCGAAGACATTGCCGAAGGCACCCAGGCCGCGTGTGGATGAGGTCCGAACGCCGGCGTCACCCACCAGGTGCTTGACGATGCGTCGATGCTGGAAGTCGTAGATGGGATCGGCATTGCGGTGGATACCGCTGTGGCGGCCGAATCCCGGTTTCGCAGCGCCCTGGGGAAGACCGTCCTTGCGCTGCCAGCCGGCGACGAGATTCGTCGCGGCACCCAGCGGTACGGCGCGCCGTCCGTGCGTCTGACTATAGATCTCGGCATCCCAGGCCCGCACCGTGCCGCCTTCAAGGGTCGCGGCCAGATCCATCACCATCGCTGGGCTTACGGGTTCGTGCAGATGTTCATCCGCGCGCGTCCACTTGAGAAGAATGTGTTGGCCAGGGAGGTGCCGCGCGACGACCGCAGCGTCCATGGCGGCATCGTCGGCACCATTGTGCCCGTAGCAACCGGCATTCTCGACGTGATCGACGCTAATCTGTTTAGCGTCCATTGCGAGCGCTTCGGCGATCGCGGCGCGGACCATGAATGGGCCCTGACTGTGGCTCCAGATGCTGAGTTCGCCGCTATCTGCGTCGAAGCGCGCCATCGCTGCGGATGGTCCGATTGACCCGTGCAGGTGGAAGGGTTTCGTGTAGCGCGTGGCAAAGTCCGTCGGCGCGGTGACTGGCGCCGGGACGGGTTCGTCAACGGGCGTCCCAGCGACGACCGGCAAACTCGCACTCACGTTCCCCGTGAGAAAAACCTGCAAGTCGTCCACGGCCGTAAAGGTTGCAGGCGACCAGGTGGCGGATGCGGCAAGATGCGTCGCGGCCATCGAAGTCGCGAATTCGTCGATGCCGGCGACCGCGATGAAATCACCATCCTGAATGACTGTGATGTCGGCTGGCATACCGCTCACCGAGAGGTTTGTTAATCGGTCGTTGGCATGCCGTGGCCGGATCACGCGGGCGTGAAGTACCTCGTGGGTTGCGCTCAGGTCCTGGATGAAAGCGGCAGATCCATCCAGCTTGCCCGCGAGGTCCAGTCGCGTGACCCGATCAGGCAGGGCCGGAGCCGTCGTCCCGTCGCGGGCGCGATCGATCGTTTCGGTCATTGGCACGTCAAGGTCGATGTCGCTGGCGAGTTGGCTGAGTTCGATGCTGCCGCCGCCCGCTGCGCTGAATGTTCCGGATACGACGATGAGGTCACCGGCGGCGACTTGGAGCTTCTCTGCGGCAGCCAGGTACAGGAGGCTGAGTGCGTGGCGACATGCCTGCCGGATCGCCGGGATGCTGCCTTCGACGGACATGCTGCCGGCGGTGATGAATTCGTTCGGACCCTGCCGGGTGCTCGCGGCCGCGACGCGCACGCCCTCAAACGGGATGCCAAGTTCTTCGGCAGCGACGCGGGCCATAGCCGTCAGGATGCCCTGACCAAGTTCCACCTTGCCGGTGCGCACGGTGACGATGCCTTCGCTATCAATGCTGAGCCATTGGCTGATCCTGGGATTAGCGCGCAATGCGGGTGGAAGGTTCATCGCGCGGCGTCCTCGATCGACCGGATAATCCGATTGTGTGAGCCACATCGACACAGGTGACCGTCGAGCGCGGCCATG
Source organism: Gammaproteobacteria bacterium (assembly GCA_963693635.1). Lineage (GTDB taxonomy): Bacteria > Pseudomonadota > Gammaproteobacteria > Pseudomonadales > Azotimanducaceae > CAVOBC01. The sequence continues at coordinate 11,348 of CAVOBC010000039.1, read as the reverse complement.
ATTTCAGCGCGGCCCGGACGGGGATTGGTTTGCAGGAGCGCGTCCGCCGCCACCAGTATCCCGGCAAGACAGTAACCGCACTGGCCAGCGTTGTTGGCGAGGAAAGCCGCCCGGAGCGCTGGACCATGATTGAGTCCCTCAAGGGTGGTGATTTCGGCATCGTCGATGTTGCCCACCGCAAGCGTGCAACTGGCCCGGGGTACGCCGTCGACCTGCACCTGGCACGCCCCGCATTGTTCGCCGCCGCAGCCGTACCTGGGGCTTAGGATATGCAGGTCGTTTCGCAGAAGGTATAGAATCGGCGTTTCCGGGAGTGCCTCAACTCGTCTGTCGGTGCCGTTGACTTTGACCGAGAATGTTTGTCTGGATGGCTTGTCTGTCGACATCGTTTGCTGGCCTTGTTGGGTTCTCGACGGGTGTTCGACGCGCTCTCGATGTTTTTGCTCGACTTAAGGGGACGCTATTTCATGGTGGAAGTGTTGCAGCGTCGCTGGGGGTCTCTGTCAGGAGGCTGGCCACCAATGCAGGTAGGGTTTTGTCGACAAAGTCCCAGGTGTTGGCCTGCGTCTTGCCCTCCTTTGTTCCCAACGTTAACCCCGCGTGATGAGCTATGAGAAACGGCTGTCAATCTAAAAATCGGACGGAGCGTCGCATTAGCACAACAAATCGATGCGCGTTAGCCATCGTCGGACTGATGTCGTTGATAATAAACCCAACGGCGGCAGCACCACAGCGGGTTGTGTCCGATGGACAAGACCGTGTCGGGTTGTCGGTAGTCGCGTATCAGGGCGCAGCCGCGCAGGTCTCGGATGTCCGAGAGCTGGATCTGCCGCGCGGAGAGGTCGTCATCGAAGCCCGGGGCTTCGCTCTCGGAATAGATCCTGAGTCCGTGGTCCTGGTGGATGCCGAACGTCTGCAGATGCATGCGCAGCGATATCGTTATGATCTTCTCAATCGACAGTCGCTGCTGCGCCGCTTCATTGGTCAAAAGATCAAGTACAGCCGTCATATCCAGCGTGATGGTTTGCAGGAGAAAGTGTTGCGCGAGGGCACACTGCTGGCGGTGGCACCGGAAATCGTCCGGTTTGGCGACGAGATCGAGATTGAACCGGAAGGCACGATATCGCTGCCCTATGTACCCGACTCCCTGCGTACCACGCCCACGCTCGAGTGGTCAGTTGACAACCGCAGAGCGGGGCGTCAGAAGTTGACGACCCGTTATCTTGCAGCGGGCCTCGATTGGCGCGCGGACTACGTGATTGAACTCGACGCAAGCGCAGAGATCATGGATCTGACTGCCGGCGTGACACTGACAAACGGCATTGGAATGCGGCTCGAGGGGGCCAGAATGACAGTGATTGCGGGGGACGTGGCGAGGGTCCAGCCCGTGCGTTCGCCGGTCGCGGTACGCGCGTTTGCAATGCGCGAAGATGGCGCGTCGGCGCGGACGGCCCAATCGTTGAGCGAATACTACCGTTACAGTTTTGATTCACCGGTCGATCTTGCCAACGACGAGATCGTGCAACTGCCGCTGCTCAAACGAGAGCGTCTGCGCTACGAGCGGGTGCTGGTGGCGAATCGGGTCGTGGGCGTGCAGCAGGTCACTCGCGCGGTCAGCGAGCGTCCCGAGATCGAGATCCGCTTCCGCAATGAAAAGCGTAACCAGTTGGGTGTACCGCTGCCGTCTGGCGTTGTGCGTGTATATCAACCCGGTAACGATGGCGAGGTGATATTCCTCGGTGCGTCGCGGCTCGAAAATCTGCGCGAGAACGACGAAGCGGTGATACGGATAGGGCGGGCCTACGACGTGGTCATCGAACGTGTGCAAAAAAGGTTTCGGCGGCAGGGGACAAGACAGGTGGAACTCACCTGGGAGATTGCGATCAGCAATCGCAAAGACGAGCGCCAGGCGGTGATTCTGCGGGATGTGTTTCCCCAGGGCTTCCGCATGTTGGAGACTTCTGCCGAGGGTGAGGCGATCGATTCCCAGACCTATGAGTGGCAGGTGGTGGTGCCGGCAAACGACACGTTTCGCCTCTCCTACGTCGCCGGCATCAGTTGGTGAACGATCAGTTAGCGGATGTCAGTTGGCGAGGACAGTTGGTGCGTGACAGTTGAGTGACTCTTGATGGGTGCTCTTGATGAGTGAGTCTTGATGAGTGAGGGGGCGCTGGCTAGAACGTGCGAAGGTCGGTCAAGCCGACAAACGTGCCACCGTTTCTTTCCGACAATGTGGTCATCAGAATCGCGAAGCGCTGGGTGTAGACCCACTCGGGCTTGCTTGCGGTGAACCAGTTCGGAAACCCGATGCCGTGGATGCGAACGAGCCGATCGCCATTGAGATTCGGGTTGTTCAGGCGGTCGACCGTATCGACAACCCGCTGAAACGAGCGACCCCGAAAGTCATCGCCAAATACATAGAGACTGATGCGGCGGCCCGGCTTGTAGTACGTGCTGATTGCCTTGTTGATGCCCTCGACCGGGCTTGAGTTACTGAAGTCGTCCCATTCATCCATGGCCTGCATGATGCGTCGGCGCAGCGCTGGGGTGTCCGCTATCCACTCGCCTGCCGTGCCCCGGAACATGTACGTGCCCATGTCATTCATCACCTGGATGCCTTTGACGACCGGGTGGATGTCGAGCGTCTCTTCGATCTTGCGTTTCACCAGTGGCCAGGCAAATTGCATGCTGCCGGAGTTGTCGATGATGAAAACAATGTACTCGCTGTCGACCGGGATGCCACCGATCAGACTGTCGTCGTCCGGCTTGTACTCAGCAAGCAGGCGGGCCATTTCCTCAGACAAGCTCTGACGCGCATTGGCAAGCTGACCTTCGATCACGGCGGTAATCTCTGTCTCGGTGACAGAGGCCTGAAAGGCACCCTTGAGCGATGCGAGATTGGAGCTGACATCCTGCAGGCGTTCGGCTTCATCTTCCTTGATGTCCTCCTTGCGCACCATCTCTCGGTTGAGTCGCATGGCTTCGCCGCGGGTCTCGTGAAGCTCCTCCTGGAGCTTTGTCAGAATCTGACTGAGATCCTGTGCGTCTTCATCAATCACAACGGGGTCGAACACCTTCGTGAGCACGAGCAACAGGATGAGAGCGCCGAATCCACAACTGATGACATCGAGGAATGACAGGCTGATGCCTTCGATTTCACGTCGCTTGGTTCTCATGGCCAGTCATCCGGTGGTGCGAGGATAGAGCCCGCGGTGTCGAACGCGAGCTTCCAATAAGAATGTGACGCGTCGGGGTCGCCCTCCATGGGAAAGAGTACGATGTTGATTGGCACGTCGCCTGGCAGTTGCTCCAGGGCCTTGTTAAACAACCGCACCCGGTCGCGTCCGTCGACCTGGAGCAGACCGGAGGGTTCCTTACCCTGGGTCGGCAGGCCGTCGACAATGAGGAAGATGTTGTCTGGTGGTGGCGACATCGACTGCGCGGCCACGAACGCGTTGAAGAGCGACGTGCCGCCGCTCGGGATGAGCGTCTTCAGTTCATTGGCGACGGCGTCGAGATCTGCGGGCTCGTTGGTGTTCAGCCATTTGCCATCTGAGTCCGGTGCAACGAACGTGGCTTCTGTATTGAAGGTGATGACCTGGAAGTTGACGTCGATCGGGAGTTTGGAGAGAAACCAATCCATGGTTCGAATAGCGCGCTGCCACTTTTTTGACGCCAGTTTTTGCTCGTCACTCAAGTTGCGGCGGCGGATGATGTTGACGATGGTGCGGTCGAGCATTGAGGTTGAGGTATCGAGCAGGATCAGGATTCGCTGGCCGCCAAGGTTGAGGCCTGTCAGGTACTGCCTTGAGCCTTCACCGGCGAAGGCGCGCACATCGGTCCCCTGGTCCGCTTGCGCAGCGATGCTGCTTTTCAGCGACTCGGATTCGGCTTCAAGCTCCTGCAATTGCGCTTTGATCGTATTGATCTTGTCCCTGGTCGCGTTGCTGGTGTCATCGAGTTCTTCGATCTGGCGCTCGATCTCCTTGATCTGTTCAAGCAATTCGGACGTTGTGCGGGTCGTCGCAGCCGTTTCGTCCTCGGTTTTTTGCAACGTATTCCGCAAGTTGACCAGGCGATTGCGGTCCTCGTCCAGGTACTGCTCCAACTTGCTGACCTCCGCCATCCGCACGGACGTAATGTCCGGCGCGACCGTCGTTGACGTGCTGTGGATGATGATGAAGATGAGGATTACCGCGCCAAAACCACACGACATGATGTCGAGAAACGACATGCTGAAGACGTTGAGTTCGCGGCGCTTGGCCATGGTTATTCCACGGTGATCAGTGTCAGCTGCCGGTCGCCGGATCGGATCACGTCGCCGGCGGTCACGCGGGCGCCGGTGGTCTTCTCGTCGTTGACGACGACCCCATCGCTGGCCTGAAGCTGCATAACGCCGGCGTCGGCATAAAGCGTGATATCAGCCTCACCGAGGCTGAGCTTGAGCACGTTGCCGATGGGACGCGCCCGGCTGTTCTCCAGGACATGGGTGGGTTTGTCGGGACTGGCCAGCTGGGATGCCGGGGCGACGCTACCTGCGTCAAGCGTCAGGGTGACAACGTGACTGATGCCGTCGCCAGCCCCGATGATTTCGCTCGCGTGTTCATACACAGCATCAATTGCCGAGGTGTCGGGGAGCGCGCCGATTGTGATGTGGTCAACCAGGTTGAGTGAATCGTTGAGTCCGGGGAATCCGGCAAATCCGGCACCCAGGTAGAGTCTTGCGCTGTGTCCGGACGTCGCCTCCCGAATTGCGCTGACAATCGCCGGGTAGAGGCTGGTGCAGGCGTTTGTGAGCTGATCGCTTGATATCGCCGCCTGATGCGTCACGTCGTCAAGTGCGAGGCCGAATTCCGGTGCCGGCTCCTGGTCGTCGAGTTGTCTGATCCAGCCGGGGACTGCGTCAAACAACCGTTGCTCTGTCGCCGCATCGTGCAGCGGATCAAACCGCAGGGTTTGCACAAATTGATTGGCGATTAGATTGGCCCAACGGTCCCACAGTGCATAGAGGCCGGTGTCGGCAACGGTGATCGTGTGCCGGCGTGTGATCTGCCGGGCCGCATCAAGAACCGTCAGGGTCGTCTCGTGCAGGTGGACCGACAGGTGCAGGACGAGGTCGCTGAGCGGTTGTGCGCGCACCGCCGCGAGCGACGCATCGATGAAGCCGGATACGGGTATCCGCAGCTCTTTGGCGATGCCGAGCAGCAAAGCCAGTTGCTGCCTGTCATAGTATCCGGGAACAATTACTATGACATTATCAACGCCGTTACCGTGCTGTTTCCAGATCGACTCGAGGTGAACAAACGCAAGGTCAGCGTGATGACGTACGGTCAGCGTCGCGTCGTGGATCGGGTCGGTGTTGAGTTGCCGCCAGAACCGGTTGTTCGACCAGCTCGGCAGCACCCGCGCCTGGGCGAAGGCACGCTCGCCGATGAGAAGCTGATCTTTGTCGAGTACTGCGTAGCCCGGGCTTCTCGCCAGGACCACATTGTCTGCCGCAAAGGTGACAGCGGCATCATTGAGTTCGAGAACGCCTAACGACATATCTGCTTCTCCTGCTTCAGGCGCGTTTGGGATCGATTAGTTCTGCAAGTGACGGATGAGCTTGTTGTCGCAATAATCCTCGGCGTCGAGCACGACGCGCTCCTGTGACACCTGCAACTGATGCAGCAGGAACATGACGACGATGCTGATGAGGAGCGCGACGAACGTTGAGTTAAATGCGACGCCGAGAGACTGGGTCACCTGGGCGATGTCTCCCTGCACCGCTTGATGTGCCTGTCCCAGGGCCTGGCCGATACCGCGAACTGTCCCGAGGAAACCGATCGATGGAATCGCCCACGCGATGTACCTCACCATCGACAGCTCAGAGTCTAGACGCTCGTTCTCGCTTTCACAGATGGCCCGGATTGAGTTGGAGACATCCTGGATGTTGCGTGTCGAGCGAAATCGGTGCAGGGCCGTTATCAGTGCGCGCGGCAAGAGGTATGTCTGGGAAGCGTCAGGAAGCGCCTGGATCGGTCTTGAGTATTCCCGCGCGTCTTCCGGCAGGATGCTCGTGCCCGGTGCGATGGGGACAAGATCCATCTGCAGAATTTGCCGCTCCTTGACCGACAGGAAAGCCTTGAAGCCCATCAGGGACATCGCCCAGATCATCAGGATGAAACAGGCCTCCTGCTCAAAGTCTTTGATGACTACATTGACGTTACGTTCGGGGACGTAAAGGGGGTCCGAGTTGATCTGTTCGGCTTGTTCTGCGAGCACGACCCGGGCGTTGGGTCTGACGATAGAGACATAGATCCCGTGGACGATGATGATTGCCAGCACCAGGGAAAAGAGCTGAAAAATGAATTCTATGGGCAGTTGCTTGTTTTTCACGTATCACCTTCCTTTGGCGTCTAGGGTCGCATGTAAAGTCCGCAGCGGCGCTGGAACATCTCGATGGCTGGATCTGGCTTGACCTGATCGGCGGTCGTCGCCGGTTGGGTTCACGCAGGGTGCTGGGGCCGTCCGCGTATCGGTCATCGCGGTGACAGTCATATGTCGACCGGGAAGCGCACAGCTTTGTTGACCTCGATTTGTTCGGTTGGTACAAAGCCGATCTTGCCGGTCGCTCGCTCATAGTCAGACACGGTGATCAGACCGCTGTCATCCAACTCGGGCCTGCTCGCGTTTTCCTCGGGCACGACTTGCGGGTCGTCCTGCAGATCCGCTTCTTCCTCCGCGGCTTCCACGGGAGTTTGAGGGGCGGCTGCTTCGGCCCGCTCGAGTGCCTCAACCGTGCCCAGCAAAGGGTTCTCATCGTCCAGTGTCGCATCGTCCAGTGTCGTATCATTCAGAGTCGCATCGTCTTCGATAGCCAGTTCGGTGCTGTCTTGGTCGGAACGCTCGGATCGGTCGGATGGCCCGGGCGGGCTGGGTATGTCGGTCTGAGCCGTCGCTTCCGCAGCGTCGTCGAGGGACTCGTCCTCATCGTTTGCTTCGCCGGCAGGGTCGAGGTCAGTGCCGTTCACACCGTTGGGTGGTTCGAGCGGATCGACGGCAGATTCATCCGCGATGTCTGCGGTCGCCCCGGTCGGCACATCGGTTGCCAGGTCTTGCGCCTGTCCATCCGCTTCCAATGCTGTTTCTGATGCCGCTTCTGAGGCCGTTTCCGATGAAGCGTCGGGTGCCGCTTCGGCAGTCGCAAGCGCCGCGACGGCAAGTGTGCTGCAAAGCAGCAGGGCGAATCGACAGACGGCAGCGGCATTGTGCTTGCGGCTGGGATGAGACGACGTGACGGTCAACCGGTCGTGCAGGACGCGGCCGCCGTAGAGAGAACGAGGGATCACTTGTGGCATCGGTCAGTCATCCGGGTCGGTCAGGTAGGTAGCGCGCGAGGCGGAAGCCCACATCGGCTCGCGCTAGTTCGCCATAGTCGCGGTACGCCCAGCGCAACTCGCTGAAGCGACCGTGCATGAAACTGGATCCGCGAACCACGTGGTAGGTGCCCTGGGGCGGCCCGGTCGGGTCATCAATGGTGACAATCGCCGACGGATTCGCGGTATAGATGTCGTGCATCCATTCGGCGGCATTGCCTGCCAGGTCATAGATGCCGAAGTCATTCGGAGAGAAGATCCCGCCGGGTGCCGGTCCGCGATAGCTGTCGTTATAGCCGGAGACGTGCTGCGGCACCATGTTGGCGGCTGAGATGTCTGCAAAGTTACCGCTACCCTTCGGGGGTGGCATGCGATCGCCCCATGGGAAGCGAGTTGACGGTTCACTGCCGAGACGGGCAGTGAACGCCCACTCCGCCTCTGTCGGCAACCGGTAGCCATCGCCCAGGTCGCCGGATGCCCGCCACGTGCCGTCGACTACCTCGTAGGTGGGCGTCAACCCGTCTTTCTCGCTGAGCCAATTGCAGAATGCGGCTGCCTGATTCCAGCTGATGTTGACGACGGGCCGGCTCGCATCGTTCAGCATTGAGCGCCCAAGAATGCCTGAATCGTGGAGAGGGTCGAACGCGTTGAATTGCTCGTTTGTCACTTCATTGACGCCGATGAAGAAGGGCCTTATCAGGCGTACTTTCCGTACTACCTCGTTGGATCTGCGCCCAGGTTCCCCTCGTGCTGCACCCATGGACAGGTCGCCGCCAAGGATGAGGCGCATCTCCTGGCCGAGTGAGGTCAGCTGGCGTTTCGGCATCGCGTCGATGCGCGCTTCGTCGATCGTCATGAGCGCCACCTCGAACTGCTGTTCGAAGCCGTCGCGTGGTGTGACCGATGCCGTGTGAGTGGCGAAACCGTCGGTGACGATTTCTACCTTGTGCGTCGCTGCGACCAGTTTCAGGCGCTGACTTGGCGATCCATGGGACTTGCCGTCGACGAAGATCTCGCCAGTGCCCGGCGTAACGACAAAGGTGACGTAACCGGTGAGGGGCGCGAGCGTGATGTTGAGAGAAAGATCGTCGTCCGCTTCGACCCTGATGTCTCGTCGGTTCTCCTCGTACCCGGCTTTCGCGAGCGCAACCGGATACGTCTTGCTGGGGTCAAGGACAAGCGACAAGGGCGTCTGACCTCGGTACATGCCGTCAACTGTGACGTTCGCACCCGCCGGGTCAGACGTGATCGACATGCGACCGTCAGATGGCACCAGTTGGATGTCATCAAGACTTGCGCTGACGCCTGCTTCGACCTCGACGTTGGTGAGCCAGCGTTTGAAGCCGGTGCGCGAGATCTCGAGTTCGTGGCGACCCTGCATCACCTCGACTGTCATTGGCGTGACGCCGCGAAGCTCACCGTCTACGCGGATCGACGCGCCTTCAGGCAGGCTCGATACAGAGACCTCAGCCCATGCCGGACGCATCTGAATGTCGATCGTCTGGTGCTCGCGTTTGCCTTCGATATCGACGGCCTGCGTGCCAGCCAGGTAGCGCGGGTGTGAGTAGGCAAACGTGTGTGTGCCGGGACTGATGGGGTCGATGGTCGCCGGTGTGCCGTGTTCGTCGACTTCATCGAGCGTGATACTTGCGGGCACCGGGCCATTAGGGCCGAACATGTTGACAGTCAGGATACCGGGCAATTTGACGAGAGAAAAAAGGTGCTCCTGGTCTGCGTCAGACCCGACCAGGAGCGTCGCCTCGAGTTGCTCGAAGCCGTTATGCTCTGCCGTCAGCGCGTACTCTCCCGGTAATATCAGATAACGCTCGCCCAACAGATAGGCGAAGCCGCCGGTGATCTCGAAGTCTGCACCTGCCGGATCGGTCAGAACCCGCACCGCGCGAGCACTGAACATGAAGTAAGTGGCAAGTCCCAGAAGGACAAAGACCGCAACGAGTGAGATTGCGCCGGGCCGCAACCAGCGTATGCGCCGTCGGGATGCGGCGGGTCGATCAAAGCTGACGGGCTCGATCGTGGTATTGGCGGTGAAATCCGCTGGTGCGTCGTTTTCCACGGCTCAGATCTTGTCTGTGCAACTGATAAAGATCGGTGCGGGTGCCCTGCCCGCGAGAAGTGTCACTTTGTGCTGAACGTCACGATAACCAGATCGCTTGCCAACAATGGTGTAGGTGCCGGGGAAGAGTTCCATCTGGAAGGCCTCCACCCGCCCGAGATGCCGAACACGGTTGATCGTCACCTCGGTGCGCTCGTCGGACATTAGCTGCAACATGACCGGGATGCGGGCTTGTCCGATGTAGCGATTGAGGCTGCTGAGGTGGCTGAGCATGCGTTTACCAGGCTTCTCGATGCGACTGGCTGTCGCGAGGGTTTTCCGCGCGGAGGCAAGTTCGTCATCAGCAAGCAAGACCGAGGGGTTGACGATGAATTTGCGAATCTCCTGTTCGATCTCGATGCGGCTCTCGGCCTCGTGAATGCCCTTGCTGGCAAACGTCAGAGAAGCATCGAGTGCGAGCGCAGCATTGTAGGACTCGATCGCCTCGTTCCACGCCTCGTTCGCGAAGTGGACGCTCGCCGCAGTGCGCAGTGACTCGATCTCATCCTGGAGTTGTTGGTTCTGAACCTGCATCTGGCCATCGGCGGGTCCGGGGGAGTCCGGGCGCAGGTCGTTGGCCCGATCGAACGCGGCGAGCGCAGTGTCGTAGTCCTTGAGTAACAGGCTTGCAAAGCCGTCGGTCATGGCTTCCTGAAAGTCGCGCTCAAGGATACTGGCGGTCACACGTGTCACTGCATTGGCGGCGGGCTGCCAGAGTGAGTCCTTGCCCGCGGCTGCTTTAAAAAGAGCAAGCGCGTCGCGCAGGTCGCCGGCACCCTCAAGCACTTCGCCATCCGTGACGAGGGCCAGCACGTCGTCGAGTATCTCGGCGCGGGCGAGGCCCGCTATTGCTTCCTCATCGGATGCATCAATCGCTATCAGAACCCCGTATGCATCCATTGCCTCGGGGGTATAGCCGGCCTCGAGTGCGTTTGCGCCGTCTTCGTGAGCTCCTTTGGCGATGTCAGGAATGCGCTCGACCAACTTATCGAGCTCGTACGCGGTCTCCTTGAGGTCATCGACAGCACCTTCGAAGTCCTTGACGCGATAGCGTTCGTCCGCGCGCACCGCACGATCTCTCAGCGTCTCATACTCGGCGGGCGCCCAGATCATCACGCCCCGGTCTTCCAGCTCAACCTGCTTGCGGACCAGCACGCGGGCCAGTTCAGCCGCGTCGACTTTCATTTTCTCCTGTCGTGCGACCTCAAACGGAGCGAGTACGGGATCGACGGGCGCCACCGGGTCTGCAGTCGGTGACTGGCTTGCCGGTACGGACGCCACGGGCGATGTCGGCCTGACCGACGCAACCGGTGGATTAGCGTCGGGCAGGAAGTAGAAAAACGCGCCGGCAGCGATGACGAGAACCGCAAAGATAGAGAATGCGAGGGTGGCGGACATGACATGCCGCTCGCGTGGCGGGCGGTGGTTTGATACGGCTGCCGGTTCGCCCAGCGCTGGTGATGGCGACGCCGGCTCCTGTCGTCTGAAGTCGGCGCTGACCAAAACCTCGGCAGTGGCGGTCGCATCGTCCCCGAGTGTGGCGCGGACCAGGCGAATGTCGGGACGCTGATCCGCGTCCGTGGCAAGCATGCGTTGCACGAGGTCGATGACGGGCTGCGCGACGGGCTGCACGCCGGTAAAGTCGGCAGCGGCGGACCACGGCATACCGAAAATGAATGGGTAGAGGAGTACGCCAAGGGCGTGGATGTCGTCGGCCGGATGGCCCAGCGCGGGCCGGGCAACCGGCGGTAAGCCGAAATCGAGCAACAGCGGTTCACCGTCGTCCTTGAGCCGAATGTTGCTGATTCTCATGTCGCCGTGGGCGCGACCGAGTTCGTGCGCGAACACGAGCGTGTCAAGTAGCGTCTTTATTTGCG
>CAVOBC010000038.1:0-20091 GCA_963693635.1 Gammaproteobacteria bacterium | reverse complement strand
AGCAGCGGCTTCAGCAGATTCGACGCGTCCATCACACCACCCGATGCAGCGCCGGCGCCAATGATTGTGTGGATCTCGTCGATAAAGAGAATCGTCCCTTCCTGGCTCTTGAGTTCGCTGAGTAGAGCCTTCAGGCGCTTCTCAAAGTCGCCCCGGTACTTCGTGCCTGCCAGCAGCGCGCCCAGGTCAAGTGCGTACACGACGCCGTCCGCGATGACCTCCGGCACCTGCTTGTCGACAATCAATTTGGCGAGTCCCTCAGCAATAGCGGTCTTGCCGACTCCCGATTCACCGACCAGCAGCGGATTGTTCTTGCGGCGCCGCGACAGAATCTGAATCACTCGTTCAACTTCTTCAGCGCGTCCGATCAACGGGTCGATCATGCCCTTCTGGGCCTGAACATTAAGGTTGGTAGCGAAGGACTCTAGCGGGCTGGGCGCTTTGCCCTCCGCGGCTTCTTCATCCGTTGTCGCCTCCTCTGAGGATTCTTCGCTGCTCTCGATTTTTGAGGACCCGTGTGCGACGTAGTTGACGACGTCGATGCGGTTGATCTCCTGTTGCTTCAGGATGTAGACGGCGTGGCTTTCCTGCTCTGCAAAGACCGCCACGAGCACGTGCGCACCGGTGACTTCCTTGCGACCCTGGGACTGAACGTGGAACACCGCCCGACGCAGCACCCGCTGGAAGCCCAGGGTCGGCTGCGTTTCACGGCCCGTTTCGTTCTTGGGAATGAGTGGCGTTGTCGCATTCAGGAACTCGGTAAGTTCCGTACGCAACTTGGCAATATCGGCACCGCAGGCACGAAGTGCTTCAGCGGCCACCGCGTTGTCGAGGAGTGCCAGCAGGAGATGCTCTACCGACATGAGCTCATGCCGTTTTGCATGGGCGTCCTTGAACGCCAAGTTTAGCGTAACTTCGAGGTCTCTGGTGAGCATGCTTAATTCCAGTAGTAGCCGTTAGTCCGCCGCTTCAATTTCAGACAGCAGGGGATGGTGATTGTCCTGTGCGTACTGATTCACCTGCATCGCCTTGGTCTCGGCGACGTCTCGTGTGTAGATGCCACATGTCGCCCGTCCCATTTGATGTACCGCCAGCATCAATTGCTCTGCCTTCTCCTGCGTCATGCCGAAGAAGATTTGCAGCACTTCAACAACGAAGGGCATCGGCGTGTAGTCGTCATTGAGCATAACGACTTTGTACATGGGGGGTTCTTTAAGTTCCGTCTTATCAACAACGCTTGTCCCCGTCTCCAGATCGTTGTCCTGATCTGGTTCCCATCCATTGAACACCGTCGGCACGTGTTGCTGAGTTAATGTTAGTCGAGTTTGTTGGACTGTTTTGAATGTCATTTGTCGTCGGTTGATGATCAATCGGCCGCCTTAGCGGTGTCAGAGTCTGCAATCCACCTGTCCGGTCAACACCCGCGAGGGGCAGATTCATTCGGCGACACACCGCGTTGGGGATGCCCCCGTTTGAGCCGCACCTCCCAACGCCGTGTCGACACCGAACAGCATTCGGTGTGACCGGTATATTAACTGTAACAAGTCCTTTTCAATAGGGGTCAGATGACCATCTGCGAGGCCGGTAACGCCGTCCGTACCGGGCCAGGCAGGACCTTGCATCGGCACCACGAGCGCAAGGCCTGTCATACGGGGTCCGAGCGACGTTATATTCCCAGTCCGCTTTCGTGCCACGCTGCGCCATGTCCCGCCTGATTCTTTTTAACAAGCCCTACGGGGTCGAGTGTCGCTTTGGCGGCGATGGGCCCAACCTCGCGAAGTACATCCCCCTCAAGGGCGTTTATCCGGCCGGACGACTCGACAAGAACTCCGAAGGGTTGGTCTTGCTGACCGGCGATGGCGCCATGCAGGCGCGCATCAGTCACCCTCGCTTCAAGCTCGCAAAGACCTATTGGGTACAGGTAGAGGGTGAGCCCGACGAGGCCGCATTGAATGCCTTGCGTTCCGGTCTTCTGCTGAAAGATGGCAGAACCCGCCCGGCTGATGCCAAACGCCTCTACGAGGCTCCGATCGGCGACCCGCCGCCGCCGGTTGCACGAAGGCAACACCACACACTGGCGTGGCTGGAACTCACACTGACGGAAGGTAAAAACCGCCAGGTTCGCCGCATGACCGCTCACCTGGGCTACCCGACCCTGCGTCTTTATCGCTGCGCAATCGGGGCCTGGACTGCCGCCGGACTCGCCCCCGGCGAGTTCCGGATAACCGACGTCCACTTGTCCAAATAATCGGTCTCAGGGTCGCAACGACCACCCTGTCAGTTCTTGTCCTAAAATTGTCATCCAAGACAATTCTTGGGGGTCGGTTTGCAAGCAAACCTCGCATTTTATGCAGGAAAGAGCCCTGAATAAATGGCGTTGCATCCCTGCACCGCTCGCCAGTTCTTGTCCCAGAACGCGGTTCTGGGACAAGAACTGGCTAGGCTGACTTGCCCGTTTCGGTCTCGTCGTCCCAACCCTTCGCGGCATCGAAGTCTGTTTCGCGGGTCGTCAGCCAGCGGTCGCCAGCGGGCGTCGTTTCACGTTTCCAGAACGGCGCACGGGTCTTCAGGTAGTCCATCACAAACTGACAGGCAGCAAAGGCATCACCCCGATGGCCACTCGCGATACCGACGAAAACGATCTGATCGCCCGGCCCCAACTCACCGACCCGGTGGATGACTCTGACGCCCTGCAGCGACCATCGGGCGTGAGCGATTTCGGCAATCTCAGTGATGCTCTTCTCGGTCATGCCAGGGTAGTGCTCAAGATAGAGCGAACTCACACTGTCGTCATCATTGATATCACGGACGATCCCGGAAAATGTGACCACCGCACCGACGCCACGCGAGGCAGCGCGAAGCTCTGCGCACTCTCGATCAGCCGAGAAGTCTTCGCTTTGAATCGTCACATCGGTGTTCATCGTGTCGCTCCTGACCTGTCCCGGTCCTGCCCTGCCCTGATTAGCCGCCCGTAACCGGCGGAAAGAACGCGACTTCATCACCATCTTCGATCTGATGATCGGCCTTAACGACGGTCTGATTCACTGCGATCAGCAGGTCCTCGCGACCCATCACCTCGTGCCAGGCGCCGTCCGCACGTGCGGCGAGCGATTTCGCGACATCCGCGGCCGTCGCCAATCCAGCGGCATCCATCTCAAGGTCTGAGACACCCAACGCTTCGCGAATACTGGCAAAGAAGAGAACCTGGATCACGTGCGCTTGCCGGTATCGGTCGATTGACCATCGTCTGCTGCGACCTCTGCATCAGGCACTTGCGGGGGTCGTGGCCATTGGCCGGACTTGCCACCCAGCTTCCCGGTTACCTTGATTCCCTCTATCTGCATATCCTTGTCCACCGCCTTGCACATGTCATAGATCGTCAGCGCGGCAACCGACACTGCCGTCAGCGCCTCCATCTCCACCCCGGTGCGCCCGGCAAGACGGCACTCAGCGGAGATCTCGACGCTGCTGGACTCGCGATTGCAGCTCAGATCAATATTGATCCAACTGAGTGCCAGCGGATGGCACAGCGGTATCAGGTCAGCGCACTTCTTGGCACCCTGAATACCGGCAATCCGCGCCACCGCCAGCACGTCACCCTTCTTGTGCCCTCCGGCCTCAATCAGGCGCAACGTCTCCGCGTGCATGCACACGCGGCCGACCGCCGTCGCCCGACGGTCTGTCACTGACTTGTCAGAGACGTCCACCATGGCCGCGTTGCCGTCCTCGTCCAGGTGCGTCAGCACCGGCGCAGCGGCCGCGGTCTGGGTACTTGAAGCTGGCTCTCTGTCGTCGCTCATCGGATAAATTCAGCCAATCATGAAGACGCGTGATGGTAACCAACGGGTTCGGTTTAGCAAGCAACAAATCGGATTGCTGGAACCGGGCGAGGTGGGGTGGTCGCCCCATGATCCGGCCCCGGATAGCTCGCTGCCTGATAGAATGCACCGCATCCGTACAACGCGGCAACCAAAGACGATGGCGCAGACTTGCGAGGTCGCCTCCCTCAACGCACTACCCACCGCACGACCCACCGCACGACCAACAGGATGACCCGACCATTGACCGCCGCCACGACCGCAAAAGGTGCGCACACCAAAGTCATCGTCGGCATGTCAGGCGGCGTGGATTCCTCAGTCGCCGCGTTGCGCCTGCAACAGGCGGGGTTTGCGGTCGAAGGCCTCTTCATGAAGAACTGGGAGGAGGACGACGGCACCGAGTATTGCACCGCTGAAGCCGATCTCGAAGACGCACAACAGGTCGCTGACGCGCTCGGTATTCGACTTCATCGGGCCAACTTCGCGGCCGAATATTGGGACGACGTGTTTGCGCATTTCCTTGCGGAATACAAAGCCGGACGAACCCCGAATCCAGACATCGCCTGCAACCGCGAGATCAAGTTCAAAGCATTTCTGGAATACGCGATCGCACTTGGCGCGGACTGCATCGCAACCGGACACTACGCGCGCGTTGAACACGCCGGCGAACGCACAAGGCTGCGCAAGGGCCTGGACCCCGACAAGGACCAGAGCTACTTCCTGCATACAGTTGAAGGCGCAAGCCTGTCGCGTGCACTGATGCCGCTCGGTGATCTTGCCAAACCCGAGGTCCGGGCCATCGCGCAGCAAGCCGGTTTCCACAACCACGCGAAAAAAGACTCGACCGGCATTTGTTTTATCGGCGAGCGCCGCTTCAGCGACTTCTTGCGGACCTATCTGCCGGCCCAACCCGGGCCCATTGAAGATGAGTTCGGCACGGCGGTCGGTCGCCACCAGGGTCTGATGTACGTCACGCTCGGCCAGCGTCAGGGGTTGGGCATCGGCGGGCGCAAGGGACGCGCAGAAGCACCCTGGTACGTCGTTGCCAAGGACCTTGCGCGCAACGTGGTGACGGTCGCCCAGGGCAACGACCATCCCGCGCTCCTGACCCAGGGGATGCGAGTCCGGACCATCCACTGGATTGGCGGCGTGCCAACACTGCCATTTCGCGGCGCCGCCAAGGCGCGCTACCGACAGCCTGATCAGGCGTGCACGCTCGAGGCCTGTGAGGGCGGCTTCGAGATTCATTTTGATAAGCCCCAACGCGCGGTGACACCCGGGCAATCGGTCTGTTTTTACGACGACGACATCTGCCTCGGCGGCGGCGTCATAGAAGAATCATTTTAATGCTATCCCGACAGCGAAGAGGCGAGACCACCATGCCAGAATTGTCGTCCCTGACGGCCGTATCCCCTATCGACGGCCGCTACGGCGCCCGCACCGCGCCCCTGCGGGAAGTCTTCAGCGAATTCGCGCTCATTCGCCGGCGCGTCGAAGTTGAAGTCGCCTGGTTTGTGCACCTCGCCGATGATCCAGGCATCCCCGAACTGCCGGCCCTCAGTGATGACGCGAGATCCGCGGTGCTCGCGATTGCGAGCGGCTTTTCTATCGAGGACGCGGAGACGGTGAAGGCAACCGAGCGCACGACCAACCACGACGTCAAGGCTGTCGAGTACTTCGTCAAGCATGGACTCGATGGAATTGCGGCTTGTCGCGCGCACCGGGAATTCGTCCACTTCGCCTGCACTTCCGAGGACATCAACAACCTCGCGCACGGACTGATGCTGACGTCCGGGCGCAATGACCATCTGCTTCCTGTCCTTTCCGAGATCACCCGGCAACTCTCCGCGATCGCCAAACGTTATGCCGACATTCCCATGCTCTCGCGGACGCACGGCCAGGTCGCATCACCCACCACGATGGGCAAAGAAATCGCGAATGTGGTCCATCGTCTGCGGCGTGCAGCAGCAACGCTCGCAAGCGTACCCGTGCTCGGTAAGTTGAACGGGGCCGTCGGCAACTTCAACGCGCACCTGTCAGCCTATCCCGCACACGACTGGACAAGCACGTCCAGAACCTTCGTCGAGTCATTGGGGCTCGACTGGAACCCGATGACCACGCAGATCGAACCGCACGACTATATTGCAGAGCTGTTCCATGCCCTCGCGCGCATCAACACGATCCTGATCGATCTTGACCGGGACATCTGGAGCTACATCTCGATCGGCTACTTCAAGCAACGTGCCGTCCCAGGCGAGACGGGATCGAGCACGATGCCGCACAAGGTGAACCCCATCGACTTTGAGAATTCCGAAGGCAATCTCGGCATCGCCAACGCAGTGCTCGACCATCTCTCCGGCAAGCTGCCGATCTCGCGATGGCAACGTGACCTCACCGACTCGACTGTCTTGCGAAACCTCGGTGTCGGCATCGGCCATACGCTCATCGGCTGGCACTCCACACTGAAGGGACTTGGCAAACTTGAGATTGACGAGTCGTGCATTCGCCGCGACCTTGACGACAGTTGGGAAGTCCTTGCCGAGCCAATCCAGACGATCATGCGCAAGTTCGGTGTCGATGAGCCCTACGAACAGCTCAAAGCGCTGACCCGGGGCCAGCAGTTGGACCAGGCAAGCGTCGAACGCCTGATTGCAGACCTTGAGTTGCCTGACGACGCCAAGGCAGCCATGCGGTCGCTGACGCCCGCGAGCTACGTGGGTGATGCGAGTCGAATGGTCGGCTTGCTCGTTCGAGAGGAACTCGCAAACTAATGTCAGCCGAACTCGCTCTTCGGGATTTCAATATCGCAGAAGCCGACTGGGGCATCCATGGCAACCAGATGTCATCCCTGCGCCGGCTCGTTTTCATCGTTGAACAGAATGTCCCCGAGGAAGAAGAATGGGATGGCAAAGACCCGACCGCGTGGCACTGGATCGCAACCGGCGAGGACGACGTGCCGGTCGGCACCGGTCGCCTGTTGCCGGATGGACAAGTCGGACGGATGGCGGTTCTCGCTAAGTATCGCGGACGCGGCATCGGCGCCGCGATCCTCGAAGCGGCCGTCGCCAAGGCGCGCTATCTCGGGATGTCGTCCGTCTTCCTGCATGCCCAGACGCATGCGCTCGATTTTTATCGAAAAGCGCAGTTTACCGATGAGGGACCGCTCTTTGACGAGGCGGGTATCGAACACCAGGGAATGCGGCGCCAATTGCCGGCGAGTTCGGATGGAGTCGCATCTACCTTCCGCGCTGCGGACAACATTCCAGACATCGGATTGCAGGACTTCGTCACAGCAGAAGCAGATTGGCAGTCCGACGGCCGCATCATCCGCACCCTGCGCGGCCCCGCGTGGACTGACGACGACCTGGACGACGGCGCCATTCACTGGCATTGCCAGGACCCGAGTGGGCTGACACTGGGATCAATCAGAATGCAGGTCGACGGACGCATTGACCAACTCCACGTCCTGGATGAAGCCGCCGCCACGGGTGTCGCCGAGGCGCTTGTAAACGCCACCACCCTGAAGGGCCAGCGCTTCAATCTGGAGCGCGTCTTTGCGGATTTCGCAGATAACGGGACGGCCGTCTTCGCACGCTGCGGCTTCGTGCCGGACGAAAGCGGCGAATCAGTTGCGGCGGGTCAGAAACGCTACTACTACGAGATTGACCTTGAACGGGTGCATGAAGAGTCTCGCCCTGCAGCCAGCAGGGCCGCCCTCGATGGCAGTGACTTCGACGAACGGACGGATGCGTATCAACTGGCCGAGGACAAAGACCTCATCCTTCTGCGCAAGGAAGATGACTTTCGACACATCTGCCTTGCGATGGCCACCCAGGCGACTCACCATGTGCGGATCTTCTCACCCTGGCTCGATCACAAGCTCTACGACAACGGTCCGATTGCCGACGCGCTGGCGGTGCTTGCGCGGCGAAACAAGTACTCCCACATCGAGATTCTGGTCTATGACTCGCATCGGATCGTCAAAAACGGGCATCGCTTGATGGAGTTAGCGCGACGGGTACCGAGCAGTATGGCAATGCGCATCGTGCACCCCGAGCTGCGGACGTCGAATCAGGAATTCATGCTTGCCGACAAATCCGGCATGGCCTTTCGCCAGGAATATGACACCTACGAGGGATACGGCTACTTTCACAACGTGAGCGAGGCGAATCGACTGGCCCGCCTCTTCCAGCGTGCGTGGGACTCAAGCCTGAGTGACCCTTACCTGCGTCAACTCAAGATCTGACGGGGTTCTGGATCCGTGAAATCCGCGCTTACTCGTTCCTGTCCCAAAATTGTCATCCTGACAATTCTTGGGAGTCAGGTTGCAAACAAACCTCGCATGATTTTGCACAAAAGAGGCTCGCAGAAAAGAGGCTTACTGAAAATGGCGGTGCATCCCTGCACCGCACGCCAGTGCCCGCCCCAGAACGGAGTTCTGGGACAGGAACTAGCTAACGACCGTCCTGCGGTCACAACGGTCTCAATCTGCTCAGCCCTTGCCACACTGCCGCTCGCCATCGCGGCGACCGTCGCCCGCCGCGAACTACGGCAGCTCTCGATCGCGCTCATCACGGGCGCATTTGCAGCGACCGCAGCCGCAGAAATTTACATCTACCAGGGCCCGGGGGGCGAGCGACTGGTGTCTGACATGCCAATGCATGATCCCGGTTCCCGGCTCGTCAGCCAGCGCAATTCCCTGCGCTATGCCGGCAGGCTGGCTCGCGACGGTGCGCCCGCACCCGTCTCTCGCGATCAATTTCAACACCTGATCCAGGGTGCGGCGCGCAAGTTCAACGTGGACCCAATCTGATCAACGCCGTGATCGAGGTGGCGTCAGGATTCAACCCACAGGTGGTGTCGCAACGTGGCGCGAGTGGCCTCATGCAACTGATGCGCGGCACCGCTGCACGCTACCAGGTGGCCGACAGATTCGCCCCCGCGCAAACATCTATGGCGGCAACGAGCACCTGCGGGCCCTGCTGCGCCGCTTTGATGGCGACCTGACGAGTGTCATCGCCGCTTACAATGCAGGCGCAGGAAACGTCGAACGATTCGGGGACGTGCCCCCTTTCCCGGAAACGCAGCGCGACGTCTACAAGGTCTTCCTCGCCCTCAATCGCATGCACGATATCCGATAAGAAAGGCCTCGCCCCCTCCGGTCATGCGAGGGACGATCAGATAACAAGCATATCCATGAACGTGTGGACCGGTGTCGACTCCAGGCGCGCCTGATCCTTGCAGAGATCAAACACTGCGGCGACCCGCGCCGCCGGAAAGCGCGTGGCGAGTGCGTTGCGAAACTTCTGCTCAAGCACCGGAATGCCCTCCTCCCGCCGGCGCCGGTGCCCAATCGGATACTCGACGTCTACCTTCTCCGTGCTCGTGCCATCAGTGAAGAAGACCTGCACCGCGTTGGCGATCGAGCGCTTGTCCGTCTCGTGGTACTCGCGACTGTAACGATCATCTTCGATGATCTGCATCTTCTTCCGGAGCGCATCGACCCGCGGGTCACCCGCGACATTATCCTCGTAGTCCTCGGCGACCAGATTGCCCTTGATGAGGCCAATCGCGGTCATGTACTGAATGCAATGATCCCGGTCCGCCGGATTATTGAGCGCACCCACCTTCGAGATGATGCGGATGGCAGACTCGTGGGTCGTGATCTCGACCCGGTCGATCTCATCCAGGCGGCCTGCAACCTGGGGATGCAGGGTGACCGCAGCCTCAACCGATGTCTGGGCGTGGAATTCGGCGGGGAACGAGATTTTGAAGAGGACGTTCTCCATCACGTAGGAACCGTACGGCCGTTGAAACTCGAACTTGCTGCCGTTGAAGGAAACGTCGTAGAAGCCCCAGGTCGGGGCGCTAAGCACCCCGGGATACCCCATCTCGCCCTTCATCGTCATCATCGCGAGGCGCACTGCACGGCTGGTCGCGTCGCCAGCGGCCCACGACTTGCGTGAACCCGCGTTAGGCGCGTGGCGGTATGTTCGCAGGCTCGAGCCGTCGACCCAGGCTTGCGACAGCGCATCGATAATCTGATCTCGATTGCCGCCAAGGAGTTGGGTGACGACAGCCGTCGACGCGACGCGCACCAGCAGTACGTGACAGAGGCCGACGCGATTGAAGCTGTTTTCGAGCGCGATGCAGCCCTGAATCTCGTGGGCCTTGATCATCGCCGTCAGCACGTCGCGCATCCTCAGCGGTGCTTCGCCCACCGCCACCCGCGTCCTCGAAAGGTAATCGGCAACCGCAAGGATGCCGCCAAGGTTGTCGGACGGGTGTCCCCACTCCGCTGCCAGCCAGGTGTCATTGAAATCAAGCCAGCGAATGATCGCACCGATGTCCCAGGCCGCCTTGACCGGGTCCAGCTCTAGCTGCGTGCCGGGAACGCGCGCACCGTTGACGACCGTGGTACCGGGGACGATAGGCCCCAGATGCTTGGTGCACTCTGGGAATCGCAGGGCGAGAAGACCGCAGCCGAGCGTATCCATCAGGCAGTTGCGCGCGGTGTCGTACGCCTCGCCGCTCGCCATCTCGGCGCTGGTGACGTAGTCGGCAATATCCTGCAGTTCCTGGTCAGGCTCAGGCCGTATGTTGGTCTCGACATTCGAACTCATTGGGCGACTCTCCGCATGTTGCTCGTGGACGGGGATTTCGGTTAACGCGGGCGCGGGCCCCGCACCAATCAGCCGCGTTCGGCGATCGGTCGATAAGGACGGAGATCGGGACCGATGTAGTCTGCACTCGGCCGGATGAGCCGGTTATTGGAGCGCTGCTCCATCACATGGGCGGCCCAGCCAGTGAGGCGTGACATGACGAATATCGGCGTGAAAATCTTAGTGGGAATGCCGAGGTAGTTGTACGCGGATGCATGGAAAAAATCCGCGTTCGCAAACAGCTCCTTCGTATCCCACATCGTCTTTTCGACGGCAGAGGAGATGTCAAAGAGGGTTGTATCACCGTTCGCATCCGCCAGCTTGCGCGACCACTCCTTGATGATGGCGTTCCGGGGGTCAGAGGTCCGGTAGATAGCGTGACCGAAACCCATGATGGTGTCTTTACGTTGCAGCATGCCAAGAATGCCCTCGGCCGCTGCTTCCGCCGAGTCGAACTTCTCGATCAGCGCCATCGCGGCCTCGTTGGCACCGCCGTGCAACGGGCCGCGCAGCGAACCGATCGCGCCGGTCACGCACGAATACATGTCTGACAAGGTCGCCGCGCAGACGCGAGCTGTGAAGGTCGACGCATTGAACTCGTGCTCCGCGTAGAGAATGAGGGACACATCCATGGCGCGTCGGGCCATTGCCGACGGCGTTTCCCCAAGCAGCATCTCGAGAAAATGCCCTGCGACCGAGTCTTCATTGGTCGTGGTATCAATCTCCACACCATCATGGCTATACCGATACCAATAGCAAATGATGCCCGGCAGTGTTGCCAGCAGGCGATCTGACGCCCGCAGTTGATCATCGAAGCTGTTTTCAGGTTCGAGATTACCCAGCATCGAACAACCCGTGCGCATCACGTCCATCGGGTGCGTGTCCTTTGGCACGAGACGCAGGACGGTCATCAGCTCTTCGGGCAACGCGCGAAGGGCACTTAGTCGAGTGACGTAGGCATCCAGTTTTTCCTGCGTGGGCAACTCGCCGTACAGCAGCATGTACGCGACTTCCTCGAAGTTCGCATTCTCCGCGAGGTCCTCGATCGAGTACCCCCGATAGGTAAGGCCGGCACCCTCCTTGCCAACGGTGCAAAGTGCTGTGTCGCCCGCCGATTGTCCTCGCAGGCCTGCGCCGCTGAGTTTCTTGTCTACCATGTCATTCCCCTTGAATTGGTGTTGATCCCGTCTCACCCGCACGCGACGGGGTGACGCTCTTTCAATCGTTGTGGCCGTCTGCTGCAAACAGTTGGTCCAGCTTCTGCTCGTACTCGTGATAGCCCAAAAACTCGTACAGATCAGCCCGCGTCTGCATCGTGTCAATCACGCGCGCCTGTGTCCCGTCTTCACGCAGTGTCCGATAAACATTGAGCGCTGCCTGACTCATGGCCCGGAATGCGGACAATGGATAGAGGGCCATGTCGATACCTGCTTCAGCCAACTCGTCACGGTGGAAGTACGGCGTTCGGCCGAACTCGGTGATATTCGCAAGGACGGGCACACTCACGGCGTCAGTGACACGGCGGTACATGTCAAGATCGGTCATCGCCTCGGCAAAGATAGCGTCTGCCCCGGCCTCCTGACACAACCTTGCTCGCGCCACGACCTCATCGAGCCCAACGACAGCCAGGGCGTCGGTCCGCGCCATTATCATGAAATCGGGGTCCGTTTTGGCGTCCGCACACGCGCGGATGCGATCTGCCATCTCTTCTCGCGACACAATCTCTTTGTTGGGCCGGTGGCCACAACGCTTCTGGGCAACCTGGTCCTCAATATGGATACCGGCCGCACCCGCGCGGATCATCTCGGTGACGGTCCGGGCAATGTTAAATGCACCACCCCAGCCCGTGTCGACGTCCACAAGCAGCGGCAGCGACGATGCAGCGGTGATCCGGCGCACGTCCGCGAGGACATCGTTCAGCGATGTCATGCCAAGGTCTGGCAGCCCATAGGACGCGTTGGCGACCCCGGCACCGGAGAGATAGATCGCGCGGTAGCCTGCGGACTCCGCAAGGATCGCGCTGTAGGCATTGATAGCGCCAACAACCTGCAACGGCTTCTCCGCAGCAATAGCCTCAATCAGGCGTTTACCGGGACTTGGCATGGTCACTCTCCTTATCGATGAGTCGGCCTGGTTTTTGTGAAAAAGCCAGGCATTTGTGAAACGCCCCGCCCGCGCCAGGGACCTCGACTGCCGACTGCGTCGAGCCCGTTCTTCTCTGCCAACACGCAGATCGGTGGTCGTTCACCCGAAGGGCACGCAGTATACAAAAGGACGCGCGCGCGAGGCGAGCTAGTTGTTGTCCCAAAATTTTCGTCCTGATAATTCCCGGGAGTCGGTTTGCAGACCAACCTCGCACTTCTGCAGAAGAAGGCTTGCAGCAAAGAGGCTTGCCGACAATGGCGGTGCGTCCCTGCACGGCACGTTAATGCGGGTCCAGTTCCGTGACCGCGGCGTCAAACATCGAACGAAGGCTATCGTAACTGTCTGTGTGGGCAAATTGCGGAAACTCAGAGATCACATTGGGTGGCGCACGAAAGAGATAACCGCAGTCTGCGGCCGCCAACATGCTTGTGTCGTTGTATGAGTCGCCCGCGGCGAGCACCGGATAGCACAGGCTCTGGAACGCTTCAACAGCGCGGCGTTTGGGGTCCACCTGGCGCAGTCTATAGCCACCGACCCGGCCGTCTGCGTCCACCTCCAGCCGATGACAATAGAGGCTCGGCATGCCGAGCTTGACCATCATGGGATGCGCAAACTCGTAGTAGGTGTCCGACAAAATGGCGACCTGTCTCGTGTCTCGCAGACCGTCCAAAAACGCTTTCGCACCATCAAGTGGTGAGAGCGTCGCGATGACCGACTGGATGTCTGGCAGGCGCAGATCGTGCTTCTCCAGGAGGTCCAGCCGAAACCGCATGAGCTCATCGTAGTCTGGCACGTCCCGCGTGGTCGCTCGCAGGTCGCTGATCCCCGTCCGGTCAGCGACTTCGATCCATATCTCCGGGATAAGTACGCCTTCGAGGTCGAGGCAAACCACATGCATGGGCGTTAATGTCCTTCTGTCTTAAGAGTCGCATTGCAAGTCGCCTTGTGGAGTTGTCTTGCGCGCGCGGTGGCGGATTGTTTCAGGCTTGCGACGGCCCAGCAAGCACGGATAGCGCGCCATTCGCTAACGTTATGTCCTGCAAGCCGGGGCGGCTCACGGGTTGCTTTTTTGCAACCTGTGGGCCGGCCAGACCAGAGATCAATTCCCCCGCGTGCACCCTCCGCATGCAGCCTTCGCGATCGGCCATCAACCGTTGCAAGCACACAAATACCCCCTCGATTAGCAGCGTTTGGAGCACGTGACTTGCCCTTTACCGGCCTGCATCGGCCTGGCCAGAACTCATCGCCCAGAATTCCCCGGGCCCTTTTGTTATTTGCATATTGCTTTATGTCATTTTGCTTCAATTAGTCGCTCTGGTAAGCTTCTCCGCCGCAATTGAACGGTTTCAGGGGCCGCCGCAGGGCATCTGCCACCCAGGGACCGAGCAAGGCGACTGAAAAACCGGCCTGCAACCCAAGCGGCCCCGCCGGCGAACATCAGATTTTCACAGCCAACAGGTCCCCCATGTCCCCGAACATCATCACCGACCGGCGCTCCGTGAAGATGCCGACAGACGTCATGTCTGAAGCCTTCGACGCCCACGCAAACGTGACCGTCTCGTTTAGCGGTGCCGAAGATGTCGTCCTGATCGACATGGCCACGAACCTCACGGACGAGGTCAACGTGTTTACACTGGACACGGGCCGACTGCACCCGGAGACCTATCGGTACATCGAAGCCGTCCGCGACTTCTACGGCATCGACATTAACGTCGTGAGCCCGGATGGCGCGGCGCTTGCGGAGTTCGTCAGGGAGAACGGTCTCTTCAGCTTCTACCGCGACGGCCACCATGGATGCTGCAGCGTCCGCAAGATTGAACCGCTAGCGCGTCACCTTGCAGGACATGACGCGTGGATCACCGGGCAGCGGCGAGACCAGAGTCCAACCCGCGCTGACGTGCCGCAATCGCAGGTCGACACGGCATTCTCAACCGAAGAGCGGACCGTCACCAAGTACAATCCCCTCGCCGAGTGGACCTCCGCAGAAGTCTGGACTTACATCCGCGAGAATGAGATTCCATACAACGAACTGCACGACCGCGGCTTCTACAGCATTGGCTGCGAACCGTGCACACGACCGGTCGGACCCAATCAGCACGAACGCCAGGGCCGCTGGTGGTGGGAGGAAACAACAAAGCGGGAGTGCGGGCTGCACAGCATTAATCTGGCGAGTGATGACATGGCGAGTGGTGACATGGAGCGTGATGATCTCCAAAGCACTAACCTGCAAGTCACTTCCTGAGCGAGCACGTGATGACCATCACGTTCGTAAAAAAGATCCTCGCCAACGGTGAGCCCTGCCAAAAATGTGCGGATGTCCAACGCCGCCTGGACGAAACCGGACAGATGGCCCAGATCGACCACACGATCATTGCCGATGAACGAGACCCGGCATCGGAAGGTATGGTTCTCGCCGCGAAACTTAGCGTGAAACGTGCGCCGTTCTTCGTTGTCGAATCGGCAGGGGAGGAACCAACGGTCTACACCGTCTATTTCAAGTTTGTGAAGGAAGTGCTGAACGGGCAAGTCAGCAAAGCGGGGCAGGCTGAGGAGATCCTGCGGGGTAATCCGGACCTCGACTTCATCTAACGGCTTGCCAAACCAGTGGGTTACAAGAAGGTCGCTACCACCGAGTTAAAAAGCGTTGCTACCACCGTGTTACAAGCAAGGTTTGAGGCAATGCACGGCATGGACGGCGCACTCTAACGCAGCGGCAACGCCAAATCCTGAAACAGTTCGTCACGATCTGACCCGTGCGGCGTCGCGAACGCCAGATCAACCCGTTCTCGCGTCAGGTGCGGCGCAAACTCTTCAATGAAGTCGTACATGTAGCCGCGCAGAAAGGTGCCGCGCCGGCAACCGATCATGGTCGTAGACGGCTCAAACAAGTGGCTGGCATCGAGCGCAACCAGGTCCGAGTCAACCCGCTCATCGTACGCCATGCGAGCAATGATGCCGAGTCGGACATAAACCTTGATCACGTCCGCATCAGTTGCTGTAAAAACCACTTTTAGCACCAACCCCAGGCGTGAGAAGGAATCGTCCAGTTTCGACCGGCCGGTGAAGCCGAAGACGTAGGTGACAATCGGGAACTCCGCCACCGCAGCAAGCGTTAACTCATCAAGGTCCCCCAGGGGATGGCCCCGTGGCACGACAATGCATCGGTTCCAGTCGTAACACGGCATCATCACGAGATCCGCAAAGTGCTCAAGGCCTTCGGTCGCAAGCGCAAAGTCGACACCGCCGTCAGCCGCCATCTCGGCAATCTGAATGGGACTCCCCTGGTGCATGTGCAACGACAGTCGGGGTATGTCTCAATGAACGCCCCAATGACCGGGGGTAAGGCGTAGCGGACCTGCGTATGGGTCGTTGCAATAGACAAGCTGCCAGTCGTTTCATTGGTGAATTCGAGGGCAACCTTTCTGATGTTCTCAACCTCACGAAGGATGTCCCCCGCGCGCCGGATGATCGACTTGCCGGCAGTCGCCACATGCGTCAGATGTTTGCCGCTGCGTGCAAAGACATCGGCCCCGAGTTCATCTTCAAGCAGCCGAATCTGTTTGCTGATTCCTGGCTGGGAGGTGAAGAGACGCTCCTCAGTCGCCGAGACATTGAGATCGTGATGGGCAACCTCCCAAATGTATCTCAGTTGCTGAAGCTTCATAGACTGGCTCCCGGATTCGTCCCCGACCAGTCACCACGGCACTGGAAGTGGGCCTGAATCGAGTCTAAAGAGAGGCCCAAGTATGCGCTTGTGGAATAAGCCGATGGAACAAGTGGCGAGGCCAGGCACCTACATCTGCGGGTCGCTTAAGATGAGTCGAATAATGAACAGGTGGTACACCGGATGGGCAATCGTACGACGCACGTCGTGCTCTTGCGCGGCATCAACGTCGGCAGCCGCAACAAATGCCGATGGCGGATCTCTCTGCGCAACTCGTGGATCTGGGCTGCAGCGACGTGCAAACCTACCTACAAAGCGGCAACGCCGTCGTTACCTGCGACGACAAACTCGCTCGCACGCTTGCAATAAAACTCTCGGAAGCGCTGGCAACCGCGCTCGGCAACGCGATTCATACGTTGGTGCTCGGTGCGTCGACTCTCGATGCAATCATCGCGGGCAACCCGTTTCCGGCGGCAGCCGCGGCCCCGACCACGCTGCACGCCTTTCTGCTCGACGGTGTAATGACCACCGATGCCGATGAGCAACTGCGAGCCCTCGCGGCCGGGGCCGAGAAATTTGTGTTCGGGCCGTCGGTACTCTACCTGCACGCACCGGACGGCATTGGTCGTTCCCGGCTCGCTGCGCGCGTCGAAAAACGGGTCGGGGTCCCGCGACCGCGCGCAACTGGCGAACGGTACTCAAACTCCAGACGATGGCCCGGGACACTACGGCTTGTTCCTGATACCGCTCGGCACGTGGCCCGTGACAACAACATCCCGTGCGTCCTCACAGTGCTCAGCCGTGTCATCAAAGAAGACATCCGCGCCATAAGCGGCCAGAAATGCGGATTTCGGCATACCGCCGAGGAACAGAGACTCATCCAGCCGGATGTTCCACGCGCGCAACGTACGGATGACACGCTCGTGCGCCGGCGCCGCACGCGCCGTTACAAGCGCCGTTCGGATCGGTGACTCTTCCTTTGGAAACTCACCCTGGAGTTCATGCAGCAGGGCCAGAAACGGCTTGAACGGCCCGCCCATCAAAGGTGTCTGTGCAGCGTTTCGCTCACTGGCAGCGAAGCTTTCGAGCCCGTCAGACTGATAAACCTGCTCTGCCTCATCGGAGAAGATGACAGCATCGCCGTCGAAGGCGAAGTGCAAAGCCGACGTGTCAAGAGCGCCCGCCTGGCCGTGCAGAATGGTCGCTGCCGCGACACCCATCTCGAGCGCCGCGCGCACGTCCTCCGGATTCGAAGACAGAAACAGATGACAGCCGAATGGCCGCATGTAGCGATAGGGTGCGGCGCCACCCGTGAAAGCAGCCCGCGTGATGGGCAGACCATGGGCCTGGATTGAATTGAACACGCGCAGCCCGGTGTCCGCCGTGTTGCGCGACAACAAAATGACCTCAACCCGATCGGGTTCGTCAAGCAGATCACCAATGCCGAGTAATTTTCGTACGAGACCGTAGGCGTCACCCGGCTGCAGGATCTCTTTCTCCCGTTCAACCTGGTATTCCGCGTAGGCCTTGAGGCCGTCGTGACGATAGACAGCGTCCGACTCCGACAGGTCAAAGAGCGCGCTGCTGGACGTGGCAACCACCAGCCGGCGGTCTTTTGAGAGGGGCGCATTCATGGTCAATCTGCTCGCATGAGACGAAATCCATGGGTCGAGTAAGACACGTCTAATCTTGAGTCTTCGATGAGTCACGCGTTTACGCAAGGTCTTTTGGACGGTCCCGTTCGATGAGATCGTCGATACGCTCGCGCGCTTTGCACAGTGTTCCAGCGGTTTCCGCGCAAAACAAGAAGATATCGGCACCAATTGTTGACGGCAATCGCTGATTCTTGCAGATTATTCGCATAAATCAGGTAACCGGGCACGCGCCCGGAGTAGCGCCATGGCAAAAGACCAGCGGCCGGTGATCGCGGGATCAACCGATGTCGATGCCTTTCTCAAGAAAGTCGCCAGTGCAAAGCCCGCGTCCGGCGCAGGCCGGCTGATCTTTGCGCTGGACGCGACTGCAAGCCGGGAGGCGACCTGGGATCAGGCGAGCCATCTGCAATCCGGCATGTTTGAGACGACTCAGGCTCTCGGCAACCTTGCGCTCCAGCTCTGCTATTACCGCGGTTACCGGGAGTTCGAGGCCTCATCGTTTCAGACCGACAGCCAGAATCTTGCGCGCGAGATGTTACAGGTGCGTTGTCTCGGCGGGCTGACACAGATCAGGCGCGTGCTCGAACACGGGCTTGTCGAGCACCGTGCACAACGAATCGCCGGACTCGTCTTTATCGGTGATGCGATCGAAGAAAGCCCGGACGTCCTTTGCCACCTGGCCGGCCAATGTGGCCTGCTCAATCTGCCTCTGTTCATCTTTCAGGAAGGCGGCGACAGCGCCGTTCAACGTGTTTTCCAGCAAATGGCGCAGCTATCCGGGGGCGCCTGGGCGCCGTTCAACCGCGAAAGCGCTGATTCGCTGCGCGCGTTGCTGCAGGCCGTTGCCGTCTTTGCTGCCGGCGGCCGCAAGGCTCTTGCGGACTACTCAGCGGGAAAAGGTACGGACGTTAAGCGATTGACCAGACAGTTGCGGCTGACATGAACCTGATCATCTTCATCGCGCTCGTGGCGATCGTCGTGCTCGGGATGAACCGAATAATGGCTCGACAGCACCTGACGCTTGAACAGCGGGTCCTGCGTCATTCGGCCGCGTTTGGCGTCCTGCTCCTGGTCGTGATGGGTTTGACTGGCCGCTTGCACTGGCTCTTTGCACTCCTTGGCGGCGGCGTCGCCGCAACGATGCGACTCGCGCCCCTGCTGCTGCGCTCAGGCATCCTGCGGTACCTTCGTGGCCTTTCAACGAAGGCTGACAAGGCCAGGCCCGATTCCGAGATCCGCAGCCGCTTCGTTCGCATGACGCTCGAACATGCAACCGGGGAAATGACGGGTGACGTGCTCGAGGGCCGATTCATCGGGCGCGCCCTCGGCACGCTCGACCTGCAAGATCTTCTCGCGCTCTGTGGGGAATGCCAGTCAGCAAGCGACAATGACTCCATCCAGTTGCTGGAGGCCTACCTGGACCGCACACATGAAGGCTGGAGGGAAGCGCATGCTGCGCACGGCGACCCCGCAAGTGACGGTGCAGACCCAGCGCTCGGCGGCACGCTGACCCGAACACAGGCGTTTGCGATCCTAGGGCTTGACGAGAACGCAACCAGCGAGGAGATCATCACTGCGCACCGGCGTCTCATGCAAAAGGTACATCCCGACCGCGGCGGATCAACGTTCCTTGCCGCGACCATCAATAAGGCCAAGGATGTGCTCGTCTCATGACACCAGGCCCCGCGCCTATCAAATGCAGGACTCCGGCAACTGTTACAAGGCGCGCCTCGCGATAGCGCATCAGCAGTTGCCCTGCGAGATGGTGCCCATCGACATCCTGACGGGCGAGTCGCGCACACCCGCGTTTCTCGCACGCAACAGCAACGGGCGGGTGCCGACCCTCGAACTGACCGATGGCACTTTTCTACCCGAGTCCAACGCGATTCCCTGGTACCTGGCTGAAGACACGATACTCATGACGGGCGACCCGCTGTCCCGTGCCCAGGCGCTGCGGTGGATGTTCTTCGAGCAATACAGCCACGAACCGTTTATCGCCACGATCCGATTCTGGCTCGCACTCGCCCCAGACCCGGAGTCCCATCGTGTGCAAATCGATGAACGCCGACCCGGTGGCTACGCGGCGCTCGACGTCATGGAGCAACACCTTGGGGCGCACGACTTTTTCGCCGGTGACTACTCGATCG
>CAVOBC010000037.1:0-20361 GCA_963693635.1 Gammaproteobacteria bacterium | reverse complement strand
CCGGTGATGGAGTTAGAAAACTGCGCTATACTGCGCGGCCGTTCACCCGGTCGGAGATCAATTAGTGCCAATTTACGAGTATCAGTGTGATGCCTGCGGGCATCGACTCGAGAAAATTCAAAAGATGGCGGATGACCCGCTGACTGACTGCCCGGCATGCGAGACCGCATCTCTCAAAAAACTGGTGTCGGCCGCCGCCTTTCGATTGAAGGGGACGGGTTGGTACGAGACCGATTTCAAGACGGGCAAAAAGCGAAACGTCTCCGGGACCAGTTCGACTGACAGCTCCGGGGGTTCGGACGGTGGTTCCCCGGACTCGGGCTCGTCAGGTTCTGGCAGCTCGAATTCTGACTCAAGTTCAGGCTCGAGTTCTGACTCAAGTTCAGGCTCTGGTTCTGACTCAGGTTCAGGCTCTAGCTCAGGTAAGGGTGGCGACAGCAAGAGCTCGGGCGGCAAGGCTGGCTCGGGAAGTACCAGCGGCGGCGGTTCAAAAGCAGCCGCAAGCTAAGTCCCGGTCCCAGAACTCTGTTCCGGGCCGGACACTGGCGTGCGGTGCAGGATGCACAGCTATTTTCTGCTGGCGCCCTCTCTGCAGGCCCTTTTTTCTGCAAGATCACGCAAGGTTTGCTTGCAAACCGACTCCCAAGAATTGTCAGGATGACAATTTAGGGGCAAGAAGAGGCTAGTCCCATCCGCGGTCTGGAAAGGGCGGATCCAGAAGGCGGATGCGCGAAGGGTGGATGATCCCGGTAACCGGACGAGGCCGCGAGGCAGGCTGGGGAACGGGTAAACGGGCAACCCAGATGGGGTCCGAATCAGGACTAATCTCCTGCGGCGGCAAGCGAAAGCGACACATCCGGTGTCGGCAAGACAACAATCCAAACCATCGCCTCACCGAGCGGAAAGGGCGATTAGTGAGCCCTTGAATGAAATCGAGAATGCGCAGCCACTGTTGTGGCGAAGTTGACGAATCGACGATTGGACAAGACGTGTCCTTGTGCGGCTGGGTGCAGCGGCGGCGTGACCATGGGGGCGTGATTTTCCTCGACCTCCGCGATCGCGAAGGCATTGTGCAGGTGGTGTTCGATCAGGACACCGAGGAAGCTATCAAACGCGCGGACCTTTTGCGCAACGAGTTCGTCGTGCAGGTGCACGGACGGGTACGAGCTCGAGACGAAGCCGCGATCAATCCGAAGATGAAGACGGGTGCGGTCGAAGTATTGGGGCTGGAACTCACGATTCTGAACCGTGCCGAGACGCCACCCTTTCAGCTGGATGAGCATTCCGCCGCAGGCGAAGACGTGCGGTTAAAGTACCGCTACGTGGACCTGCGCCGGCCGGAAATGCAGGAGAATATGCGGCTCCGCTCGCGAACATCACACTTCGTCCGCGAGTTCCTGGAGTCCGATGGCTTCATTGACATAGAAACGCCCGTGTTGACGCGGGCGACACCAGAAGGCGCGCGCGACTATCTCGTGCCCTCGCGCACCCAGCCCGGCAACTTCTTTGCATTGCCGCAGTCACCGCAGCTCTTCAAGCAGTTGCTGATGATGTCCGGGTTCGATCGCTATTATCAGATCGCGCGCTGTTTTCGGGACGAAGACCTGCGTGCAGACCGACAGCCCGAGTTTACGCAGGTCGATATCGAGACAACATTCCTCGACGAACAGGAAATCATGGCGCTGGTCGAGCGGTTGCTCGCGGACCTCTGGCAAGCCGAGCGTGGCGTTGATCTGGGTGAATTCCCGGTGATGGACTATGCGGAGGCGATACGCCGTTTCGGTAGTGATCGCCCCGACTTGCGTATCCCGCTCGAACTCGTGGACGTCGCGGACCTTCTGAGCGATGTGGAATTCAAGGTCTTCAGTGGCCCCGCCAACGACCCGGGGAGCCGGGTTGCGGCGATGCGCGTGCCACGAGCCCAGGGACTCAGCCGCAAGAACATCGCGGACTACGAGAAGTTCGTGGGCGTGTATGGGGCGCGGGGGCTTGCCTATATTCGCGTCAATGACGTGAGCAAGGGGCGTGATGGCCTGCAGTCGCCGATCCTGAAACATATCCCCGATGCGGCGATCGACGCGATGATGGCGCGACTCGGCGCGGAAGACGGCGACGTTATCTTCTTCGGTGCTGATAAGGCCCGCATCGTCAATGATGCTTTGGGCGCGTTTCGTGTGAAGATTGGCGAGGATCTCGGGCGTATCGAGCGCGAATGGGCACCGCTGTGGGTCGTTGAATTCCCGATGTTCGAGGACGATGGGAATGGCGGCTGGACATCGACCCACCATCCGTTCACCGCGCCACTTGGCGACGAGGACGCGGTCCTGGCTGACCCGGGGGGCATGAAGTCCCGGGCCTATGACGTCGTGATTAACGGGCATGAGGTGGGTGGGGGTTCGATTCGTATCCACACGTCCGAGATGCAAAAAGCCGTGTTCCGGGTGTTGCGCTTGTCGGACCACGAAGCCGCGATGAAGTTCGGCTTTTTGCTAGATGCCCTGAAATACGGTGCACCGCCGCATGGGGGGCTCGCCATCGGGCTTGATCGTCTCGTCATGCTGCTCGCAGGCACCTCGGCGATTCGGGACGTCATTGCCTTCCCCAAGACCCAAAGCGCCGCGTGTCTGCTGACCGCAGCACCGGGTGAAGTAGACCCTGAGCAATTGCATGAACTCGGAATAGAGGTTACCCGCAAACTGGCTGAATAGCGGACGGCCTGGCTCGTGCTTTTCTACGCCTGCCCCCGGTTGGGTTGGTAGAGAGGTTGGGTCGGTAAAGAGGTGTCGGTAAGGCGGTTGTGGGATATGGCGGTTGGGCGATGGCACCGTAGAAAGGAAGAGCAGCGGGAGGGGAAGAGCAAGAATGGCTGGTCATAGCAAGTGGCACAACATCAAGCACCGGAAGGCGGGTCAGGATGCCAAACGCGGCAAGGTGTTCACCAAGATCATCCGCGAACTCAGTGTCGCCGCACGCGAGGGCGGAGGCGTCATTGAAGACAATGCGTCCCTGCGCACAGTGGTTGAGAAAGCGAAGTCAGCGCAGATGCCCAAGGACACGATGGAACGCGCGATTTCGCGCGGCGCCGGCGGACTCGACGGCGCGGACCTCGCGCGCATCACCTATGAGGGCTATGGCCCGGGAGGTGTAGCGGTACTTGTCGAGACGATGACAGACAACCGCAACCGGACGGTGGCGGAAGTGCGGCATGCGTTCGTCCGCAGTGGCGGCAACCTCGGCACCGACGGTTCTGTTGCCTACCTCTTTGACAAGAAGGGACACATCAATCTTGCGGCCGGTGCCGATGAGGAGGCGGTGATGGAACTGGCGCTAGACGCTGGAGCCGAGGATATCGACGTGGAGGACGGTGGGGCAATCAGCGTCATCACCCAGCCGGATGAACTGCACCGGGTGCGCGATGCCCTGGTCGAGGGAGGACTTGGGCCTGATTCGGCAGAGGTGGAGATGATTCCACAGAGCTATTCGGAGCTTGATAGTGAGACCGCAGACAAGGTCATGCGACTACTCGAGAATCTCGAGGATCTGGATGACGTCCAAAATGTATACACCAATGCGGACTTTCCCGACGCCGGACCCGGGTGACGGTGCGAGGTCACAACCTGACTCCGGTTGGTCGGTGTGGGTCCGCACGACGCTTGCCGCTTGCTGTCATTGCCTTCGAGACGCGGTAACATCGTTCAAACGTCCTGCCCACGGCCCGGCCAACCATGTCGCTAGTTCTGGGAATTGACCCGGGTTCACGTATCACTGGGTATGGCCTCATCGAGACCGGCGCGGGGGCGGGTGCCCGCCACACCTATGTGGCAAGTGGCTGCATTCGCCTTAGCCGCGACGCGCCACTCCCCAACCGCCTTGGCGAGATTTTCACTGCCCTTGGCAGGATTATCGAACAGTACCAGCCTGTGGAATTTGCGATTGAACGCATATTCATGTCCCGAAATGCCGACTCCGCGCTCAAGCTTGGTGAAGCCCGGGGTGTCGCCATCGTCGCAGGGGTAAATGCCGGGCTGCCCATCTTTGAGTACGAGGCCCGGAAGGTGAAGCAGGCAGTTGTCGGTACAGGTGCTGCGACCAAAGCGCAGATGCAGCATATGGTCAAGACGTTGCTCGCGCTGCCTGGCACGCCGCAGGAAGATGCGGCTGACGCGCTCGGTATCGCACTCTGTCACATACATACACGCGGTGGATTGCCTGGCATTGCGGCCGCGAGCGGGCGCTTCAGGCGTGGGCGTCTGCGCGGATGATCGGGTTCCTGCGAGGAAACGTCATCGTCAAGGGGATGTCGGATGTGCTGCTGGATGTGGGCGGCGTCGGCTATGAGATTGAGTTGCCAGTATCGACCGCCGCCGGCTTGCCGGGGATCGGTGAGCCGGCGACGCTGTTCACGCACCTCGTGGTGCGTGAGGACGCCCAGTTGCTGTTCGGGTTCGCGTCGATGTCCGACCGCTCGCTCTTCCGTCAACTCATTAGGGTTAAGGGCGTCGGACCGAAACTTGCGGTCGGTATATTGTCGGTGCTCCGTCGTGATCAACTCGTGCTCAGCATCACGAGTGCCGACACACGCACGCTGACATCCGTTCCGGGCGTCGGTAAGCGCACTGCCGAGCAGATCGTGCTCGATCTCCGGGACAGGCTGGAGGCCCCGGCGAGCGACGCTGGTGAGGTGCCGGTGCCGGCTGACAATCTGGCCGATGTTGAGAGCGCATTGGTTGCACTTGGCTACAAACCCCAGGACGCGAGCCGCGTGTTGGCGCGCATAGAGTCACCACCTGACGACGCATCGGCGTTGTTGCGCGAGGCGCTGAAGTTGTTGTCAGGTGGCCGTTGACGGACCTCGCAACGAATGACTGACGATCGTGATCCGATTCAGCCGGACCGATTGGTCGCGCCCGAACCGGCCACCGGCGAGGTCACTCAGGACTGGGCGATACGGCCCAAGACCCTGGCGGAATATCGGGGTCAGCCCGCCGTCAGCGAACAGATGACGATTTTCATCAATGCCGCGCGAAAGCGTGGGGAGGCGCTGGATCACACCTTGATTGGCGGTCCGCCCGGGCTCGGCAAGACAACGCTTGCCAACATCATCGCTGCGGAAATGGGCGCACAAATCAAGTCGACATCAGGGCCCGTGATTGAGAAGAAAGGCGACCTGGTCGCCGCGCTGACCAACCTTGAGCGCGGCGACGTTCTTTTCATCGACGAGATCCATCGTTTGTCACCGGCGGTCGAAGAGGTCCTTTACCCCGCGATGGAAGACTACCAGGTCGACATTACGATCGGTGAGGGCCCGGCAGCGCGATCGATCAAGCTGGATCTGCCGCCGTTTACGCTCGTCGGCGCAACGACCCGCACCGGACTCCTGACATCGCCGCTCCGAGACCGGTTCGGGATCGTCCAGCGGCTGGAGTTTTATAGCGTCGAGGATCTGTTGAGTATCGTGACGCGCTCGGCACGGTTACTCGGTGTTTCCAGCGATGACGAGGGGGC
This sequence comes from Gammaproteobacteria bacterium, assembly GCA_963693635.1. Classification (GTDB taxonomy): domain Bacteria; phylum Pseudomonadota; class Gammaproteobacteria; order Pseudomonadales; family Azotimanducaceae; genus CAVOBC01. The sequence continues at coordinate 14,856 of CAVOBC010000037.1, read as the reverse complement.
GCTCGAGATTGCCCGGCGGTCCCGGGGCACCCCGAGGATAGCGAACCGTCTGCTTCGGCGAGTACGCGACTTTGCCGAGGTGCGCGCCGATGGCGCAATCGACGCCGGCGTTGCGGACCGGGCGCTCGACATGCTGAATGTGGATGCGTTTGGGTTTGACCAAATGGATCGGCGACTATTGATGGCGATGATTGAGAAGTTCGATGGCGGGCCGGTTGGCGTTGACAGTCTGTCAGCAGCGATTGGCGAGGAACGAGACACGATTGAAGATGTCTATGAACCGTATCTGATCCAGCAGGGGTTTATGATGCGCACGCCGCGTGGCCGCGTTGCAACCCGGCGCGCGTATGAGCATTTCGGTTTGCCGCCGCGTACAGGCGGTGGTTTGTTCGATTGATGTCGCTGGTGCTAAGGCTTGCTAAATAAGGCGGATTTGAGCGCGCTACTGGGCAGGCGAAGACAGGCCGATGAACGGCCAATGCACGGCCGAAGCACGGCCAATGAGAGACGCGGGATGGGGCAAGCGAGGTGGAGCCATGATGGATCAAAGAGAAAAGACGAATGGAGACGGAGTCGATGGCCAGGCAAGAGGTCGCGTGATCATAAATGAATGAAACCCTGTCCATCCTCGATCTGGTACTCAATGCGAGCCCGATTGTGCAGGCGGTGATGGCACTTTTGCTGATGGCGTCGATGGCCTCGTGGGTAATGATCTTTCAGCGCTTCTTTTCGCTCGGTGCGATTCGTCGCGAGGCGACCAACTTCGAGAGTGAGTTCTGGTCTGGCAAGGACCTGGGCGCGATTTTTGTGGAGATTGAGGAAGCCGAGGCCGATCCGATCGGCGTGGAGGGCATCTTCCACTCAGGGTTTCGTGAGTTCTCCCGCCTGCGGGGCCAGGAGAATACGGATCCGGATGCCGTCATGCAGAATGTGCAACGCGCCATGCGGGTCGCGATGTTGCGAGAAGAAGAGCGCCTGGACAAGCATTTACCGTTTCTGGCGACGGTTGGATCGACCAGTCCGTACATCGGATTGTTCGGCACCGTATGGGGCATCATGAACTCCTTTCGCGGTCTCGCGACCGTTAACCAGGCAAGTTTGTCGGTCGTCGCGCCCGGCATTTCAGAAGCGCTCGTTGCAACGGCGATTGGCCTTTTTGCCGCGATTCCTGCGGTGATCGCCTACAACCGCTTTTCGGCTCAGGTTGAGGTGATGGTCAATCGCTTCGAGGCATTTACCGATGAGTTCAGCAGCATTCTTTATAGAAGCATTCACAGTGGCGCCTGATCCGGATCTGAATCGGGGCACAGTCCTGAACGCAAAGACAGTCCTGAACCAAGACAAAGTCCTGAACCAAGACAAAGTCCTGAACCGTCGGCAGATGTCTCATGGCTAAGGCTGCCCGTCGGAAACCAATGTCCGAGATCAATGTCGTGCCTTATATCGACGTGATGCTCGTGTTGCTGGTCATCTTCATGGTCACAGCTCCACTCATGACTCAGGGCATCAAAGTAGATCCGCCGGATGCTAACAGTGGGTCGCTGGATGTAGGGTCCGAGGAGGACGTACTTGTGGTGACGGTCAAAGCGGACGGCACCTACTATATGAATGTCGGCGAGGAAGACGAAGCGGTGGCGCCGGCGCTGGTGGCCGAGCGTACCCGACGCGTGCTGGCGGCTAACCCGGACATCAAGGTGTTGGTTGAGGGAGACCAGGCGTTGCCCTATGGCAAGGTCGTTGCGCTGATGGACGTGCTCCAGAGCGCGGGTGCGACAAACCTTGGATTGATAACCGAACCACCGAAACAGTGAGACCGTGAGCGCGGTGAGATCGACGTTGTTTTATTGGCCGGCCGGTTTACTGGCGCTGGCATTGCACGGGCTGGTCGCGGCGGCGCTTCTGGCTACCTGGTCGAGTGCTGAATCCACCCTTCCTCAGCCGGAGGAGCGATACTACATTGAGGCCTCGATGGTGGCAGAGAATCCCCATCGTGCCCGCAAGGAGGCCAAAGCGCGTGCGTTGTCGGCGCGTCAGCGAGCGCGTCGGCTGAAGCTTGAAGCGGACGCAAAAAAGACCGAGCTGGCGCGGATCCGTGCCAAGCGACTACTGGCGGAGAAGCGTCGTGAGGAGGAGCGCAAACGGCTCGCTGCACTTCAGCCAGAGCCCGAAGAGCAAGACGATCGTTCTGCCACGGCGGTACGCGCGGAGGCAGAGCGGCAGGCGAGTGAGGCCGAGCGCAAGCGCATGGAGCAGACGCTCGCGCTTGCCATCATCGATGAGCAGGATGCACGTCGAGCGGTGACTGACGATGAGAAGGCGCTTGCGTATATTGGTCAGATCAAGGGCGACATCGTGCGAAACTGGTCGCGGCCACCGTCGGCAAGAAACGGCATGGAAGCTTTGCTGCGGGTTTACATGGTGCCGACCGGTGAGGTCGTGAATGTCGAGGTACAGGAATCAAGTGGCAACGATGCGTTCGATCGGTCCGCTTTGCTCGCCGTCCGCAAGGCATCGCCATTTCGGGTGCCTACGGAGTCCCGTCAGTTTGAACGCATTTTTCGGGAGTTCACGGTGAATTTCCGTCCGGAGGACCTACGTCTGTGATGTATCGCAATAAGTTGCTTGCCCCCCTTTTGATCGTCGGACTGGCTCTGATTGTGATGCCGGCCCACGCTGAACTGCGCATCGAGGTGACCAAAGGCGTCGATTCTGCGGTACGGATCGCCGTCGTGCCGTTCGACTGGCGCGGCCGCGGGCGATTGCCGGTTGATGTCAGCGAGGTGGTTGCGGCTGACCTTAGATTGTCGGGGCGTTTCGAAGCGTTGCCATCTGAGCAGATGCTGAGTTTTCCGAATCGTGCCGACGACGTACTGGTCCGGGACTGGCGCAAGCTGCGGGTCGAATATCTTGTCATTGGCTACCTCACTCGCAAGGACGGCAAGATCCAGCTTCATTACGAGTTGTTCAACGTCTTTAAGCAGGAAGTTGAGATTGCCGATGCGGTAGAAGGCACCGTTGACCAACTGCGGGACCTTGCGCACTATGCGAGCGACACCGTGTTCAAAGAACTGACGGGTATCGCGGGTGCATTTTCGTCGCGCATTATGTACATCACGGCGACTGGTGGGTTTAAAGATCGCATGTTTAGCCTCAATATCGCCGATGCGGACGGTCAGCGGGCGAGGGTGATCATGCAGTCGGCGAATCCGATCCTGTCCGCAACGTGGGCACCGGATGGCGAGCGTGTCGCGTATGTGTCATTTGAACGGGACGACCGCCCGGCGATCTTCATTCACGATCTTGCGTCAGGAAAGAAACAGCAGATCACCAACTTTCGGGGACTCAATGGCGCCCCTGCATTCTCGCCTGACGGTCGTCAACTCGCGATGGTGCTGTCTCGCGACGGCAACCCCGAGATTTACGTGATGGATCTCGGCACCCGGCGGCTGAAGCGAATCACCCGCCATTACGGCGTTGACACAGAACCGAGTTGGACGCCCGATGGCGAGCGATTGGTGTTTACATCAGACCGCGGCGGGCGCCCCCAGATCTACCAGGTCCGTCTCGCCAATTTCGAAATCGAACGGCTGACGTTTGAGGGTGACTACAATGCGAAGGCATCATTATTGCCCGACGGCAGCGCCATGGTGATGGTGCATCGACGCAAGGGCATCTTTCACATAGGCCTCATGGACTTTAAGCGGGGGCGGATGACGGTACTGACAGAGACGTCCCTCGACGAGTCACCAAGCATCGCGCCGAACGGGAGTATGCTGATCTACGCGACACAGGTGGATGAACGTGGCATCCTCGCCGCGGTATCAATCGACGGCGGTGTAAAGTTCAACCTCCCGGCGACGGAGGGAGACGTTCGTGAGCCCGCCTGGTCGCCGGGTAACAGACGGGTTGTAGAGTCGATAATGTGACGGCTTGGGCGTGATTCAGACCGCTATTTTTGGTTTAATCCGATCTCAGTCTGGTTGGGCAGTTTTTGGTTCGGGCCGGGCCTGTACCCGATGACTCATTGGTCCGGGACTCCGGGGACCTGACCAGGGTTGACATGATCGGCGTCACAGCCGTCGGTTGCGCAGTACTGTTTATGACGAGTGTCAGTTTAGCATGATGCGGAGAACAAATAGGGAGCAAATGATGGGAACTAGAACGCGTGGCTTGCTTGTGGTTGGACTGGTTGGCCTGTTGCTGGCCGGCTGCACGAGCCCAGGAGAGAAGGAAGCCGACCCCGGCGTCTCACCGGAAGAGGTGGCCCCGGAGGCTCCGCAGTCGACGACCCGCAGCGGGCCCGACAGTGGTCCGAGCGCCCAGCCTGAGGGCATGAAACCGGTCGTTGTTAACAGGGGTCCGAAGCGGCAGCTGGAGATTCCCGGTTTTGGTGGCGACGGACGTAGAACCCTTTCAGGACTCTTCTATTTTGACTTTGACCAGACCATCGTCAAGCGAGGTGGGCATGAAGAGTTGAACGAGCATGCGCAGCACCTTGCAGAATCCGGCGACCGTGTGCGCATCGAGGGGCACGCGGACGAGCGCGGCACTCGCGAGTACAACATGGCGCTCGGCGAACGCCGCGCAAATGCGGTGCGGGCGTATCTGGTCGCTCAGGGGGTTGGTAGATCTCAGGTTGAAGTCGTGAGCTTCGGAGAGGAGCGCAAGGCTGAGATGGGTGACCGTAGCAACGAGCGGTCGTGGGCCCTGAACAGACGGGTTGAGGTGGCCTACAAGTAGGCGATTTGTCACCAACGATCCATCACCAACAACGTTCTTACATGGGGCCTTTGAGGCCAGTTCGGGTGACAGACAGTTTGTTGTCAAAGCGAACTAGGGGTGCATCGGTGATCTACGCTGGCGCGCCTTTTTTGTACACGGCATCGTGAAAGCGCGTTTCCTTCACGGCTTCATGAAGAAGCGCGCCTATAGGACGCTGCTTGGCCCGGCGCTTGCTGCTGTTCTCGCGCTGGTGCCGGTCGCATTGGTCGGTGCGCCGTCGAGCCCGATCGGCGTTGAGGAGATTCCGTTCCAGGCACCTGTCATTGACGAGGAGCCCAGGGATGACTCGGGGGCACCGGGCAGCGGCGAGGACGTCTATCGGCTTCAGGTCCTGCAGGAGGAGATGAAGATGCTGCGGGGTCTGGTCGAGGAACTGCAGCATCAGATCAAGGTCCTCGGTAATACCCAGGGCGAGCGCTACCTTGAGGTCGATCGCAGGCTTCAGGATCTGCGGCGCATGGTCCAGGAGGGGAACGTCCCTTCCGGGCGGACTGGGCCCGATGTCGCTGCGTCCCGGCCCGACAAAGGGACCTCGCAGACCGAGAAGTCGTTATACGACACCGCACTCGAACTCATGCACAATCGCCAATACGATCTTGCTATCACACAACTGCAGGCGTTGATCACCCAGTTTCCCGATGGTGGTTACACGGCAAATGCATACTACTGGCTCGGTGAGGTGCATGCGGCAAAACCGGAGCCGGACTACGAGCAGGCGCGGCAGGCACTGGAGCAGGTCGTCCAGTACTTCTCGGATAGCGGCAAGGTTCCGGACGCCATGTTTAAGCTCGGCAAGGTTTACCATCTCATGGGTGATTGTGATCGGGCGACCGAGTTACTTCAGCAGGTGATCTCGGGCAATGAGGGTCGCTCGGTCGCCAAACTTGCCTCAGACTATCTGTCGACCAAGGTCAGTTGTAATCCCTGAGGTAGACGCCATTCGGCCCTAAAGCCCGTCGCTTTCTTTCGCCCACACCAATAGCACCCACACCAATAGCCGCGTCTCACAGTGCCGGATTGCCGCACTGTCGCACACGGAACTTAACGCAGCGTATCGCTTTAGTTCCATCAGAGGCTGCTGAAAAAGCGGCCTGCTAATCCGACACCTGGATCGAGGTGTCCGGTTCGGCTGCTTGCTTATCTCCGGTGTGTCTGATTGGTTGCTTGCGATGCAAGCGTTGCATGTCCCTCGATCGCTTCTGTCCGCTTTTGAATCGCCGCAACTGCCGTTCGGCTACCATTGTGTTGAACCAACCAACGACGAGCCCGATGATTCGCATCACTGAGATATTCCACTCGCTACAAGGGGAGGCACGAACCGTCGGTTTGCCGACGGTCTTTGTCCGCCTGACCGGATGTCCGCTTCGCTGCCAGTATTGCGACACGGCCTATGCATTCTCGGGTGGCGAACTGAAGACGATTGACGAGATCACGGAAGCTGTGCACGCCCTTGGCGGTGTGCGCGTGACGGTTACCGGTGGTGAGCCCCTCGCGCAGCCCGCGTGCTTGCCGCTGTTGACTCGCCTGTGCGATGAGGATCTTGAGGTGAGCCTCGAGACAAGCGGAGCGTTGGATGTCAGCGGGGTCGACAGCCGCGTGTCCCGTGTTGTCGACGTTAAGACGCCCGGGTCCGGCGAGGTGGGTCGGAATCTCTATTCCAACCTCGGCATTTTGGGTCCGGCTGATCAGGTCAAGTTCGTGATTTGTGATCGCGAGGACTACGAATGGTCTCGCTTCAAGCTGGCCGAGCACGCACTTTCCGGGCGGGTCGGTGAGATTCTGTTTTCAGCGAGCCACGAGCAACTCGCTTCCACCGAGCTCGCTGCCTGGATACTCGACGACAAGTTGCAGGTACGCTTGCAGGTCCAGCTTCACAAGTATCTCTGGGGAGACAAGCCTGGTGTCTGAAATTGCCGTGATACTGCTCTCGGGCGGACTGGACTCGGCGACCACACTCGCAATTGCGCGGGCCGAGTCTTACGACTGTTACGCACTCAGCTTCGACTACGGTCAGCGACACCTGACTGAACTCCGCTATGCGCGGGCGATTGCGCAGGCAGCATGCGTGGTCGAGCACAGGGTGGTCCAGCTTGACCTCGGCGGCATGGGTGGCTCCGCGCTCACCGATCACTCGCTCGCGGTGCCGACATCCGAGGATGTCGGCATTCCGATCACATATGTGCCAGCCCGCAACACCCTCTTTCTCGCCTATGGCCTCGGTTGGGCCGAGGTGTTGGGTGCGCGCCATCTGTTCATCGGCGTGAATGCGGTTGATTATTCCGGGTATCCGGACTGTCGACCTGAATTCATTGCGGCCTTTGAAGCGATGGCGAACCTCGCAACGCGAGAAGGTGTTGAGGGGCGGCCTATCTCGATAGAGACGCCGCTCATCGATCTCAGCAAGTCAGAGATCATCCGTCTTGGCCTTGATCTCGGTGTGGACTATGCGACAACGGTTTCGTGCTACTCGCTAAACGATCGTGGCGAGGCGTGCGGGGAGTGTGACAGTTGTCGAATCCGGCGGCAGGGCTTCGAGGTTGCCGGGATCTCCGATCCGACCTGCTATCGGCCCTGACACTCGTTCGATGACCCGGTATCGGCACCCCCGTAACATATCCAGCCCCGGCCAGTCCCTGCTACGGAGGTACGCAGCGATGTCAGAGTCCCGCGTTCTCGTTGTGGATGATCAGCGCGCAATCTGCGACTTCTGCAAAAAGGCGCTACACCAGATTGAGGACGTCTCAGTCAAGGCCGAGCATCTTGCGCAGCGTGCACTCGGCTTGCTGGATGAAGGCAACTTTGACTTCATCCTGTCAGATATCAATATGCCGGAAGCGAGTGGCATGGACATCCTGAAACGGTCCAAAAATGCCAACCCCGAAACACCCGTCATCATCATGACGGGCTATCCGTCAATGGAAAGCTGCATTGAGTGTGTTCAGCTTGGCGCCGCCGACTATGTGCTGAAACCGCTGATCCTCGAGGATCTGCTGATGACGGTCAGGCGAGTCCTCGAGCAGGCGCGTTTGACCCGCGAGAACCGACTGCTCAAGCGCCAGTTGAATCGCACGGGCAGCATGGGCGACATCATCGGCAAGAGCGAGCCGATCGAGAACGTCAAGCAGCAGATTTTGGCCCTCGGGGACACGAACGTCGACGTGCTGATCAGTGGCGACACGGGCACGGGCACGGGCAAAGAAATGGTTGCTCGCAACGTCCATTCGCAGGGCGCGCGAGCAGACGAACAGTTCGTTCCGGTCGATTGCAGCGGTATTTCGCCGGATCTTTTTGAAAGCGAGTTCTTTGGCCACGAGCGAGGGGCCTTCACCGGGGCAACCGAGCGGACGATCGGTTGGATGGAGTACGCAGATAAGGGCACGCTCATTCTGGATGAAGTTGGCGAGCTGTCTCTGCCGCAACAGGCGAAACTTCTGCGTGTGCTGCAGGAACGGAAATTCAGGCGGGTCGGTAGCCGCGAGGAAGTGTCCGTTGACATTCGCCTGCTTGCAGCCACTAACCGGGACTTGAAAGAAGAGGTAAAGGCCGGTCGATTCCGTGAGGATCTCTTTTTTCGAATCTGCGTGGGCGAGATCCTTCTCCCGCCCCTGAAGCAGCGTCGAGCCGATATCCCGCGCCTGCTCGAACAATTACCTTCAGGTCTACGGTAACGAGATGGGGCGGGCGGGACGAACGTTGGATGAGGACGCGGTGGCCTTGTTGGTCGCCCACGAGTGGCCCGGTAATATTCGTGAGTTGATCAATATCGTCAGGCGGATGCTGGTAATGACCACGGGTACGCGACTGACGGCTGCGGATGTTCCGGCGAAACTGCAGCAGGCGCATTCCACTTTCGTAGACGATGAGGACAGCTTCACGGGCAAGAAGGCTCGGATGAATTTGGAATTCGAGCAAACCTATATCGACTCGCTCGTGCGGACCTGCAAGGGGGATGTATCGGCCGCAGCGAGATTGTCGAAACTTTCTAGACAGTCGATATACCGAATGCTTGAACGTCACGGGGTCGATCCCAATCAGTATCGTAACGCCAGCCACGAAGATGGATGATCTCTTTGCCGACGCTGGTCTGACACAACCACAAAGTGGCGCGCCGGTTGCGGGTGGTTGAGTTTGAGTATGAGAAGCGCCTGCTTGTAGCGAATTGCCACGGGGTGCTCGAGCTTGATGATGTCATACAAGCTGCCTATCGGGCCGCCATCCACCCCCTCTACGATCCGTCCAATAACGTGTTGATCAGCCTGCGCGAGGTAGAACATCTGCGCATCGAGCGGGATGACGCCAGTATGCTGGTCGAGCGGTTTACCGCGAGCAGGAAGGACCGGGCTATTCGGGTCGCGGTGGTCGCGAGCGATGACTATCACTTCGGGATTGCGCGGATGATTCAGTTCCACAGCTTGTCTGCATCGGGCGAGTGCCAGGCATTCAGGGATCTATTCCTGGCGCGTGCGTGGCTCGTCGACGCTGGCGGGCTGCGCACTGATCATTCGCGCATGCGCAAAAATCCGGATGTGTGAGCGTGAGCGTGCGGTTATCGGCGAGGGCTTCCCTGTGTGCTAAGGAGCGCAGGCCAGCGCCAGAGCACCCACAAGACGGCGACCAGGCCCTCTGCTGCGACCACCGCGCAGGCAATACGGGGCCCGAGCAGGTTCGCCATGACGCCAAGGTGCAGGAAGCCGATTGGGCCCGTACCGATGCAAACCGATAATACGCCCATCATTTGCTGGCGGTGAATGCCGCCATTCATGATCACGAGTGCGCTTTGCATTGCAGCAAAGAGTGCGCCTGCGAAACCGATCGCGATCATCAGCAAGAATGACAGAAACGGGGAGAGCAAGGCGGTAAACGTGAGCACCAGGAGTGTGTAGGCGATCACACCGCCGGAGTAGTAGAACCTGCTTTTCGATGGCACCGCGAAGACCGCGAGGAGTCCCGCGCCGAGGAGTGCGCCAGCACCCTCAGCGCCGGCCAGCATGCCGATACCCGCAGGGCTGAGTTCAAGGAAATCCCGGCCGAACACCGGGATCATTGAAACGAAGGGGAAGCACCAGACGTTGAAGACGATTGTGACCGCGAATATTCCGGCTAATGGGGGGTTACGTGCGAGGCGGGACCGGATCTGTCCAACATCCGCCAGGAGTTCCCGGAGATTCAGCGATTGTGCTTTGGCGGGCTTGCCCTCAGGCCGCGACGTGACGGTTTCGCTTTGCTCGTGCGCATCGGGCGATGGGCTGTATTTCGAAACATCGGCAAGCCGGACCAGCAGGACAAACGCCAACGCATACGCGATAGCCGCGACAAGGTAGGCCCCGGCGAGGCCCGTACTCGCCAGTAGGGCACCGCCCGCGAGCGGTCCGAGCATGCGTGTTCCTGACGTTGAGGTGATATCCAGGCTCATGGCGCGACCGACGCGCTCGGGACCGGCAATGTCCGCGAGCAAGGTTCTCCTGACCGGGAAGTCGGTGATCCACATGAGGCCGCCCATGAACGCGCCCAACGCGATGTGCCAGACCTCGATCAAGCCGTTGGCTGCGAGCACCCCCTGGGCGACGGAAACGACAAACATCGCTCCCATCGCCACGAGCAGCACACGTCTTCGATCGAAGTGCTCGGCGAGCATGCCGCCGGCAAGGCCGAAGATGCCCATCGGCAGCATGCGCAAGACAAGCATGAGTGCAACCAGAAACGGCGATCCGGTCTGGTCGAAGACGAATACGCCTACGACCAGCATTTCCAGCCAGCGCGCGGTACTGCCGAGCGCGCCGACGCTCCACACGGAGACGAAATCCGGGTCGCCGAAGAGCGTTTTACGCGTCATGCGCGGCGACGTTGGGCGTTGATGCTGAAGTAATTTTGCGTTGTATCAAGAGCGCACGCTTTGGCGAAGATTCGTTGCCTGGTTCGATGTGGCCCTATCCAGGGATGCTGCAGAGTCCGGAGGGGTGTCGGGAAGCGGGTCGCAAGTGTCGGCACAAGTATTCGGCCGCGTCGCGGTGAGGGTCAGGGTGACTTGCGGGTCGTCGGTTTGCAAGGGAAGAGCTCTGCCTGGGAGCACGCGGGGCCTTCGCCTAAATTCTGGCTAAAGATCGTCCCTGATTGATGGACGTTGATTGGTGAGACTTGATTGATAAACCTTGATGGGTTCAGCTTGGCGGCGAGACGCAGGAATCCCCAATGACGAATGATATCGATTGCATTGCTGCGCAAGCGCATCTGCATCACGCTTATTTTCTGGGCCTTCAACTCATGATTTCCAGTCGAAAGGGCCCCACCGTGATGGGTGATTGGACCTTCCGGCTGTTCCGGAAGCAGCATGAAGAGAAGTTCCTGTCCAGTTTCGAGAAGCTGGGGCTGCATGGACTACCGGATGCGGTTGCGTGCGCCCGGTACCATGTGCTCGCCAACAACATGGGTGGCGTCGCTGTTGAGTTCATGCCGGAACATGACCGCAAGGCGTGGGTGCGGTTCCGCTATCCGCGCTGGATGTTCGCGGGCCCGGTCATTTGCGGCCTGCCGGTTGAGGTGAGCCGCGGCTTCCTGAATGGCTGGTACGCGCACAACGGTGTCACCCTCAAGAATCCGAAGCTGGGGTTCGTGTGTGTGTCAGAAGACATGACCGGGCAGTTTGGTCTCTGCGGCTATTTCCGCGAGTTTGATCGGGCGCTTGAACCGCATGAGCGACTGACGTTTGCTCCGGACGAAGTACCGCCCGTGTTTTGTGCCGCCGAGCAGCCGCAGCCACCTGCCGATTGGGACCCGCTCCGTCTCGCGAAGGCGAATCGCAACTACGCGATGGATTATGTTCGCAACGGTCTCACGACCTTGCAGGAGGTCATCGGGCCTCTCGAGGCCAGCGAGTTGGGTCGCCTCGCAGCGCGCCTGATCGGACAACAGTACTTCGCGGAGACGGCAGAGATGATAGGTGCAGTGGATGGCGATGTGTCAGACGCGGCGGACTATCTCGCTCGGATGTTTGAGGGAATGGGGGACGAGGTGGAGATTGCTGAGGCCGGTGGTACCGCGGTTGACGTCCACCAACACGGGTTGCGTATTGTGCGTGGCCTGTCGAGTGCCGATCGCTCGCTGCTGCTGCAGTGCTGGCGCGAGTTGTGGGCGGGTGCGCTCTCAGCCCAGCAGTTGAGAAAGTCCCTTGTTCTTGAAGGCCCGGGGTTGCAGGAAGATCCTGGGTTTGAGGAAGACCCTGGGTTTGAGGAAGACCTCGGGTTTGAGGAAAAGAAGGGATCGCAGAAGGGCAGAGATTCGCTCGTCTGGCGCATCTCAGCGCTGGCATGAGATCGGCCGGCCGCACGCTGTCTGGCGCTTCTGCATCTGCTTGCGCAGGCCATTCGTTCCAATATTCGCGCGCGAGCGCTTCGTTGCGAACGTCAGCGTACGCTTGCGCGACCTTCTGCTCGCAGGTTCAACGACGCGCGTGCATCGGCGCATCGCGTCGATGCAAGAAAGCAATGCGAGAAGGGGAGTTGGTGGGCCGTCCGCGACTCGAACGCGGGACCAACTAGTTAAAAGCCAGGTGCTCTACCAACTGAGCTAACGGCCCGATGTTCGCCCCGGGTGGCCGGGTGCGAAGCAGGCGCTATCATACGAATTGAAGTCTAAAACTCAAGTCGCCATCGCGTGGGCCAGAACTGCCGGGCTGACATCGATGCCCGTTAGCGACTCGATCGTGAGGATGCCGCCTGGATTCACGACGTTGAATTCGATGACCCACGGGTAGGCGAGATCCATACCGACGAAATCGGCGCCCATCGCACCCAGCATATGACCGATTTGGGTGCAGTAGTCCCGCTCGGCGGCGGTCAGGTCACAGGTGTCAATGTGTGCGCCCTGCATGACGTTCGTTCGATGATCCATGCCTTGCCGCCTGAGGTACTGGGCGACGGGTACCCCGCCCGCAATCAGAACGCGTTTTTCCCCCGCTTCAATTTCAGGCACGTATCGCTGCAGCAGACAGTAATTGCCTGACTCATGCCCGGTCAGAGCGTCGAGCACCACCCGGGCATTCGGGTCATCCCGGCTTATGAGGTAAACCTCGCGGCCGAAACTGCCGGCGGGGGGCTTGGCGATCCAGCGCCCGCCACCGGCAACGATGTCAAAGAGTGCCGCGGCGTTGTTGCCGGCATGTGTCTCCGGATGCCGGATGACGCTCTTGTCTGCAGCGAGAAAGTACTTGCTCTTGAGATGCATCAACGACTCGAGGGAATTGAGAATCCGCGCCGGGCCTGCGCAGTGGAGCATCTGCATCTTGTCCAGAAAGCTGCCCTGCATGCCAAGTGACATCACCCAGATGGTGTCCATTGACGAAATGCCACACGGGCGGTGATCGGGGAATGGGGCATCAATGTCAAGAGGGCCACTCATCTCCATGCCATCGACGACGATGGCCGACGCCCGCATCGCGAGACTCTCCATAAACGCGAGCACAACCCGGTCGCCGCGCTGTTGGCAGAGATTCGCCAGGCGTCGATAGTTGCCATCGATCACCAGGTCCGACTGGGGGATGAGAAAGAGGATCTGCATGTCAGGTCGTTGGGTCGTGCATGTGGGATAGCCGGCCAATGGCGGCCGACCGCGAAGACGCGAAGGGTATAACACAGACCGGTCAAAAGAGTGGCGTTGCGCACCCGCAAACAGCCTGTTTCCGACGTGTCCAACATTCGGTGGTATTGAAGACGGCCGCCTATAGTAGAATCGGAACTCCGCGAGCCGGAGGCAGACATGGCAAACATCGCATTCGATGTCCCCGTGCATCAGAGTCATCTGATGAGCGACGTGGAGATCGCCGACTACAAAGCCCGCATAAAAGAAGCGCTCGCACGGCGTGGCGCGGTGTTGGTCGCCCACTATTACACCGATGACGCCATTCAGGAGCTGGCTGACGAAACGGGGGGCTGCGTTTCCGACTCGCTCGAAATGGCGCGCTTTGGCGCGGCGCATGACGCAGAAACGCTGGTGGTTGCCGGCGTTCGCTTCATGGGCGAGACCGCCAAGATTTTGAGCCCGGACAAGCGGGTGCTGATGCCGACCCTTGAAGCGACCTGTTCGCTTGACCTCGGCTGCCCGATCGAAGATTTCTCCCGTTTCTGCGATGAGCATCCCGAAAGAACCGTCGTGGTGTATGCCAATACGTCGGCAGCGGTGAAAGCCCGCGCTGACTGGGTGGTCACCTCCAGTATTGCGCTCGAGGTTGCCGAGCACCTGAACGACCTTGGCGAAACGCTGATCTGGGCACCGGACAAGTACCTTGGCGGTTACATCCAGCGCGAGACGGGCGCCGACATGGTGATGTGGGACGGTTCCTGCATCGTACATGAGGAATTCAAGGCGCAAGGTCTCGCTGATTTGATGCACGTACATCCGGATGCTGCGGTGCTTGTGCATCCCGAATCGCCGGGGGCCGTCATCGACCTTGCTGACGTTGTCGGATCGACGACGCAGATTATTCGTGCGGCGCAACAACTGCCGAACGAGAAGTTCATTGTTGCCACCGACAAGGGCATCTTTTACCGCATGCGGCAGGAAGCGCCCGACAAGATATTCATCGAAGCGCCGACAGCCGGTGAAGGTGCCGCGTGTCGGAGCTGTGCCCATTGTCCGTGGATGGGCATGAACGTGCTTGAGAACCTGTTACAGGTGCTTGAGGACGGAGACAAAAACGAGATTCAGGTTGACCCCGAAGTCGCGGCCCGCGCTCTGGTGCCGCTGGAACGCATGGTGAACTTCTCGGCGGGCAGTGATTTTCGGCTGCGCAAATCACTCTGACAACGTGGCTCCGGTCGTGTCGTTCGGCCCCAATGCGGCCTCAATGCGGGCCAGCACTTCATTGAGGTCGCCCGGCCGATAGCCGTGGTGAATCCATAAGGCGGTGCCGTCGGTATCGATGAGATACGCGCTCGGCATCGAACGAACCGCATGGTCTCGGGCTGCATCCGTCGCAGGGTCGGCAAGCCCGTCGGCGTGTGCCGCGAGCGTGGGCGCGAAGCGTTGCAGGAAGCGTTGGGCTTTTTGCTGACTCTCATCGATGTTGACGGTAACGAGGCG
>CAVOBC010000036.1:0-20419 GCA_963693635.1 Gammaproteobacteria bacterium | reverse complement strand
CAAGTCGAGCTCGAACTCCTCAAGCGGGTCACCTGATAACTGTCCCGTGACGTAAAGGTCCACGAGTTGTTGGTCTATGTTCACGTAACTCCTTTTGCGTCTTTCCTAAGACGCCGCTCACAGGAAGCTCTTCATGAGAAGCCCGCACAGGAGGCCCCTCGTTGAAAGCACCTCGCGGCCAATCAGAACGCCTGTGACGTATCTTCCACTCTGTTGGTGGCGTCGCGGTCAAGGCCGCCAGGCGCGGCGCCTGGGTGTTTCACGGTCTCAAAGCGTTGGTGCCAAAGCAGACGCAGAAAAAGGCGGTATTGACCCCGTTGGGGTGTCCGGGCATGGTCGGATGTGGCGCACAGCTACGTTTTGATACTGGGCGCAAACCTTGGCAGACTTCGCCGGGTTGTATTCACCCAACTCACCTAAAAATCGTCTAAGCCGAAGGCCGTCATCAGGCCTTCTATCTTCTCTTCATATTCCTTGAGGGTTCAGCAGTGACCGAGTCAGATTCAACCACGCAGAGCGAGAGAGACACCGCCGCCACTCAACTGGATGCCATTGTCGTTGGTGCCGGTTTCGCCGGCATGTACATGTTGCATCGACTGCGAGGACTCGGGCTCTCCGTGCGCGTGCTGGAAGCCGGCAGCGGGGTGGGTGGCACCTGGTATTGGAATCGATATCCCGGCGCCCGGTGCGATATCCCGAGCATGGAATACTCGTATTCGTTTTCTGACGAATTGGAGCAGGAGTGGAACTGGGCCGAGGTGATGGCCGGCCAACCAGAGATTCTGGACTATGCCAATCACGTGGCCGAACGGTTCGACCTTCTGCGCGACATCCAACTCGAGACCCGTGTTGTGGGCGCCCACTTTGCGGCCGAGAGCAACCGCTGGAAGGTGCAGACGGAAGCGGGGGAAGCGTTCGAGGCACGCTTTTGCGTCATGGCGACAGGGTGCCTGTCGGTGCCGAACAAGCCCGACATTGAGGGTGCCGAGACGTTCGCAGGCGACTTTTATCACACGGGCGAGTGGCCGCACGACGGCGTCGACTTTTCGACGACTCGCGTTGGCATCATTGGTACAGGATCGTCTGGCATTCAGGCGATACCTGTCATTGCCGAGACGGCGCAACATCTCACGGTCTTTCAGCGCACACCCAACTACACGATGCCAGCGTTCAACCGGCCGTTAACCGAGGACTTTCGGCAAAAAGCGAAGGCTAATTACGGGGAGATTCGCAAGAACCAGCGGGAGTCGATCGCCGGCATCGTCGGCTACGGCTTTGGTTTTGGCGGCGCAGACCTCGTGATGCCTGACGCTAACCTGCTCGAGACAACGGCAGAGGAGCGCCGCGCCCTCGGCGAAGAGGAGGGCTTCCTTGCGGTCCGACATTTCCTGGATGTGCAGATGAATCTGGACGCCAACGAACTTGCCTGCGAGATGTATCGGGACCAGGTTGCAAGGGTTATCGAGGATCCGGCGACAGCCGAGAAACTGATGCCGCGCGGCTATCCGATTGGCTGCAAGCGGCCGGTTATCGACACGGACTATTTCAAAGCCTTCAACCAGGACAACGTGTCGCTCGTTGACCTGAGCGAAGGCGGCATCGAGCGCATCACTGAAACCGGCGTCCAGACCGCGCAGGGGCACTTTGAATTTGACGCGCTCGTCTACGCTACAGGCTTTGACGCGATGACGGGCGCGTTGCTCGGCATGGATATCCGTGGGCGTGACGGTGAGCCATTATCCAACCGTTGGGAGGCGGGCCCGCGCACCTATCTCGGCCTGCAGGTTTCGGGCTTTCCGAATCTCTTCACGATCACCGGCCCCGGCAGCCCGTCGGTACTGAGCAACATGCTGGTATCGATCGAACAGCATGTCGAATGGATCTCCGATTGCATCGCGCATATGGACGAGCACCAGTTCCGCACCATCGAGGCAACTACCGAGGCGGAAGATAACTGGATTGAACATGTCAATCAGGCGGCGGTTGGCACTATGCTGACGGCGCCGACCTGTAACTCGTGGTATCTGGGCGCAAACATTCCAGGCAAGCCGCGCATCTTCATGCCCTATGTGGGTGGGGTCGGCAACTATCGCAAGAAGTGTGATGAGGTTGCCGCGAACGACTACGAGGGCTTTGTCCTGCAAGCGTAGTTCATGGCGATTTGATGGTCGTTGGTGCCGGGCGTGCGACGACCTGTGCAGTCGTTCACCCGTGAAGATTGATCCACGGTTTCTGTCGAGAGAGCGGGACCGGACGAGGCCAACCGGCTGCAGTGATTCCTTCGAAGCTGGCGGACAAGCACATCTTGTTAGACCGTGTCCGAACGCTGGCCTCGACGCTCATCTCGTTCGCGGGCCTTGACTCCTTCCCACTGCCGCGAGTGCTACACTCGGGGCCTCACCACAAACGTTGTCGCACGGCGCTCCAGTTGGGGCGTCTCGTCGAACGCACGTGATCAGTCTTATCTTTAGAGGCCAATAACAAGATGAATCGTGTCAAAGACATGTTGAAGGCAGGCAAAACAGCCATCGGGACGACCGCAGGCGCCAGCAGTGAAGCCGGCTTTCTCGCGAGTACAGGTTACGATTTTCTACTTTTTGATACGCAGCATTCCTTCGACGCGATCAAAGAGATGCATGTGCCGATTCGGTCGATGCGCGGCCGTGAGGCGATCCCCATCATTCGGGTTGGCGAGAACCGCCAGGACGAGATCTGTTTCGCACTCGATCAGGGAGCCAAGGGCATCATTTCGCCGATGATCAATTCCAGGCAGGAAGCGATCGACATGGTTAGCTGGTGCAAGTACCCGTTTGCGGGTGTTCGCAGTTCAGCCGGTCCGCGCGGCGAGTGGGGCGAGTTCAAGACCTATCGTGAGTACATGGACATCGTCAACGAGCATCTGCTCATCATCCCCATGATCGAGACGGTCGAAGCGCTGGATGCTATCGACGACATCCTGAGTGTTCCTGGTATCGACGTGTTGCTAATCGGGCCCTCTGACCTGTCGATCAATCTCGACGTCGCCCTCGATTACACGAATTCGAAGTATCACGCTGCGCTCGACAAGATTGCCGAAGCTTGTGCAAAAGCGGGCGTCGCGCCCGGCATGTACTTCGTCCCGCCTGGCATCGAACCCGCGACGCTGATCGAGAAGGGCTACCGGTTCTTCACGCTGCCGTGGAATGAGTGGGCATCGGAAGGTATCAAGAACGGGCTTGACGGCGTTCGCTAGTCCCTGTCGAACGCGGGTTTGATCCTGCGAGGTTCACCGGGCGCCCAGTTGGCGTCCGGTGTTCGAGGGCCCCACGACCCTTGGCGAGGAAAGTTGGCGCGGCAGGTTGGTGCGTGAGTTGAGAGTGCTTGCCCATGTCGTCTTGATAACGCGGGGCTACTTTCAGGCTGGGTGAGCGCGGTCAAGATTGGCAGTTTGATAGTAAGCCGAAGAGGAACGGACCATGAGCGACGCTATTGTTGAAGTACGTGACTACACGATCGACCCTGAGTGGTTCTCGGCGTACCGGGAGTGGGGCGACAAACTTGCGGCACCGTGGCTGCGAGCGAACCTGGACGTGATCGATTTCTGGGTTGACGACGGGGTCGATGCCGAGGTCACCGGTTCGAATCCGCAGGTGTCCGAGAACGGGCAGCCCAACGTATGCTGGATCATCCGCTGGCCAAGCAAGGCCGTGCGCGACGAGCAGTTTGGCAAGATCATGGGGGGCGATGGCTGGAAGGCCGTCTGGGCGCAGCATCCGAACCCGTCCGCATACCTGCACATGAACGTTCGTTTTATGCGGGCCGCTGCGAGCTAGTTCTTTGTCCCAAAGTTGTCATCCTGACAATTTCTTGGGAGTCGCTTGCTAACAAACATTACATTTCCTGCGGCGCGCACTGACGTTTGGACGTAATAGCTATCCTGTCAGTCCGGTCGCGATCTGCAAGAAATTGTCACGATCCGTGACGTTCCTTTGCGCGCAGCACGTCTGCGCCGAGCTTCGCGAGATAGTCGGCCATGTCGACGCTAAAAGCCGGATGTTCACAGAGTTCAGCATAGTGACGTGCCGCGCGTTCGTACTTCTTGTCCCAGTCCGTCATCACGGGTTGTTCGCCCAGTTCAACAAGTTGGCGCAGGGCGGCTTGTTCCCGGGAGAAAAGGGTCACTTCACACGCAAAGCAAACGTCGGCGATGGTCAGAGACGCGCCGGCAATGTAGGGCGTATTGCTGAGCGCCGCGTCGATGCCTGATAACCAATTGTCAAAGCTGCGTGCGGCGTCCGCGTAAATGTCCGGCGTCACACCCTGCGTGCCAAAGCCAAGCAGGTATACCTGCGAACTGCGGGCAAAGATCAGCGACACGTCCAGGAATGAGTCAATCCGCGATGCTGAGAAAGGATCGGTGCCATAGATCCCACTGCTCGCGGGGGCGAGTCGAGCGACGGCCCGCATGATGCTGTTGGACTCAAAGATGCCGGTTTGGCCGTCACCGCTGAATGCAGCCGGGACCGTTCCATACGGATGGGCGCGGACGAACGCGGCAGTCTTGTGCAGATCAGCGCTGAAGCCGGTGCGGCCGCGCACCCGCGTACTATCGTCGGCGGCTTCCTCATCGGTCATAGGGTGCGCGTCAAAGTCCCAAAGCCAGGTCCCGATCTGACCAGCGGGGGCGCCTGTCACTTCAACATCGACGCCGCCTAGCCGTGCGGTAATGGTCGATTTCCAGATACGGGGATTGGGCAGGTAAGAGAAAATCCGTAAGTCGGCCATGGCTGCTCCTTCTAATTGGCGAGATAAATGGCGGGTGAGATGGATGGCGAGGCGGGTCGCCGCCGGACATTTGTTCGTAGTATGACATTCCGGTGGGGCATCCATTGCAGGCATGTCCAGCCAC
This sequence comes from Gammaproteobacteria bacterium, assembly GCA_963693635.1. GTDB lineage: Bacteria > Pseudomonadota > Gammaproteobacteria > Pseudomonadales > Azotimanducaceae > CAVOBC01. Next base: position 15,531 of record CAVOBC010000036.1, on the reverse strand, counting down.
GGGATCGAGTCTGGGCCGGTAAGAGTCGTCACAACATCGCGTGTATGTGGACTAGGCGATTTGCCCCTGATCTTGACTAATGTTGCCTCCATGACAATGAGCAATCACCATGAGCCTGACCGCGCAGCCCAACATCCTAATGATTATGACCGATCAGCACCGGCCGGATCACACGGGTTTTGGAGGCAACACCGTGGTCCGAACACCGCACCTGGATGCGCTCGCTGCAACTTCGGTCCGGTTTGACAAGGCGTATGTCGCCAATCCGATATGCCAGCCGAATCGTTCGTCCATTTTCACCAGCCGATTGCCGTCGGTGCACGGCAGTCGCTATAACGGCATCGCCCTTGACTGGCGCCAGCAGACCTTTCCGCGGCTACTGAAAGACGCGGGCTACCACACGGCGCACCTCGGCAAGTGCCATCTGCAGAACATGAACATCATGGCCTCGGCGGCGAAGCGCCAGACCGACAAGATGGCAGCCGGCGACGCGATTCACTTTGACCATTACCCGGATGGCTGGGATGACTATGAGAATCTTCAACGACACATGTCCGAGCAGGTCGAGATGCCGGACGACTACTATGGCTTCGGCGAGGTGGATCTTGTCGTCGCGCATTCGGATCAATGTGGCGGCCACTACTACCAGTGGCTGCTCGCGCAGGGCGTCGATCCGAAAACCATTCAGGGTGACGCGGGTGCGCTGCCGTGGGATTCGCCTTCACACATGACGCGCAAGACGGGCACGCCGGAGGAACTGTATCCCACCCGGTATATCGCCGATGTTGCGACCCGGTTCCTGCGCGAGCGCGCGGTGCAGCCAGAGACGCCCTTCATGGCCGTTGTGTCGTTTCCCGATCCCCATCACCCGTTCACGCCGCCCGGCAAGTACTTTGATATGTACTCACCGGCCGACTATGTTATGCCATCGACATATGGTGACCGGCACGAACAGTCGGCGCCTCACTACAAGAAAGTGATTGAAGAGGGCCCGGCCGGCCTGCGTCGGGGCGTCAACATGTTTGCCCCGACCGAAATTGAACTGCGCGAGATGGCTGCGAAAGAATACGGCATGGTCTCGATGATCGACGACAGCATTGGCGAGATCCTTGCGCAACTCAAGGGGCTTGGCATGGATGACAATACGATCATTGTCTTCACGGGTGACCATGGCGACATGTTCGGCGATCACGGCGTCATGCTCAAAGGTGGCATGCACTACAGCGGTTGTACACGTGTGCCGTTGCTGATGCACGTGCCAGGCATTGTGGCGGGGGTGAGCGACGGTTTGATATCCTCGATCGATATTGGCCCGACATTATTGGCGCAGGCGGGGCTCGCAGGATTCCATGGCATGCAGGGAGCCAATGCGAGTGAGATGCTGACAGACCCGTCCACGCGCGTTCGCGATCAACTGCTCATCGAGGAGGATCAAATGGCGGACCTGCTGGGGGTCGGGGTGCCACTTCGAATGCGCACACTTGTCACCGAAGACGCACGTCTGACGCTTTATCAAGGCTATGAAGGGGCGGAACTTTTTGATCTCCACGACGACCCGGAGGAGCTGAACAATTTGGACCCCGGCAGCGTCACCGGCGCCGAAATGATGGCGCGACTGGCGCGGGCGTTGATGCGCAGTGCCGATGAGTCGCCCAAGCCCACGGCCTTTGCATAGCAGTGCGGTGACACACCGCCAGGCAAGTCAATTTTCTGCTACTTTCGGGATGGCAACTTTCAGGATGGCAATGGCCGGACACGAACCAATTGGCTACTCGTAGACCTCGCGGCCAGTCTCCCAGGCGTTGATCTTGTCCCAGTCGTAGGTGACGCCGAAACCGGGGCCGTCCGGCACCGGGACGCAGCCATCGGCGCCGACGTTTGCCATCTGATCGCCGTAATCGTCAGCATAAATTGGTGGTTGCATGCCGTTCCAGGCGTTGTCGGGTCGAACGAGGCCCAATTCATAAAAATGCGTGTTGGTGATGGCGGCCATACACTGGCGATGCATGGGTCCCGCCGTGTGCAACTGCACTTCCATGCCGATGGCATCGCAGAAATGGGCGAGCTTCATCGTGCCGGTGACGCCGCCGTCGAGCTCGGGATCGATGTGCATGATGTCGGTGCCGCCAGCGAGTACGAAGTCTGCTTTTTGCTCGAAGCCGCGGATGTGTTCGGCGATTAACATCGGCGTCTTGATGAAGTCGCGCAGGCGCCTGTGCGCGACCGCGCTGGACGACGCATCCCGATAGGGGTCTTCGTACCAGAAGTAGCCGAGGTCGTCGCACGCGCGACCGACTTCGACCGCATCCATGAACGACGGCAGGCTTGATGCGGGATCTGTCATCAGCTTCATGTCGCCGCCGACCGCGTTGGCGACGGCGGTCATGATATCGATCTCGTTTTTTGTACTGCCGTCGAAGAAGCCATGAATCTTGAAGGCGGAGATGCCGGCGTCGCGGCACTCTTCAGCGAATTCCCCATAGCGCTCGACGCTGTCGAGTCCGCCCGGCGTTTTCTGACCCGGCGTGGTGCTCGCGTAAACCGGCAAACGCTGCCGATAGCCACCGAGCAGGGTTGATATCGACGCGTTGTACTTCTTGCCAGCGAGGTCCCACAGCGCGCAATCGAGCGCGGCGATACCGACCTTGTCGTAGTGACGGAAGCTGATCTTCAGACGTTCGAAGATCTTCTCACGCTGATCGGCGTCCTGGCCGATGAGGCCCCGCGCCATGTCCTTGACCTGGGCGAGCGCGTGGCCGGTCGCACCAAAATGGGGTGCGTAGGCCCCGATATGGCCATCGTCCGTTTCGATCGAGACGATGAACTTGCTCACGTTAAGACGACCGCCCTTTTTAAAGATGGCGATAGATGGCCCAAAGTCATCCAGCGGGTAGGTGTAGGCCTGAAGCGTGATGCGCTTGATTGTGCTCCGTTTGGTCTCAGTCATGGGCGTTGTGTCCTTCTGTCGGCGGGTGCCCCCGGCGATGGCTGACAGCGTGCCAGCGAATCCGGGTCACTCGTGGTAGATGACTGCAAAAGTGCGCTCCGCTCACCGGCTCTCTTGCGCTTTGTTCCTTTTCTTGGGTCCGTCGCGGGACTCTGCCCGCTGGACGAAATAACGACTTAAGCATATCGATTTCGTCGGGCCCGGGTGGCCCTAGTGACGATCACGGCTCGCAATCGTCGCCATCTCTGGCGAGCCGTTATTTCTTGTCTTTTGGCGAATAAGTTCCGCCGGTCATGATGGCCCTCACTTCCTCTGCGCTTGATGCATTGCGCAGTCGAGACAGTTGAGCTTCTTCGCCTTCGAGCAGCGTCTTCACGTTCTCGTGGACGGCGGCCAGCTTGTCCGCCGGAAACTTCACGGCGCCGTTCTCGTCCATATGGATGATCTCGCCGGGCGCGACATCCATGCCGCCAACGCTGACTGGAGCATTGACCGACTGGACCGCAAATTCGCCGTGGCCCGCCGATACGCCCGTGAGCATGTATTGAAAATCCAGCGCGCGAATGGCGTCGATGTCGCGAGACGGGCCGTTCGAGATGCAGCCCACGCAGCCCATTGCCTTCATGGTGGTGGTCATGATCTCGCCGGCCAGACCTACTTTGCCGGCGATCTCGGGGGGAAACTTCTGCTCCAGCACCAGAATGGTCGGGCGCGGCGAAGCATCCAGTGCGTCGACAACGTCGAGGAACGACAACCGCCCCTTGAAGTTGGGGTCAGGCAGGCCGAACACACAAGTGACGGCGTAGCCGACACGGGGTCCCATTTCCGGGTACATGCACTTGATCGTCTGGTCGGTGTACCAGTTCTCAGTCCAGGGATTGTATAGGCCAAGGCACGTCTTTGCGCCGGGATAGGTGGCGACCACGTTGGTGATCGTCGGGGAGTCGACTTGCTTCAGCGCTTCAAGGATTTCGAGATCGTTCACGGCCGTTCCCCTTCCGGGTATTTGCAAGGGATCGATGCTACACGCTCGCTGCGAGCGGTGCAGTAGTGACACGTTGGGAGGCAAAGCCTGATGCCAGGTCGGATCTCGCGAGATCGGCCGTGTCGATGCAACACTACTGACGTTGCCAATCAGGCTGAAAAGCATCAGAGGCACGGCGCGCCTCGGCCTTTTGTTTGTCAGACAGAGATGCTGCAACCTCGTCGCGCAGGCGCCGTTGACGCCGGTAGCTGGGTGGCTGCGAGGATCAACCACTTCAAGGACTGAGCCCGGTCTGCGCGTATGCCGCGGCCCGGATAGAGGAGTTCGCCCGCGTGGTGCTGCGAGTGCGCGACGCCCTGGTTGGCAGCGAGGAGGTACCACTTCAGCGCCTGCGCGTGGTCCTTCTTCACTTGGTCCCCGGCGTAATGGAGATCACCCAGAGTTTGTCGTGACGCAAAGTAGCCCGACTCCGCGGCCGCGTGATGCAGGCGGACCGCTTCGCTTTGATGTCACCTCCCAGCCAATAGAGATTGGCGAGCGCATGCTGGGCGAAGGCGACCCGGGTTGCCGCAGGTCGACGCAATCAGCGCACCGCCTCTTTGACGTTGCGCTCTGTGCCGCGTCCGTCAGCCAGAAAAAGGCCGGTAATGGCCATCGCCAGAACATGGTCTTTGCTGGCCGCTTGTCGGATCCAGTGGAATGCCTCGCCGTCGTCTGCATCGATGCCGATTCCCTGCGAGTACATGAGACCGGTTTGGTACTGCGAGGCGGCGATGCCAGCGATCGCCGCCTTCTGATGCCAACTAAATGAGCGAACCGGATCACTCGGCACGCCGACACCCATGCCGAAGAACTGGCCAAGTACCGATTGCGCGATCGTGTTGCCAGTGGCCGCAGATTGCTCGATCCAACGCGCTGCCTGGGCGGGGTCCTTGGCGACGCCGTCACCGCTGCTGAAACGTCGGCCGAGTTCGAGGGCGGCAGCCGCGTCGCCGCCCGTTGCCTTCGAGGTTAACGCCGCGATGTCGTCGCTTGTCGCGGCAACAGATGAGCCACTGGTTGACCACAGAGCAAAGGTCAGCAAGCTGTAACTTGCCGCGCGAGCGTCCGTGACGACAGGGGCGTTGCGGGGGAGTTCGGTGACGGTGCCAGGCTGTGCGGGACCATAGGTCGACAAGAGGAATCAAAGGTGAGGACCCGCTAGCATAGCCACCGCGGTGTGGGCGAGCGAAGCTTCTCCGCTGAACGGTCAGACCGCCTGGCTGACGCCGTTGACGCGCTCACCAATGCGGACGTGCGCTGGCCCAACCGCGCGGAAATCGTGCTGACCCATGCCTCCTATCTCGGCAAGATGCTCGGGAGCACAGATGCCACCAGAATCGGCGGACGAGGTGTTGGTCAAAATTTGGGAGTTGACGACACGCCTGCAGACCCTTGCACCGGAGGCACAGCCGGTCGGTTATCTGCAGAGCAGTACGGCGAGCTGGCAAAACCAGCCGATTGATGCGGCGGACCGGATTCATCCAATTCGGGCGGGGTGGCCAACCTCTTCCCGCAGCGGCATAATTCGGCGACTCATCCGCAAGGTCACAATAATGAAGCGAGTAATTGTGTTGTTGGCGCTCGTCGCCATCGTTGGCCATGCGGTCGCCAAACCGCTCCCCACCGCGAAGCCGTCACGGGTTGGGATGTCCGCAGATCGTCTGCAGCGCATCGATGACGTGACGCAAAAGTACGTCGATGCCGGCAAACTCGCCGGGGTCGTCACGATGGTCGCGCGCAACGGCAAGGTCGTTTACTTCGACGCGGTCGGCAATCGGGGTGCAGACGATGAGACGCCGCTCAAGAAAGATGACCTCTTTCGCATCTATTCAATGAGCAAGCCGATAACGGCGGTCGCTGCAATGCAACTCTACGAACAGGGCAAGTTTCATCTGAGTGATCCGGTGTCCAAGTTTGTGCCGGAACTCAAGGATCTGATGGTGATGGGTGAGGACGGCGAACTCACCCCATCCGAAAAGACGATGACAATGCATCATCTCTTGACCCACACCGCCGGGTTCTCCTACGGTTTCCAGGCACGTACGGATGCGGTGGACAAAGCCTATGCCGAAGCCAAGATCTGGGGGTCCAGGGACCTGACCGCGTTCGCTGAGACGCTGGCGAAACTGCCACTGAAGTTCGAGCCGGGCACACGCTGGCACTATTCAGTCGCGGTCGATGTCACGGGTCTCGTGGTTGAACGGATATCCGGCCAGCCGTTCGATGAATATCTCGCGGAACACGTCTTTGCGCCGCTCGGCATGGAAGACACCTTCTTTGCGGTTCCCGAGGATAAGCGCGATCGTTTCCTGCCGAACCACTTCTGGAATCCGGAAACGAAGTCGCTGGTTGCCAACCGCGAGGTTCAACCTGCCGCGATGAGTGACTATTTCAATGTCTCTCTGTTCTCCGGTGGTGGTGGTCTGGTATCAACTGCCAGCGACTACATGCGTTTTGCTGAATCGATAAGAAACGGCGGTTCATTGCAGGGCAAGCGCATTCTTGGCGCTAAAACCATCAACTACATGCGTAAAAATCACCTGCCCGGCAGTGTCGACATGGGCGGGTCCGGTGAAAACCCCCTGGCCGCCGGTGAGCAGCGCGGGTTTGGCTTTGGCCTCGGCTTCGGTGTCGTGACCGATGCGGTCAAGAGTGGCACGCTGGGTTCTGATGGCGAATATCAGTGGGGTGGCGCTGCGGGCACCCTCTTCTGGATCGACCCGGTCGAGGAGGTCGTGGTCGTCGGCATGATTCAGTTGATGGGCTCGCGATGGCCGCTTCGAGCTGACATGCGCGTTGGTACCTATCAGGCGTTGACCGAGAGCTACGAGTAAGGCGTCACTCTGCAGGGTTCAAGGGCCGGGTTCAGGGGCAGGCTTCAGGGGCCGGGTTCAGCGCCGGGCTTCAGCGCCTGGGTTAGGTGGGCGTGCGGCGAGGCATCCCTCGCTGCGCGCTGGCACGAGACTCGGAACGTCAGCCGCTGTCGATTAGTGACAGCATCTCTTCAAACGTGAGCTTGGCGCCGATGTCGGCGCCGCGCAGCAGTTCACTTGCGAGTTCCCGCTTCCGGGCATGCAGTTCCACGATCTTTTGCTCAATGGTGTCCTCGGCGATCAGCCGATAAACCGTCACGGGGCGCAACTGCCCGATCCGGTGGGCACGATCGCTCGCCTGGTCTTCGATGGCAGGATTCCACCAGGGATCCATGTGGATGACGTAGTCAGCAGCCGTCAGATTGAGACCCGTGCCGCCCGCCTTGAGGCTGATCAGAAAGAGCTGGCCGTCGCCTGCCTGAAAAGCCTCGACCGCGCGGTCCCGTTGTTTTACGGGTGTTTTCCCGTCCAGATACTGATAGCTAAACCCCAGTTCATCGAAGCGTTCGGCGATGAGTTTCAGATGCGACACAAACTGGCTGAAAACGAGGGCCCTGTGATCGTTTTCGATCAGATCGCCAACGAGTTGCTCGAGCCTTTGCAGCTTGGAGGAGGCAATGCCGGACTCCGGCAGTACCAGCGCCGGATTGCAGACGGCGCGCCGCAGGCGGGTGATGCGAGCGAGCGCGATCATCTGCATGTTGTTGTCCGCAGCCGATTCGAGTTCGCTCGCAGCCTCCCGGCGCAGGGCTTCGTAGAGCGCGGTCTCTTCGTCTGAGAGGGCGACGTTGAGGGTGATGTCCGTTCGGGGAGGCAGTTCGGTCAGTACCTCGCTCTTGAGGCGGCGCAGAATGAAGGGACTGGTCAGATTGCGCAGACGCTCGCTCGCGGCCTCGTCGCCGTCAACGATCGGGCGGCTGTAGACCTCTGTGAAATGCGAAAGGGTGCCGAGCAGCCCACGATTAATGAAGTGGAAGAGGTTCCAGAGTTCGCCGAGGTGATTCTCGACCGGTGTACCGGTTGTAATCACTCTGAAATCGGCAACGAGTTGCATCATCGCCCGCGATCGCTGGGTGCCGGCGTTCTTGAATGCCTGGGCCTCGTCGGCAACGGCGGTCGCAAAGGTGCGTTCGCTTAGCTTGTCGATCTCCCCGGCCAGGAGGCCATAGCTGGTCACGAGGACGTCGCCGGGCGCAAGGTCATTGATCATCGCGCCGCGATCACCCGGGCCAAGGACAAAGGTGCGCAGCGCCGGCGCGAAGCGAGCGATCTCCCGCACCCAGTTACTGCAAACGCTCGTTGGCGCGATGATGATCGCAGGCCCGGCCTCGGCGCGCAGAAGCATCAGAGCGATCGCCTGGATGGTCTTACCGAGCCCCATGTCGTCGGCGAGGCATGCGCCCGCGCCCCACTCCGCGAGGCGTGCGAGCCAGTGAAAGCCATCAAGCTGATACTCGCGTAGCGTACCCTGGAACGTCGTCGGCAACGCCGGACTTAAGTCCCGCGCCGCCTCAAGTCGGGCACGAAACTCGAGCCATGCCCCGTCGCTGTCGAGTTCAATGCCGTCAGTGGCTGCCTCCAGTTGAAACCCCGCCAGACGCTGTACCTTGCCGTCTTCGAACACACTGCCGAGTTGATCAAGACGCTTCTTAAGATCATCGGTGATGGCGACAAATTCGTCATCGCCGAGTTCGATGAAGCGACCGGGGGAGTTCTGCATGATGGTGATGAGCTTCTGCAGTTCCAGCACCTGTGACTCGTCGATCCGAATCTCGCCGCCCACATCAAACCAGGATGTCCTGGCCCGGATGGACATGGACATCGATTGCGAGCCAAGTTCGGGCCGGATCGTGATGCGCTTGCCTTCTGGCCATGCGCAGACGACGTCGTTCGGCAGTGCCTGGAGCGCAAGCAAGCCTTCCAGCGCTTCTTCGAGTTCATCGAATCGCCAACGACCGGGTCCCTCTTCGAAGAGTCGGGGACAGCGTGCGAGGGTGGACTGCATCAGATCTATTTCGGCTTCAAGATCCCTGTCGGCGCGCATCCTTGTGCCAGCAATTTCGGCGATCACCGAACTGCCGCCTGCGCCGGGCAGGAAACGCGGTCCCGGTCCGAACGGTTGCACACCGATGTCGAGCTTCATACCGTCGCCGCGCGGCTGGATGTTGACGTAGAGTCGGCGGTCGGCAACGCGGGTTTCAATGGTCTCGTCGCTGCCGTCCAGTTCCGAATGGATCGTCAGCAAGGGGGAGATCGCAGTAATGCTCTCGAGTACCCGATCCTCCGCCGTGTCCGGGACGGTCAGCCCGCCTTCGCCCAGCACCTGGCAGATCTGCCGATGGGCATCGGTGAAGTGATAGATATCGAGCGTGCTGGTGCCCGGCACGGTGACGGATGTTGCGGGCGGGTCTTCGTGCAGGCTGAGCGGTGACAGGGTTGGGTAGATCGCGATGATGACTTTTTCACCAACACGGCGCACCGAGAGTTCCGGCTCGCGCCGACGAATTTCGATCGGTGTGGCGAGGTCTTCCTTCCAGAAAACGAGAGGATGGCCGGCCGCCGCGATGACCGCGCGTTCGTGGTTCATGATCATGCCGGAACGCCACTGGGCGGGTTCGATATGGCGGGTTATCTGACGGTCGGCATCGGTCATGAAGCTCGCCGCGTCATCGTCAGCCAGGCGTTTCAGGGCGACGTTACGGCCCCGGCTCCAGCCGCGTTTGCCACGCTTTTGTTCCCGGGGTGAGATCGCGATGCCATTGTCTCCGTAGCGCTCAAGGGTCCAGATCAAGCGATGCTCGGCATCCGTCGTCGAGGGGGTCCCCTGCAGATTCGTGAGTGCCGCGAGGGCACGTTCCCACGGTTCTGACTTGGGCATTAACGCCACGAGAGACCCGGCAGCCGCCGGTTCACCGGAGACGGCGGCCAGGAGTGCGTCCAACTCCTGAGTGAACCAGACGAGGTCCTGACTGAGGGTGTTGCGGAAGTCCTGCACCGCGGCAACGAGGCCAGGCAGTGGCCGTCGCCCCATCCATTGGGATGCAAGCAGCGCGATAACGGAATTGAGGGGCACCCGTTCATCGGGGCGTCGCTTGGTTGTGTCCTCGTCGCGCTTGTGGTCCCATTCGCCGCGAAACTCGAGCAACAGGTCAAAGCTCGTGATCAGGCCTTCGTAGTGGTCCTGTCCAGCAAGCTTGCTGTGTCTGGCGAGTTTCTTTCTGGAGGCGGGAGTTTCCGCCTTGACGAGTGTGAGGGCGTAGAAGAGCCCGGTTAATGCTGGCAGTGTTGCACGTGTGCCCTGATCACGGCGCAGTGACTTAAGTGCGGATTCGAACGCGATAATCGCCGGTTTGATGTTGCCGGCCATGAAGAGGCGGATGCCGCGAACCCTGGCTGATTGGTAATCGTCCCTGGTGCTGATCAAGGCATCGGCAGCGTCCATCTGTCCCCGGTACAGATACTGTTCCGCCAGTAATGCCCGCAGATGCACGTCCGTGTGTTTGGCCGTTGGCCGGGTCAGCAACTGGAAGCAGAGCTCGTAGTTGGTAAGGTTTGCGTCGAGGTTAGCGGCCAGTGAGTTGACCAGGTGATAGCGGAAGAGCGGACTCAGGCTGTCAAACCACTCAAAGACGCCGGGAAGTACCGCGTTCAGCAGGCTAATGGTGTCATCAGGGATCTCGTACCGTGAGCCGAGGTCGAGCGCTGCGATGAGGTCGTCGTCATCCTGGGTGAGAAAAGCGTCGCGAATCTGGCGTTCGCGCCGTGTCGGGTTGGTGTAGTAGTTGACGCCAAAGCCATATTGCGGGCGAGACGGCACAACGCGCTCGGCGGCGAGCGCCAGTGCCTCGAAGTTGCCCTGTTTGAGCGCATGGAATGCCAGCAGGTTCTTGAGTGCGTGGGGGCAAGTCAGCTTGCCGTGCCGATAATCCATGAGCCCGGACTCAAGCAATTCGTCTCGCCAAACCTGGTTGACCGAGTTCGCGAAAGGCCACGACATGGCGTTCGCCATCGCCCGCAGTTGAGATTGATTGATGGGCTCGTACACAACCGCGAGTGCCTGCAACAGCAATTGATCGGGCTCCAGTCGCTCCCGGTAAAGGTCGACCAGTTCTTCCATGTCAGGTGGCTGCCGAATCATTGGTCAGGAGAAGTTTGGGTTCTGGAAATCTGCGAGCGGCCCTGCGGACGGCTTGAGTTCGTAGCGGCAGGGTTGTTCCATAAGGCGTGGTTCCTGTTCGGCTTTAAGTACGTCGGGCAGACGGGCTTCGAGGGCTTGCTTGATGTTGGCGTAAGCCGGGTCGTGCGCAAGGTTGCTCCTGTAATGGGGATCATCTGCTCTTCCCGACGGGGAGTACCGAATTCCGGCACGGCGTGCGTGAAGGCGCAGGGGCAAGTGCGTTCAGAAAGAGGGCGCTTTCGATCGCTATGCGATCAAACGGGGTGGCAGTGAGTTCGTTGAGGCCCCCGGGACCCTCGTGGCTGGCGCAGGCATGCGCATAACGTCCCCAATCATCGGCAAAGTCGAAGACAATGTTGGGTCGCATGGCCATAACGCATACTCGCCGGACAAAAAAGGCACAGCATAACGCCCCCTTCGTGCGTTTCGAAAGAGGCGCTGAGTACCTTTTGGCGTCCAGGTAGTAATGTCCGGTCTGTGCCAAGAAAGTGTCCGGTTTCTATCGGGGGCTGCGGCGATGCCCCATTATCGAGGCGTCACAAACAATCTGATCCCTGCATGACGCCGGTGTTGATCCTGGCCGCGCGAATGGACGGTTCGCAGGCTCAGTAGAGCGGACGGTCAGGTACAGACTGCGACTGGCCGTAGATCAGGTACCGACTTATCGCAGGTCAGACCTGGTTTTTTGCCCGCCCTTTGTCAGCGAAAAACTTGATCGACACCGCGTCCCCCGCCAGGTTCTCGAAAGCAAAGGGGTTCAAGAACTGGCGGCCCCAAAACAGCCGTCGATCCGTCTCGTTCAAATCGGCCAGGATACAAACTTCGTCCCAGCATTCGGTGATGACCGAAACTTGCTGGGCGATGATGTCCATCGCTTCTTTTTCGGAGAGTAAGAACTGATGTGCTGAATCAAGGCAGGACGAGATGCGGCTTTGTCTGTCATCGGCTGATATCAACATCGACTGACCCGTTTCGTTGTCGGTGCGTCCTTGTGGACAGATGTCGTAGGCCGGAGTAAGGAAAAGCGTTGAGCCGTCCCAGAATGCGGCACGATTTCGCGTGTGATCATCGGTGTTGCTGCACAGGATATTGAATATCAAGCGCCCGAACAGTTCCTTTAACGTTGCAGCCGTGTCCGTGAAATTGTGACGAATGATCTCCGCCAAATCGCCGTAGCTCGCATAGCGCGCCATCATCTCATCGAGTCCAAAAAGCGTTAATGCGGAGAGCACTGAGCGCCGCTGCCAGCCTTGATCTGTTTTGATCCGATCGAAACGCTCGATCAAAAGGATGTCTTTGTTTGATGATTTCGTGAGCTCCACCGGTTGCTATCCGCCGGGGCGTGAGCGACCCTTTGGCCCTAGCCCAGCGAGTTGGTTCGGGCCCTTTCGCAGTTTCGGGCCGGCACAGGGGTCAACGTCGCCGCGGCAAAGAGGGATGGTCGATACTCATACTCATACTCATACAGAGGGAGGCAGTCATGAAAGACGTTGAAGGCAAGGTCGCGTTCGTTACAGGCGGTGCAAGCGGTTTGGGACTGGCGATGACCCGCTCGTTCACCCGGGCGGGCATGAAGGTTGTGGTCGCAGATGTTGAGGACAGTGCGCTGGCGGCAGTGAACGAAGAGTTTGCGGAGTCCAATGCGGCAGTTCTGACGATGAAGGTGGACGTCACTGATCGCGATGCGATGGAACAGGCTGCCGTTCAGGCTCTTGATGCGTTCGGCAAGGTGCACGTCGTTTGCAACAACGCTGGCGTTGCCGTCGGCGGGAACGTGGCGGACATGGGGTACAGCGACTGGGACTGGGTGATGAAAGTGAATCTGGACGGCGTCGTCAATGGCATCGTCAGCTTCGTTAATCGCATCCGGGAACAGGGGGAAGGCGGCCACATCGTGAACACGGCGTCGATGGCGGGCCAGTTGGGTATCGGTGGCATGAGCGTCTACAACACAACCAAGTTCGGCGTCGTCGGCATGTCGGAGGCAATGCGACACGACCTCGCGGAATACAACATCGGTGTGTCGGTGCTTTGTCCGGGCTTTGTTGCCACCAATATTTTTACGTCACAGCGTAACCGGCCGGGTGAGTTCGGCGGACCATCAGAGGAGGCAGCGCTTGGTAGTGGAGATTTTGCCCTCGGCCAGGCGGCGGGCGGGGACCGCAACACGGAAGAGATGGAACGGTTGCAGGCGATGATGTCCAACATCCTGGACCCGGCGGTTATCGGCGACATGGTTTTGCACGCCGTGCAGAACGATGTGTTCTACATCCTCTCGCACCCGGAATTCAAAGAGGCGATCGGCAATCGTGGCAACGAGTTGGCAGAGACGGCGGACTACTGGGCCGCATACCGCAGCGAGCACGGCGTCTGATCACGGCGTGGCGCGGTCATAACTGTGCATGGTCGCGGCGCTCAGGTTTGCTTGATCGCGTCAGAGCCCACCTTGTCGAACCCGATGGCATGACCGCCCACATTCTTTGAATGACTCTTTGAATAACTCGGTGAATGACTCGGTGAATGACTCGGTGAATGAAGAGGGCATCGGGGTCCGTCTGCTCGCAGGTAGCTCGCAGGTAGATAGCCGGCGCAACTGTGCGCTTCAAGTCATCGCCGCGCACGTACGCGCTCGCTGAATGCGCCTGGGCCGAGCGCCTCGATGGTCGTTTTGCCGACCCCCGCCGGACCGTGGCCAACAGCGTCGGCGTCGTGATCTCCCGTACGAAGCCCGTGGTTTCTGGTTTGCGGTCCCCGAATCGCCGGGCTATGCGTCCTCTGCAGTTACCGGGTCGATCATCTTGCGGACAGGCGTCACCGTGGTCGCGGGGAAACCGCTGCGCTTGGCATGTTCATGGATGAGGTTCTCGTCGTCTGCGAGGTAAATGCAGAAGGTCTTGTCGCCCGCGACGTAGGAGTGTTCCCACTGGATGTTCTTACTCTCGGCTTTCATCTCCGACAAGATGGTGTTCGATTGGTGGGCCGCGTCGCGTAGGGCATCGCGTTCTGCGGACCCGATTTCGGGAATGTCGCGCTCGATCACGTATCTGGGCATTGTGGGTTCTCCAAGGGTGGTTGCGGCCCCATCATACACGCCCGTTTTGTCGTGTCGGCAACCAGGCGCCAGGGTGTGTGAGGCTCTGTCCGCCAATTCCCCAGAGGAATCGGCTAGCTTGCGGGCGACTGATACTATCCGGTCGATGCGTCGAGGCGTTGAGGGGGTCACAGGGGCAAGACGGGACGGCCCTCCGTGAGCACGGCTAAACGAGGAGGGCGATTTCTGATGATCATCGAAGGCACGGTTGCGGCGGGATTTGAGCCAGTGAAGCGCCTTTACGAGCGCAACATGGCGTCACTCGCGGAGCGCAACACACAGCTCTGCATTTACGTTGGGGAAGCGTGCGTTGTAGATCTGTGGGGGAGCGCCGTTGATGACGCAACTTTCTCAGGCGACTCGCTTGTGAATGTCTTCAGCAGCGGCAAGAGCCTGGAAGCGATCACGATGGCGATCCTGGTTGATCGCGGACTGCTCGATTACAACGCACGGATCACCGAATACTGGCCGGAATTCGGTGCCAACGGTAAACAAGACACAACCGTTGCTGATCTCATGCGCCACGAGGCGGGCCTCGCCGCTTTCGACGCGACGCTGGACCCCGCCGACCTGCACCCTGCGAAGTTGAAAGCCAACGTCGTTGGGGCTGTGATCGAGCGACAGACCCAGAAATTCAGGCCAGGTGAGGGTAATCAGCGCGAGTACCATGCGATCACCCGCGGTTGGATTGCAGGCGAGTTGTTTCGGCGCGTGGAGCCATCAGGTCGCACGATGGGACAGTTCCTGCGCGACGAGATCAGTGTGCCATTGGGAGTCGATGTACACATCGGACTCCAGGACGATGAGATACCGCGCATCAGTCCGGTCGCGATGCTTGGCGTTGGCTATCAGTTCATGCAGGGACTGCGGCCAAAGGCGATGGGCAGGAAGACCGAACTGAATCTGTTCCAGACGATCGCGAAGGTCTCGGGTCTGCTCGCGGGTATGCGAAACAGGACCACGGCAGGTAGGCCAACCCCGATTACCGGCATGAGAAACCTGTCAGTTCTGGACTCGCCCGCCGCGGCCAAAGGTGAGATCCCATCTGCCGGTGCCAAGTGTTCGGCGCGCGGTCTTGCGAAACTCGCGGCGGTGATGGCCAATGGCGGCAGTCTGGCCGGGAAGGCGATTTTGAGCGAGGCTGCGTACGCGACGCTGCATGCCGAACCCGTGCAGCGCTCGATGATGTTGATGAGTACGACCTTCACTCAGGGAGGTCTTGCGACCTTTCCGCCGCCCGCAGCCGCGGACAGTAAGATTGACGCGGGGCTCAATCGCGGCAGGGAGGGGTTCTACGGCTGGATGGGCCTCGGCGGATCGATCTTTCAATGGCACCCCGAGCGCAAAATCGGCTTCGCGTATGTGCCCACGTCATTGAATGTCCTGGACCTCGTCAACGAACGGGGCAAGGCGTAC
>CAVOBC010000035.1:0-20517 GCA_963693635.1 Gammaproteobacteria bacterium | reverse complement strand
TCCATTCAGGCACCGCGCGCGCAGTCAGGCCAGGCTCCGGCGCTGCAGCGGGGACATGGCCCCCGTCCTCGTCGGCACGAGTCGATGGATCCGGAGGCGTAGACCCACGAACTGGACGCGTGGCTATAATCCCGGTCGCGTGCGAAGAAGGGATCCCCCCGGATGCCGCGTCACCGGCAAAAGGACGCTCAGCGGGCCCGCCCGAGAGTCGAGGCGAGTCGACGGCTTCAACGAGGACGGGAACCTCGCCCGGTGTCAGATCGGCGGGAAGGTCGAGGCTGCTTTGCTCGGGCCTTAATACGACGCGAGCGCCGCCATTGGGGAGTTCAGCCTTTAACAGCGCCAACTCGTCGGCGCCAGGAACATCCGCGGCGCCATCGCTGTTGACGTACTGCCGGTCGAGCGACATCTTCAGCTTGTCCCCACCGCGCATGCGGAGATAGCCATGAACCAGAATGCCCCCCACAACAAGCGAGCCCAACATCATTAACCAAATACGCAAATCGAGATCCATCAGTCTCTCCTGACGATTTTGTTCTTGACTGTCAACTCAATCTCATACTGCTGCCATCGCGACAGCTTCTTCCACATCGACCGACACCAGCCGCGAAACCCCCGGCTCGTGCATTGTCACGCCCATCAACTGCTCGGCCATCTCCATCGCCATCTTGTTGTGCGTAATGTAGATGAACTGCACAGTCCTCGACATCTCTTTGACCATCTCTGCATAGCGACTCACATTCGCGTCGTCGAGCGGCGCATCGACCTCGTCAAGCAGGCAAAAGGGCGCAGGATTCAAGCTGAAGATACTGAACACGAGTGCAATCGCCGTCATCGCCTTTTCACCACCCGACAGCAGGTGAATGCTCGTGTTCCGCTTGCCTGGCGGCCGTGCCATCAGTCCAACACCCGTGTCCAACAGATCTTCGCCAGTCATCTGAAGGTAGGCATGGCCGCCACCGAAGAGCTTGGGAAATAGCTGCTGGAGCTTTATATTTACCTTGTCAAACGTCTCTTTGAACCGTGTCCGTGTCTCAATGTCCATCTTGCGGATGGCACCTTCAAGGGTTGTCAGTGCCTTGACCAGGTCTTCGTTCTGAGCGTCGAGATATTCCTTGCGCTCACTCTGCACCTTGAACTCATCGATGGCCGCGAGGTTGATCGGTCCGAGCCGTTGAATGCGACGGTCCATGCGTTCAAGTTCTTCTTCCCAACCCGCGATGGATGCGTCGTCGGGCAACCCCTCGATCAACTCGGCGATCACGAAACCTTCCGCAACAAGCTGCTCGGCCACGGTCGTTCGACGAACGTCCAATGCCTGCCACGCGAGCCGCACGTCTTCGAGCGACGACCGGGCCGTTTGCACCGCCTCTTCAGCGCCGCTTCTCTGACCCGTTAGCGCCCTCACACGATGTTCGGTCTGCTCAGCAGTGCGACGCGCCTCGGTGAGCGCCGTCTCAACGGTCAATCGCTGTGCAAGCCCCTGGTCCAATTCCTGCCTCAGGGCTGCTCGCGGGCCTTCGGTCTCCCGCAAAGCCATCTCCAGCGACTCCCGACGTTCGCCCAACGCGACCCGTTGCGCTTCGAGACGCGCGACCGCCTGCCGGGTCGAGCTATGGTCGGACTGCAACGATTGTATTTCGAGCGCGAGTCTATGCACGTTCTCCCGGTCTTCTCCGGCGCTTTCGCGCGCAGCGACGAGTCGCTTCCGCAGGTCGTCGCGCCGCCGCGTCAAGTCTTTGCGCGTGTGCGTATCCTCTTCCATCCGGTCAAGGGCAGCGGCCAACCGGCCTCGCGCCGCTTTGAGCGCATCCTGATCTTCAGCAATCTCAATCTCGCCGGCGCGGATGGCATCCCGGGCCCTGGCGAGGTCAGCCGCCACTTGTTGCGCCTGCACCCGCTTGGCAGCCAGATTCGCGCGGGCTTCGCCGTGGGCACGCTGGGCTTCCGCGAGCTTCCTCGCCATATTGCCGCGGTCGTACTCAAAACCCTTCAGGGCTTCGACACCTTGTTTGACCGCAAGGTCAGCCACGTCGGCAGCGTCTTCGAGCCCCTCGATCGCGGTCTTTAGAGCGTCAATCGCAGCCTGGCGTCGAATGATGCCGTCGCTCGCCTCTTGCGCCCTTGCAACCCGTACCCAATGACTACCGAGCCATATGCCATCAACCGTGATCACCGACTCGCCGGCGCCAAGGTCGCGACGCATCGCCAGTGCCTCACTCACGGACTCCGCGGTCCGCACGCAACCCAGCAGCGACGTCAGGTCAAGGTCGGTCTGCACCTTGCCGAGGAGCGACCCCGGCAACGATGAGGGCTGGACGGAAGACGCGATCGCCAGGGCTGATACTTGGCCACCCCGCGACTCGACAAACGCAAAGGTGCCGCTCTCAACCTCTGCAAAACGCATCGCGACCGAGTCGATTTGATCAAGGCACACCGCTTGTAGATGGCCGCCAAGGACCATTTCTACGGCACCATCCCAGGGCTCATCAACCCGGATGGACTCACCCAGCCGGCTGGCATCGGCGAGGCCCTCTGCTTCCAGCCAGCGCATTTCAGTGTCGTCTTCACGGCCGAGGGCGGCTTTTTGCAAGGCCTCAAGCGAAGCGCCCACGCCGTTTGCTTCAAGTAGTTCGCCTCGGGTGCTGTTCAGGGTGTCGGCAAGACCGTCATTAGTCGAACGTTGGGTTTCGATCTGGCCCGTCAGACCGGTCAGGCTCTCCTCCATGTCGCGTATCGCCGACTCATTGCGCTCAACGACCTCGGCGAGCGGGCCGATCTCGCTTGCGGTGGTCGATGCGGCCAGGGTCTCTTCATCTGCTCGCGCTGTCCGCAAGCGCGCGTCAAAACGCTCGATCGACTGTTCAAGGTGCGCGATACGTGACTGCTCAACCTCCGCTGCCCGGCCCGATGCGGCCGCGGTCTCATTAAAACCATCCCATTCAACCTGCAATCGGGCCATCAGTGTTTCAGCTTCCTGCAACACCCTGCCAGACTCCTCACCCGCAGACTTCACAGCCTCCTGACGCGGTACGATATCTGCCAGTCGGGTGTCGAGATGACCGAGAGTTGTTGTGTCTTTCTCGATGTCGGCATCAAGTTTCTGGGCGGTCGCGATCAACTCCTGATGATCGCGCGACAGCTGAGATTCCCTTGCCTGCTGGTGCTGTAGCGCCTCCTCGACACGGGCGATTTCCGTGCCGATGTCGTAGTAGCGCTTTTGTACAACGTTCATCTCGTCCTGCTGGTCAGCCAGGACAGCCCGCGCAGTTTCAATTTCGGCATCGATCCGACGTTGCTCGGCGACCCTTGCTTCCGTTTCGACCTCAAGACGCTGCACCTCGCCTTCCTGGCCCCGCGCTCTCTGATCGATCTCCTGCCAACGGAGACTCGACAACTGGGCTTTGAGCAGGCGTTCTTCAGACTTTAGCCCCGTGTAGCGCTCCGCTGCTCGCGATTGCCGCTCGAGACGGTGGAGTTGGCGCTCAAGCTCGTCCCGGAGATCGGTCAGGCGATCGAGGTTGTCGCGCGTGTGGCTGATGCGACGCTCGGTTTCGCGCCGCCGCTCTTTGTATTTGGAGATCCCCGCCGCTTCCTCGAGGTACGCACGCAGATCCTCCGGGCGCGCCTCGATAAGCTGGCTGATCATGCCCTGCTCGATGATCGAATAGCTGCGGGGGCCGAGTCCCGTGCCGAGAAAGACATCCGTGATGTCCTTGCGGCGGACCTTCTGCCCGTTCAGGAAGTAGCCAGACTGGGCTTCCCGATTGACTTGACGTTTGATTGAAATCTCGGTGTAAGCAGCGAATTCGCCGCCCAGCCGACCTTCAGTGTTGTCGAACAGCAGTTCGATGCTCGCCTGGCCAACCGGCTTGCGGGTGCTTGAGCCATTAAAGATGACATCGGTCATCGACTCGCCGCGCAGGGTCTTCACACTGCTCTCGCCCATCACCCACCGGACCGCGTCGATGATGTTTGACTTGCCACAGCCATTCGGGCCGACGACGGCGCACAGATTGCTGGGGAAGGGAACGAGCGTCGGATCGACGAAAGACTTAAAGCCCGAAAGCTTGATCGCTTGTAAACGCATTGAGCTTCTTAGTCTCCAGGACCTGCGAAGGCCGCTTGAAGGCCCAAATCATAGTATAAAAGCATTATAAATTCGCTACTTACACGCATCCGCTTTTCTGCGCGCGAAAACCGACGTCGCAAGCCACTGATCTATCGCGAACAATTTGAGGCCCACGATACGAAGTTCTGGGACAGGAACGAGCTACTCAAGAGGACAGGAAGGGCGCGGATATGCGCTTGATGTCATCGACGAGTCCGGCCGGTAGATCAGCATTGCAGCCCACGACGTCCACCAGACCGCCGAACCGCTCCTCGATCTTCGCGCCGATCTCGTCATGCCGACCCGACGCGCAAAAAAGATGCGTGACGTCATCGGACACCTCTGCCGTCATCGCGTCCCACTTGCCCTGCTTCGACATCTCGTTCAGCTTGTGTCCGAGATCCTCAAGGCCATGCGCTTCAAACACGGGCCAGTACGATGGCGTTGACCCATAGAAACCGACGCGGGTTCGCACCCCGTTGAACGCTCTATCAACCGCCTCATCGGTCGCACCTGTTGCGATGAAGCCGCCCCCCGATATCTCGAACCCGGCGCGATCACGGCCAACGCGATCAAGTCCTTTCCCGAGACGTGGCAACACCTGCTCTTCCAGATACTTGCGGGTGCAGAAGGTATGCAGCATGACGCCATCACACTCTTCGGCAGCCACTTTCATCATCGCGGGGCCGACTGCAGCAATCTGCACTCGCGGCACCGCCGGCAGTTTGTCCGGGGTGAAGTTTGGCGTCATCAACGAAAATTGATAGTGCTCGCCCTGGTAATCCAGGCGTTCGCCGTCCTGCCAGCACCGCCAGATCGCGCGCAGTGACTGCACGTACTCCCGCAGGCGCGGGGCCGGCGGACTCCAGGGCACGCTAAAGCGGCGGACGTTATGTCCCTTGACCTGACTGCCCAGTCCAAGGGTAAATCTTCCGCCAGAGGCAGCCTGCAAGTCCCACGCTGCATGCGCCGCCGCCATGGGGCTACGCGCGAATGCAATCGCAATGCTTGTGCGAATTTCAAGCGACGCCGGCCCGGCGGCAGCGACGATGAGCGGCAGAAACGGCTCGTGCCGGTTCTCCTGGGTTGAGACACCGTCAAAACCCGCCGCTTCAAGCGACTGCGTCAATGCGCCAATCTCGCCGAACGGCACCCCGGTGATCGATGTAATAACGCGCATCGGCGCCTCCTTCATGTCCGATTAAACGTACGTTTGGACGTCCGATTCAAGGTCCGATTGAGTGTCCGATTCAAGGCCCGATTGAAGGTCCGATCAGAAAAACGGTGACAATGCAATCATTCTGCCCCATGTGAGGTCAGACTGCCGCGATACCAGTTTTTACGTCTCTTAGTAATACACCGCATTGCTGCCACCCCCATCCGCAGGAATCACCTCGCCGTTGATCGCCCATGCCTTGTCCGAACACAGAAAACTGGCGAGGTAACCGATCTCTGAGGCGTCCACCATCCGACCAATCGAATTGGCCCGCGGGTTGTCCTCTGCGTAATCCTCGGCTTCAACGTCCTGCGGAGTGCGTCCGGACTTCTCCGCCCGCGCCGCCATGACCACAGCCGTTCGCTCGGTGCGCGTGATCCCCGGGTGAATGCAATTGATCGTGATGCCATCTCGCCCAAGTTGCATCGCAAGCGTCCGCGTGAAATGCACGAGCGAACCGTTGCGCGCGCCACCTGACAGATTGCCAGCGGTTCGCGCATTGAGACCGCTGATGTTGACAATACGTCCCCATCCCGACGCTTTGAGAAACGGAATAGCCGCCCGCGTGCAGCGCAGCGCGCCGAGGTATTTGGTGTTGAAGTCGTCGAGGAAGTCCTCATCGACAATCGTGTCGATGTATCCCACCGCCGTTGCGGAGCCGCCTGGCAGCGAACCGCTGTTGACCAAAATTTGCAGACCGCCAAGCGCAGCGGCAGCGGCGGCGACGGTCTGGTCAACCGCGCCCCTGTCCCTGACGTCGCAGGGCATCGGGATGACCGTACGTCCGAACTCCTCGCTGATCTCGCGCGCCGCGTCGGCAAGCGGTGCCTCACTCCTCGCGACGAGCACGAGATCCACCCCCTCAGCAGCGAGTTCCCGCGCGATCGCTTTGCCGATGCCGCGGCTACCGCCAACGACGAGGCCCTTCCTGCCTGCCAGTCCAAAGTCCATGCCCCACCCCTTTATTGCTTGTTGAATCCGGCTGAATGACTGTCGTTCTTGCTCTTGCCGGGACGCGCGCGCCAAGCGCGTCAATCGCCAGGCTGAATCACCAGCTTGACCACTGCGCCATCAAAGTCCGCAAGTCTGATTTCCCCGGAGCGCACCTCCGGTTCCCCGCCGGTTGCATTGGCAAGGCCGCTCGCCGAAATGCGCGCAACCAGTTCAATGGTCGTGGCGGTCGCGAGGCTGTGTCCTGGCATCATTGCCATCGACTCATCCAGGGTCACGAGCCGTGGCAGGTCCCGGACCGGGAACCGCTCAACCGCAAGCGGCATGGGGGGTCCGCCAACCGCACGTGCAAACACATACACCGTGTGGCTGTCAGCGGCTGATACCTTGCTGTCTGCTTCTACGAGGATTCGAATCGACCTGCCGGTCGCCCTGGCCTCCACCGCCCCTTCCCCCAACGCCCCCTCCGCCACTGACAGCGCAGAACCCACGCCTTCAAGTTGTTCACCCGCAGCAGGCGGAGAGGACTCCATGGATAGTCGCTTGACGACTGCACGAATGATCTCGCCGCGCTCACCGCCGACACCCGAGGCGAGCGCCCGCTGAAAGTAGCCGGCCGCTCCGGCCCGGTCGCCATTCTGAATGGCATCCATACCGAGTAGCTCAAGTGCACTCAGGTGGTGTGGATTGATCGCAAGCGCACCCTCAAGCAAATCCTGCACCGGCACCGTCATCCGCTTGCCTGCAGCCAGGTACCCAGCCTCAGCGGAGCGAACCATCAATTCAACATCACCTGGAAAGGCTTCTCGAAGATGCTCGAAGGCGAGCGCGGCCTCGTCGTAGCGACTGAGCACCGTCATCGACTGACCCAGCAGGTACCACCCCTGGTGGTTGTCCGGTTGCTTGTTCATTTGCAGAGCCAGGCGATCTGCAATTGACGAGGCGCCCGCTTCGTCATGATCGCCCATCTGCCGCAGGTCCGCCGCGAGGGCCACTCCATCAATTGATCCAAGCGACCCGCCCCACGCGGCATAGAGCGAAATAGCGAGTATTGGCACAAGCGCCGCCATCACCCACGCCGGCGTGCGCGGTGCCGCGACAACCGGTTCGGCCTCGTCCGGCATGTCGGTGTCCAACAACAGGTCCCGTTGCAGCTCGGCGGCGAGTGCATCCCGCGTTGCCTCGTCCAGACGCGACTCTTCAACGTCGCTCGCCAACTCGCGCAGGCGTTCTTTGTAGAGTGTCGCGTTAATTCGCGTCCGGCTCCACGTCTGACGCGATCGACCAAGCATTGGCACAATGATGAAGGCCGACGCAAGCGCCGTGAGGACGATCGCGACCAGCCAGAAAGTCGCGCCCATTGAAATTGTCATCAGCGCTCCAGCAGATCCGCGAGCCGCGCCTGATCCTCTGCCGACAATGACGCGTGTTCCCGCTTGTGGCCGCGTGCGACCCGAAACACCCAGATGCCTCCCATGAGCAGCAACAACCCCGGGGCGGTCCAGAGCACCACTGTCCCTGCGGTCAGGCGAGGCCGGTACAAAATAAAGTCACCGTAGCGCTGGTACATGAACTCCAGGATCTCAGCGTCGCTGCGCCCGGCATTGACCTGCTCTGCAACTTCGCGGCGCAGATCCTGGGCGATCATCGCGTCCGAGCCTGCGAGATTGGTATTCAGGCACTGCGGGCAACGAAGCTCTGCGACTAGTGCGTGATAACGCCCCTCTATATTTTTGTCAGCGAACTGATAAGCATCGATGGTGCCCGCGGCTGCGATCATCGACGAGAGCGAAACAAGCCCCGCCAGAAACAGATGACGGATGTGCATCACGACCCGCTCAGACTCTGAACCATCGGTCCCAGAATGTCGTCCCAGACTTTGCGGTTAACCGCACCGACATGCCGATAGCGAATGGTGCCCGCAGCGTCGACAACGTAGGTTTCCGGCGCCCCGTAGACGCCGAGTTCGATCGCGAGCTTGCCCTCATCATCGACGATGTGGAACGCATACGGATCACTATGGCGATCAAGCCATGCGAGCGCCCTGGTCCGGTCGTCGTTGTAGTTGACGCCCACCAGCCGAACCCCCTCCTCGCGCACAATACGGACGAGTTCCGGATGCTCGACGAGACAGCTCGGACACCAGGTCGCCCAGACATTGACCAGTGTCACTTCGCCTTGCAGGTCGACAGGCGATGCGGTTCGATCGGGTTCTTTCAGGAGCGTGGCCGTGAACACCGGGAAGGGGCGGTCTATCATCATCGACGGCAGGTCATGGTGGTCACCCAAACGAAACGAGTACCCCAGCACGGCAACAATCACGAGGAAGATCGCGAGGGGCACGAACAGCTTGCTCATGATCCTGTTCATGCACCTGCTCGCGCCGGTGCAGCAGAAAGATCCTGTACCGCGACGTCCCGCCGCTCGCGCAACACCCGATACCGGCGGTCAAACAACGTGATCATGCCACCGGCCGCGATCAAAACGCCGCCAAACCAGATCCAGCGGACGAATGGTTTGACGTGGATTCGCACGGCCCATGCACCGTCACCAACCGGCTCGCCAAGTGCAACGAAGACGTCGCGGAACAACCCCTCATCGATCGCCGCTTCCGTCATCACGTTGCCACCAGACCGGTAACGACGCTTCTCCGGCAGGAGCGTAGCGATGATTTTTCCGTCGCTTGTGACTTCGATGACGCCCTGGTCGGCATCATAGTTCGGACCCGGCAAGCTGCTAACGGACGCCAACTTGAAACCGTACCCAGAAACCTCGGTTTCATCACCCGGCGTCATTCTGACATCACGCTCTTCGCTATAGTAGACGGTGGTGGCTACGCCGATGATACAAACCGCCATGCCCGCGTGTGCGAGCCACATGCCGTACCACGACGGCGGCTGTGACAGGAGCGCTCGAAGGCGAGCGCGCTTGTTGCTGACCCGCTGCCAGGCATCGGCCACGAGGTTGGCCACGATCCAGACCGCCAGCGCATCGATGAATAACACGACCCATTCGAAGTCACGTCCCGCCACCAGCAGCAGCACCGCAACCGTCACGAGGCTGCAGGCGGCGAGCACCATTTGGCGGCGCAACAGCAGACCGAGCGGGGTGTCACGCCAGCGGGAGTGCGGGCTGACCCCCATGAACACGAACAGCACCAGCACCAAAGGCACGAAAACGAGATTGAAGTATGGGGGCCCGACAGAGATCTTCCCACCGTCTGTCATCGCCTCGTACACCAGCGGGCTCAGCGTGCCCATGAGAACCGCCGCGCAGGCGACCACCAGAAACAGATTGTTGATCATGAGCAACATCTCGCGTGAGCGAAACGAGAAGCCCGCATGCGAACGAATGCGGCCGGCGCGAAGTGCAAAGAGCAGCAGCGAACCGCCGATGACAAACGTGAGAAACGCGAGGATGTACATGCCACGTTCCGGGTCCACGGCAAATGCATGCACACTGACCAATACACCCGAACGCACCAGAAAAGCGCCGAGCAAGCTGAGCGAGAAGGTGAAGATGGCGAGCAGAACTGTCCAGCTTCGGAATACGCCGCGCTTCTCGGTGACTGCGAGCGAGTGGATCAGCGCGGTGCCAAGCAGCCAGGGCATGAATGACGCGTTTTCAACCGCATCCCAGAACCACCACCCGCCCCAGCCAAGCTCGTAGTACGCCCACCAGCTCCCAAAACTGATGCCAAGTGTTAGAAACGACCACGCTGCGACCGTCCAGGGTCTGGACCATCGCGCCCACGCCGCATCCAGTCTGCCGGCGCTGAGCGTCGCGATCGCGAAGGCAAAAGGCACAGCGAAGCCGACGTAGCCGATGTACAGCATCGGCGGATGAATGATGAGGCCGAAATCCTGCAGCAGCGGATTCAGATCGGAGCCATCGCCAGGCGACACCGGCAACAGGCGTTCAAACGGGTTGGACGTCAGCAATACAAACGCGATGAAACCCGTACTGATGACGCCAAGAACGGTCATCACCCGCGCCAGCATGTCGGTCGTGAGGCCCCCGGTAAAAATCCCCACCAGCATGGTCCATATTGTCAGAAAGAGCGTCCAGAACAGGAAGGAACCTTCATGGGCCCCCCACACAGCCGACAGCTTGAACTGGAGTGGCAGCGCGAGGTTGGAGTTGCGCGCAACGTAGGCAACCGAAAAATCGTCTGCGGCGAAGGCGTACATCAGGCACCCAAAGCTGATGAGCACGAACAGGCACTGCCCGACTGCGATTGACGGTGCACAGGCCATGAGTCGCTCGCGGTGGGTAACGAGCCCGGCGAGGGGCAGGACCGCCAGCGCCAGCGCGAGTGCAAGTCCGAGCACCAGACTAAAGTGGCCCAGTTCGACGATCATGCCGGTCGCTCGCAGGTCAATTCAGTCATCTCCACCAGCCCTTGATCCAGGAACGCTTGATCCCGGAAGGGCGACGAACCGATCTTTCGCACGACTCGCCGCGGCCAAGTCCACGCCTTCGTGCGCTTCATCCAGAACGTCCTGCACCTCGGGGGGCATGTACGTCTCATCGTGCTTGGCAAGAACCTCTTCGGCGACGAAAACACCCGATTCGCTCAGCTTGCCAAGTGCGATCACGCCCTGCCCTTCGCGAAAGAGATCCGGAAGAATGCCATCGAACTCTACCGTCACTTCGGCGGCATCGAGGTCGCTGATCACGAATGAAATCGTGAGGTCGGTGCCCGTGCGTCGAACGCTGCCCTCGGCGACCATGCCACCAGCGCGTATCGTTTTGCCGACCGGAGCGTCGCCGCCCGCGATCTGCTGCGGCGAATAGAAGAGATTGATGTTCTCCGAAAGCGCGAGCAGAGCGAGTCCAACCGCGGTCCCTGAGGCGACGACCAGGGACAGTACAAGCAGCAGACGATTACGCCGATGCGCCTTCATTGCACCAAATTTCATGTCGCAACACCTCC
This sequence comes from Gammaproteobacteria bacterium, assembly GCA_963693635.1. Classification (GTDB taxonomy): domain Bacteria; phylum Pseudomonadota; class Gammaproteobacteria; order Pseudomonadales; family Azotimanducaceae; genus CAVOBC01. Next base: position 9,303 of record CAVOBC010000035.1, on the reverse strand, counting down.
ATTTTCATCGCTGCGCACGTCTTGAGCGCTGCGCCCGTCATTCGCTGCCGCGGTCCCGTCGCTCCCAACCCCGCGCCCGGGGGCTCGCGCGGCCTCACGGCGTTGCCGCAAAAAAAACTGCTGCCGGCCCCTTACGGCAACGACAACATTCAGCGCGAGCACAATCGCGGTCAGGCCGTAAGCGCTCCACACATAGGGCCAATGGCCACCCATGTGCAGAAACTCTCCGAAACTGGCGAAATTCATCGGTGCACGCTCATGCTGGCGTCCCGCTGTCATCACTCGTCGTCATCATTGGGTGGCACCATCGGTCAGGTCGCGGACCCAGCCCGTCCTGCGTTCGCGATGCAGAATCTCCGTGCGGATCCGCATCATCCACACGGTAAAGAAGAAGCCATAGTACGCCACCACCATGATCAGCAGCGGCATCCACATCGAGGCTGGCATCGATGGCTTCTCGGTCAGCGTGATGCTTGATGTCTGGTGCAGTGAGTACCACCAGTCGACCGAGTACTTGATGATCGGAATATTGACCGCGCCGACAATCGCCAGTATCGCGCAGGCCCGCGCGGCAGCGGGCCCATATTCGAGCCCGGAGCGCAGCGCGATCATGCCAACAAACAGGAAGAAGAGGACAAGCGTGGACGTCATGCGGGCATCCCATTCCCAGAACGTGCCCCACGTCGGCATGCCCCAGAGGGCACCGGTAGCAAGCGCGAGAAACGTGATCGAGGCACCCACCGGTGCCGCGCATTGCACCGCCAGGTCGGCGAGCTTCATCCGCCAAATCAGGAAAACCGCGGCTGCTCCGGCCATCATCAAATAGATCGACTGCGCAAGGAAAGCAGCCGGGACGTGGATGAACATGATCCGGTAACTGTGCCCCTGCTGGTAATCGACCGGCGCAAACGCAAGTCCCCAGACCACGCCGACCACGAGCAAAAGACCCGTCGCAAGAGCGGCGATCAGGCACAGTCGGCCCAGGATGCCATAGCACCATCGGGGCGACCCGAATTTGTGAAACCAGTTGAACATGACAATATGCTGTCGGTGATGGGCGGTTATCGGATTAGGAGGCGCCTGTCGTGTCGTGGTCGAGCATTTGACGGATCTGGAGTCGACGCGCCGGGTACAAGTGACCCGAAGGACATGATCAACAAGAAGGCGCACCAAGTCGCCCCAACACGTCGAAAGGGCAATAACGCACGCTTTTTGACCGACCGTTTGCGCGGGAGCGATTCTAGCATTCAAGGGCATGTGATGGCGGCGCGCGGAGCAAGTTTTGCGACTTTTACAGCCATGCAGTGTATTCAACCGGACGCTACCGTCCCGGTCCCACCTTTATTTTTCACCGGCCAATCGACAGGCGTAGCCCGGCAGCCGTCGCGAGCGGGGCAAATCCAATCGCGAGCGCGAGCAACGCGCCCAGCATGAGGCCGTGCGCCGTATAGCTTGCACCCTCGGCACCCGCAGCAACCATCAGGGTCCCAATCACCAGAACCGGGACGTAAAGCGGCAGGATTAAGACCGCCAGGAGCGTCCCGCCTTTGCGCGCACCCAGGGTGAGTGCCACACCGATGGACCCGACCAGACTAAGCGTCGGCGTCCCGAGCAGCAGCGACAGGATCATCGCTCCGATTGCGTCAGCCGGAAGGAAGTACATAACCGCGAGGACGGGGCAGAGGAGCACGATCGGCAAGCCGCTTTGCACCCAGTGGCTCACAATCTTGCCGAGGACAAGCGGCAGAAATGGCCTGCTGGAGACGGCCATTTGTTCAAGCGATCCATCGTCATAATCCGGTCGCAGCACGGTTTCGAGAGACAGCAGCGCGGACAACAGGGCCGCCACCCAGATGACGCCTGGTCCGGCCGCCGCAAGCAGCGCCCGATCGGGCCCCATGCCTAGGGGAAATAGAACGACGACCAGGACAAAGAAGGCAACCGCATTGCCAACATCGGCTGGCCGCCGCCAGGCAATCATGAGATCCCGGCGCAGGATCAACAAAAAGCCGGTCACAGGCCGAGGTCCAGCGTTTGAGAAGGCAGACGCCCCTGCAGGTCCTGGTGCGATGTGAACAGAACCGCGCCACCGGCATCCAGATGTGCACCAATCTGTCGTTCGACCCAGTGCACGCCGTCCGCGTCGAGCGACGCCAGCGGTTCGTCGAGCACCCACACGTCCGGACCGGCGGCATCGTCACCACCGATAGACGCCCGGTTCGCGACAGGCGCCCGCGGGCTAACAAAGGCGAGGCGGGCCAGGTTCACGCGCTTGCGTTGACCCTCGGACAAGGCTGAAGCCGGCGTGTCCTCATAACCGGCGAGGCCGACCGCAGCCAGCGCCTGATCAACGACACGGGAGCCCGTCGCATCACCCGCAAGGCCGACAAGGAATGCCAGATTTTCGGCTGCACTCAGGGCCCCGTTAACACCCGGCCGGTGACCAGCAAACACAAAGCGGGTGTCGTCCGCCCATTCGACCTCGCCGGTGAAGTCCTCAAAGAGACCGCAGAGAATGCGCAGAAGTGTTGTCTTGCCACTGCCATTGGGCCCGCGGATCCGCAACAGGCCGCCAGCCGCCAGTTCGACGTTGAGATCACGGAAGAGGACCCGCTCATTACGCTCACAGGTCAGACCACGTACGGTCAGCATGTCGTAGCAGCCTCTCACTGTGCCGGATTACCGCGCTGTCGCGCAGGGAACACCGCAGCATATTGCTTTAGTTCCATGAAGGGTTGCTGAAAAAGAGCCCGGACCCAATCGAAAAGAGCGCAAGCACAATCAAACTGAAACACTCGCGGCGTTGTGTCACATCCCATAGCTTTGTGTATTTTTCTTATTACTGGTTAGTCTTGCAGGGCTATTGTTCTGCCCGCGGCTCATCCCGGCGGGCGCTGCCAGGGGCCACGGCAGCGGCAAGCGTCGGCCGGGTGAATTGTATCCGGGTACGATCTTCGCCGTCAGCGCTTCTGTCTGACCGCCACGTCGCGCCGAGGTCTGCAATCATAGCTGGCGAGATCCCGAGCCCCGCCGCAATCTCATCTGCGTCACATCCATCGGGGCAGTCTGGCGAGCGCCCGCGAAGATTGGTACTCGGGCGGCAGTGAATCCGAGTTGAACGTCTGGCAACCTGGATTTGACATCGGCAGGCAAGAGCATCAACGGGCCGTTCCTCACCGCGACCGACCCATCTCGGCCAGACGGCGAAACTGAGGTGACCGCAAACTCGGTCGCCTCCAACATCCTGGCCCGACGACGTACCCGGTATGCGCTCGTTAGATGCATCAACAAGACAACAACGACAGTAACCGACGCGAGTACGGTAAACCGGCGTTCCAACAACGAGTAGCGCTTCCATGTCCACTCCGAATGTTTCACCCTTAATCACAGTCTAGCAGGCCAGCGACACGTACTCCTGCCCGGCATATTTGCGCGCTCGTCCGCGTCAAATGACGAGGTTCCGGTCGCTCTGCTTGAACCATCGCCTCGTCTGTCGACAAACCGCATCCAACGCCTGACAACAGAAGGAAACCTGTGGTTCCAACGCTTACAAGACGACAGACCAAAGCGGGTCGGCCATCGCCACGGTCCCTGACGAAAGCATCCACCCCGGCATCGATTATTCGGGAGGCGGCCGCCACGGGCTGATCTGCCGGGTTGGCGCGGCACGAATCGCGCTCAGACTCATCCTCGTCCTCAGCGTCAGCGTCGCACTGCCCGCTGGCGCAACACGGCTAAAAGACCTGCAACAGCAGCCACCGGCTTCGATCTCAGCGGGTGCGATTCGGGGCGCATTGACAACGTCTAGTCTGGAAAAGCAGTTCCCCGGACTCGGCAAGATGATCGAGCGTGGCGAGTTCGCGACCAACGTCGGGCGGGCGCAAGCGGCCATCAAAAGCAATCCAGATTCAGCCGCAGGATGGGTCCTGCTCGGCTCGGTGCATCTCTTGAACGAACGCGCCGGGGACGCGGCGGACGCGCTGGAGCGCGCTGCCGCCATTGACCCGGACGCCGCGTCGACCTGGTCAAAGCTTGGACTCGCGCGTCTGCAGTCATCGCGGGTGGATACAGACGTCGCTTTCAAGCGGGCTCTGGCCCTGGACTCGGCAAACATGCTCGCCAATGAATGGTACGGCATCAGCCTCGCAGGCCGCGGTGAGAATGCACGCGCTTTCACCCATCTTGCGCGTCTGGAGGGCAATGCCGAAACCTCAATACAGGCCATCATGGAACTCGCTCGGCTGCTCGCGCTGCGGGAACGACACGAAGACGCGATCAAGATGCTGGAACCGCGGGTGCCGCTCGACAGTACGCTCACGCGCGGACATATGATTCTGGCCGCCTCAATGCTGGAGGCGAACCGCAACCCAGACGCAGTTACCCGCTTCAATCGCGCCCACGAACTCGGCGCGTCGCCGCGATTCACGCAGCTTGGCATCGCTATCGCCCTTAGGGACTCCGGTGATGCCAAAGGCAGCAAAGCCGCATTCGCGCGACTGTGAAGTCGAACTGGCAGACAACGGACTCGAAGCGGTCAACCGCCTTCACAGTGACGCCTTCGATGTGGTCTTCATGGATTGCCAAATGCCGATCCTCGACGGCCTCACCGCCACCCGCCGCATCCGCGAACGCGAAACGGGAACGGCGACAGAGCGTCAGATCATTATCGCCATGACCGCGCTCGCCGAGCACCGACGATCAAGCCTCGACGCCGGTATGGATGATCACATCACCAAGCCCATCACAATCGACAAGGTGCGGGGCATGCTGGACAAGTGGACCCTGAACCTCGCTGAGACGCATTCTATTTACGGCTCGCGTAAGCGAACGTGAAATCTCGCCCACACACAAACAAACATCTATTCACGGCTCGCGCAGCGAACGTGAACCCCCGAGCGCAATACAAACAAACATTCTATTCACGGCTCGCGCAACGAACGTGATGCGACCTGCTTGACGTCGAGCGCAGGCTGACCTCGCCCCGTACCATTACTCCATTACTCAGCGATGTCGCTCTTCAGCGCCGCGTTTGACGCAATGCCGGCTCCATTTTGCCGGTACTGCTGGCGGCGCTCCTTACTGAACTTGTCAATCTCATCCTTTGGCACACCAAATGAAATGCCCCGCTCAACACCCGGCCGCGCGCGTACGCGGTGGACCCAATCGACAACTCTGGGCTTCGTTGTAATATCAATCTTCGCCCACTTGTAGGACCGAAACCAACACCAGGTGGCAATGTCCGCGACGGTGAATTCGTCCCCACAAATGTAGTCATGCTGCGCCAACTGGTGGTCAAGTACCGCAACCAGCCGCAACGCTTCTTTGCCGAACCGCTCAAGCGGGTGCGCCTTTTCAACATCGTTTGCATCTGTGATGTAGCGCGTATAACTCAGCTTGTTGCCAAAGACCGGTCCGACGTTAGCCGCCTGCCAGTACAACCACGGAATCACATCCCACCGCCGCTCGTCGAGTGGGAAGCGCGACGTTTCGAACTGCTCCCCCAAATACTGGAGGATGGCGCAACTCTCTATGATGGGTCGCCCGTCGTGCACAATCGCTGGAATTTTCTGGTTTGGGTTGATTGCAGTGAACGCGTCGGTGAACTGATCGCCCCCCAGACTGACCGAATGCAGATTGACCTCTGGCAACTGTGCACCCGCTTCCCGTAATTCCTCGATCATGATGGTGATTTTCCACCCATTCGGCGTCGCACCGGTATAGATCTCTAAGCTCATGTGAACGCCCTGACGTGTTCTGATGACTCACCATACCGGATTCGTACCACTTTTCTGAGATGATGCTGCGCCTGCCAATGCGTCGAACGCTGACCAAACCATGCTGCATTTTTACCCTTACCCCCATCCATACCCATTCCGACATGCGCACCCCCATCCATACCGACATGCCTACCGACACCCCCGTCGCCACGTGTTCATCATCACCCTCATCTGCACAATCGGCGGGTGCACGACTGATCGCACGGCACCGGCGGACTCGGCAATTGGGCAACTGACGTTCACGGACGCCGGTCGTTCGGTTTCATATCCAGGTCAAAGCGGCATGTCCGCGCTTTCAACGTTGCGCGGTGCTGCCGACGTCGAGATCGAGGTTCACGACTTCGGAGAGCTCGTTGTTGCCATCAATGGTGTCCGCGCCACGTCCGGCCGAAGTTTCTGGCAGTTTCGGGTGAACGGCGAAGCATCGGTCACCGGCGCGGCCAGCGTCATCGCAGGCACCCACGATGAATTCTCCTGGCGTCTGACCGAACTGCGCCAGCGCGCGGAGACCGCGCGACCCTGACCCGCGTCGCAGGGTCGAGCTAGTGCGGTGCAGGGATGCACCGCCATTTTGCGCAGACCTCTCTACTGCAGGCCTCTTTTCTGGAAGAAAGTGCGGGGTTTGCTTGCAAACCGATGCCCAAGAATTGTCATAGAACGAATTAGCCGCCAGCGACCTTTACTGTGTAACCCGATGCCTGCAACTGGGTCGCGACAAGCTCACGCTGCTCGCCCTGAATCTCTATGTGCCCATCCTTGACCGTGCCGCCTGTGCCACAGCGCTTGCGCAGCGCTTTGCCTACGCGCTCAAGCTCATACGCCGGCACGCCTGTGACCACCGTCACCCCTTTGCCCTTGCGCCCCTTCGTCTCGCGACTGACCCGCACGACCCCGTCGCCAGTGGACGCGGGTTTGTCACGACACACACAACCCGCGACCGGCCGCTGGCAGCCGGTGCAGATGCGCCCCCGATCCGTGCTGTAGACCGTGTTTCCATCCGACGCGCCACGTTTGGGTGTTTTCATCGTGCTTGCCGCTTCCCTTGGTCGTCGGCCCTAGCAGGGTGCTGAAAAAGTGCTTTTCTGCACTTTTTCAGAGTCGCGGGCCTCAGCCCGCTCGCGACAAATCAACGACTTACGTCGTCGATTTTCGGCCGATACATCCATGTATCGGTCTAGCAGGCTGCTTTTTCGGCAGCCTGCTAGAGCCATTCGCCGACCTTCGTCCACAGTGTGTAGAGCGCAAAACTGATGTAGATCAATCCGCCAAACGATACCATCACGATATTGAGGAGCCTCGGACGTGCACTCGGTGGCAAGTACTTCAGATTCATATACAAGAGCGCGGGCACGTAACCCGCCATTGCAAAGCCGGACAGCGTCGCGCTGATGAAGAAGAAATCAAGCGCCGAGACCTCGAAGGTTTCAAAGAACCACGTCGCCGCGACACCAATCGCCGAACTGCCGACTGCGATCGTGAGATACATGCGGTTCGCGGCAAAGCCGCGCATGGACTGAAAGTTGGTGTGAAGGAGATCGACCCACATCCGCACCCCGCCGTCCATGCCCGCGAGGATGGAGCTGAAAAGCGCGCAGATGCCGATGACGAGAAACAGATAACGCCCAAAGACACCCATCGGGCCCTCGAGTATGAGTGCAAGATCCCACAGCAACTGCCCCTCCTCCGGGACTATTCCCTGCGGATAGAGAACGACCAGGGCGCCGAACATGAAGAGAAACATCGTGAATGTATTACCGAGCCAGAAGAACACGGTCGAGTCGAGCTTTACGTAACTGAACCAGCTCTTGAAGCGGATGATGTTCTGCTCGGTATCCTTGAAGACGTAGCCGATCTCAGTGTCGCCGGTCTGCGACTCACGGAGTGGATTCAGCAGCACCGGGATGCGTGCGCCCATACCGATACCTTTATCGCGAAGGTAGTACGCGTAGAAGAGGTTGCTGAGTCCACCCGCACCGGCAAACACGAACGCACCGAAAAAGCGGTGGAACGTGAATTCGTCGTCAAGCTCGATGTGGCCGAAATTGACGATGCCGCCCAGCATCGTCCCAACATCGGCGAGCGTACCAATGCTGAACGCGACGAACACCATACCGATGGTGATGATGAGCACCATGCCTGTGATGGATTTCTCGACCGTCGCGTAGATCTGCCTAGGCCCGAAGATGATCAGGAGCGCTGCACCAAAGACAACCGCCGTCCAGAACCAGTCCGGGCCGGGACCGTCGACGCCGAAGATCAGGTTTTTCACCGCAACGCCTGCGGCGCGCCCCCACCCCGGCATAAAAGCGCCGACAAACATCAACGTAATGAAGGAATACACCCAGAGTTTCGACATGCGAGCAAAACCGGTGAACGCGCTCTCCCCGGTTGACACCGCCCAGCGGCCGATCTCGATCTGTATCCAAAGTTGCACGAAGACGCCAAGCGCGGCTGCCCACATCATCGAGGGGCCGAATTTTGCGGTGATCCAGGGCCACAGAATGAGCTCGCCCGAGCCAACCGCGAGGCCGATCATCACCGCCCCGGGACCCATCATTTTCCAGGCGCTCTTCTCGCGCTCGGGCAGGTCAGCTTCACGCAGCGCTGGAATGGGAATAGGCATCAGTGTTTCCTCAGAAAAGAACCTGGCCCATGCTAAATGAAGCGTGGGGTACAGCGATAGGGGCCACAACCCGCGCCCATGCGCTCACAACATCGTTAGCCAGTTCCGCTGGCCTCTTTTCTGCAAGCCTCTTTTCTGGAAGATCATGCGAGGTTTGCTAGCAATCCGATGCCCAAGAATTGTCAGGATGACAATTTTGGGACGGCAATAGTTTGCAGAGATAGACCGACGTCGATGAAGCGCCAACCAACGCGGCTTAACCCGCCGATGGGATCACCGCACAGTCGGCGCGTCCGTTGGCACAAGCCTCACAATCTGCCCGCCGGAGTTATGCTCGAAGAGAACATAAAGCTCGCCATCAGGGCCGGTTTCAATATCTCGCATTCGCGCGACGCCCTGAAACAGCGTTTCCCGTTGAATGACAGTATCCCCGGCCAGCACCATCCGGGTCAGACTGCGGTCTTTCAGCGCGCCTACCAGCATGTTGCCCTGCCACGCGGGGAAGGTGTCACCGTCGTAGAAGATGAAGCTGGAGACAGCAGGCGAGGGCGTGAGATCAACAACAGGCTGCTCGATATCTTTCAGCTCAAATTCAATACCAAGCTCTTTGCCATAATTAACCGGCGTGCCGTCGTAGTCCCGTCCAAGGGAGTACAACGGCCAGCCGTAATTACCGCCCGCTTTCAAGAGGTTAACTTCGTCACCACCGCGGGGTCCCATTTCGGTGCCCCAGAGTTGTCCTGACGAGGCGCGATACTCGAGACCCTGAGGGCTGCGATGACCGCGAGTCCAGATGCTTTGAAGTGCGCCGTCAACGCCGCTATATGGATTGTCCGTTGGTACACGGCCATCATCAAAAACCCGATGGGTTTTCCCCCAGGGTAAATCCAGATCCTGAACACC
>CAVOBC010000034.1:0-20579 GCA_963693635.1 Gammaproteobacteria bacterium | reverse complement strand
GTTACGTCTCCGGGAATGAGCAGCAATGCGCAAGGTGCGTTCGACTCGGCCCGACGTCCCCGCCTCACCGATCTGATCGTCTGGGAGACAAACCGAGAAATCAGTGGTCATACATATGTCAGGTGCCACCATCTGCCAGGTGCCACCATCTGCTAGGTGCCACCATCTTCCAAGCGCGACCATCGCCGACGAGCGATCGCAAGGTAACACGTTGCCAACCGACGATGCATCATCCAGCCAACAGACAAACGGAACACGGACATGATCGAACTCGCGAAAATCCGCCAGGCACTGATGCTTCTGGCCTACAGTTTTGCGGTGAGCCTGGGCTGCTCCCAGGCGAATGCGAGTTCCCTCGACGGCGTGGAGGGCCAACACGGCTTCGCAATGCACGGGGCCCCGGCGCACGGTCCAGCATTCACCCACCTTAAATATGCGAATCCGAGCGCGCCCAAGGGCGGCACGATCCACCTGCATTCCATCGGGTCCTACGATTCATTCAACAGCTTCATCGTCAAAGGCAGCACTGCGGCGGGACTCGGACTGCTGTACAACACCCTCACGACGTCCTCGCTCGATGAGGCATTCACGCAATACGGCGAACTGGCAGAAGAAGTCTTCATGCCAGAGGACCGGAGTTGGGTAGCCTTCAAGCTTCGCGCCGACGCGCGTTGGCACGACGGCAAACCGGTCACGCCTGACGACGTGCTCTGGAGCTTCGAGACCCTGCTCGGCAAGGGGCTGCCGTTCTTTCGCTACTACTATGGCAACGTCGCCGAAGCAGTCAAAGTCGGCGACGACACGGTCCGTTTCAACTTCAAGCCTGGCGAGAATCAGGAACTGCCACTGATCCTTGGACAGCTCACGATATTGCCAAAGCACTACTGGGCCGATCGCGAGTTTGACAAGACCACGCTTGAGCCGCCACTTGGCTCAGGTCCGTACCGGATAAAGGACTTCGAGGCAGGCCGTTCAGTGACGTTCGAACGGAATGCGGATTACTGGGGTAAAGACATCCCGGTCCACAAGGGCTTTTTCAACTTCGACCTGATCCGTTACGACTACTATCGGGACACCGACATCGCGCTTGAAGCCTTCAAAGCTGGCGAGTACGACTATCGACCGGAGTCGTCATCCAAATCCTGGGCAACGGCCTATGACGTTCCTGCGCTCAAAGACGGCACGCTCATCAAGAAAGGCTTCGACCACAGCCGGTCTGCCGGCATGCAGGGATTCGCATTCAACACTCGGCGCCCCGGACTCAGCGATTCGCGCGTGCGCCAGGCGCTCGCGTACGCGTTTGACTTCGAGTGGTCGAACGAGAACCTCTTCTACAGTCAATACACACGGACCCGCAGTTACTTTGACAACTCTGAACTTGCCGCCACGGGCTTGCCGGGCGCGGATGAGCTAAAACTGCTGACGCCGCTGCGTGGCAAGATCCCCGATGAGGTGTTCACCGCCGCGTATGAAGCACCCGCGGGCGGCGGTCCCCGTGCGCTACGCAAGAATCTGCGCGAGGCCGGGAAAATCCTCGATGCCGCCGGCTGGCCAATTCGAAACGGCAAGCGGCAGAATACCGAAGGCGTAGAACTGACGTTTGAGGTGCTGCTCGTCAGCCCCAGTTTCGAGCGCATTGTGCTGCCCTTCACGCAGAACCTGAAGAAACTGGGCATCTACGCGACGGTTCGCACCGTCGACACGTCCCAGTACCTGCGCCGGCGGGACACCTATGACTTCGATGTCATCATTCACACCTTTGCCCAATCAATGTCGCCTGGAAACGAACAACGCTCGTTCTTCGGCTCGGAGTCTGCCGCCAACGAAGGCGGACGCAACGTCGTTGGCATCCGCAGTCCCGCCATCGATCAACTGATAGAGCACGTCATCGCCGCTCCTGACCGGCAACAGTTGATCACAGCAACGCGGGCGCTTGATCGCGTCCTGCAATGGGGCCACTGGATGATTCCGCAATGGCACATCGCCTATGACCGTCTTGCGCACTGGGACAAGTTTGGCATGCCGCCGATCATCCCCTCGAGAGGCGTCCAGTTTGCAAGCTGGTGGGTTGACACCAGCAAAGCTCGCCGGCTGGCAACGACGTTAAAGTCAGAGCAGCGTCGTTAGCCCGGCAGCAGCGCCACTAGCCCGACTGCAGAGCCATGTCAGCCTACGTATTAAGGCGGCTTTTACTGATCATCCCGACCCTGGTCGGCATCATGGTCATCAACTTTGTTGTCGTGCAATTCGTGCCTGGGGGCCCGGTCGAACAACTCATTGGCCAACTGACCGGCGACGCGGTATCAGCCACCGCCCGATTCAGCGGCGGCGATGCGGGCGCTGAGGCCGGTCGAACGAACAACCGACCCACGGTCGGCGGCGGTGCCTCGCAGTACCGTGGCGCGCAGGGACTTCCGCCCGAACTAATCAAGGATCTCGAACGGCAGTTCGGCCTCGACAAACCCGCGCACGAGCGGTTTTTCCAGATGATGAGCAGCTATGCGCGCTTTGATCTCGGCAACAGCTACTTCCAGGACCGCTCCGTCGCGCAACTCGTTGTCGACAAGATGCCGGTTTCCATCTCTCTCGGCCTGTGGACGACGCTGCTCGTGTATTTGATTTCGATTCCGCTCGGCGTCGCCAAGGCCGTGCGCGATGGCAGTCGATTCGACGTCTGGTCTTCTGCCATCGTCATTCTCGGCAACGCCGTGCCGGGTTTCCTCTTCGCGATTCTGCTGATCGTGCTCTTTGCCGGAGGCAGATATTTCGACTGGTTCCCGCTGCGGGGGCTGACCTCTTCCGGGTGGGACTCATTCACCTGGTACGAACAGGTCCGGGATTACTTCTGGCACCTCGCCCTGCCGCTGCTCTCCATGGTCATCGGCGGATTTGCCAGCCTGACAATGCTGACGAAGAATTCGTTCATCGAAGAGATCAACAAGCAGTACGTGATCACGGCAAGAGCCAAGGGTCTAGCAGAACGCCGGGTCCTCTACGGTCACGTGTTCCGCAACGCCATGCTCATCGTGATCGCCGGCTTTCCGTCAGCGTTCGTCGGTGTGTTGTTCACCGGCGCACTCCTGACAGAGGTTATTTTCTCCCTGGACGGCCTTGGCTTGCTGGGCTTTGAAGCCGCGCTGACGCGCGACTACCCGGTCATGTTCGGCACCCTCTTTTTGTTCACGCTGCTTGGGCTGGTCCTCGGAATCGTGGGCGACGTGATGTACCACCTGATCGATCCGCGCATCGATTTTGACACCCGTGAAGTTTGATCCACCCATGTGTCACCGCTCACGCGCGCGGCTAAATCCTCCCCAATGTCGCCCCTGACGGAACGCCGGATAGCGAATTTTCGCAGTAATCGGCGAGGCTACTGGTCGTTCTGGGTCTTCATGATTATCTTCTGCGCCAGCATGGCGGCTGAACTCTTTGTCAACGACAAGCCCCTTCTGGTGAAGTTCGACGGCGGCTACTTTGTACCCGCGCTCCGCGTCTACCCCGAGACCGCATTCGGCGGCGAGTTTGAAACTGAAGCCGACTACCGTGACGAGTTTGTGGCCGAACTCATCACCGAAAAAGGCTGGATGATCTGGCCAATGGTTCGCTTCAGCTACGACACCATCAACTACGCATTGACCCAACCGGCACCATCACCGCCAGACAGCGTGAACTGGCTCGGTACGGACGACCAGGGGCGGGATGTCCTGGCGCGCCTCGTCTACGGGTTTCGCATCTCGGTTCTGTTTGGTCTTGTACTAACACTGTTCAGCGCAGCAGTCGGGATAACCGCCGGCGCCCTGCAAGGCTTCTATGGAGGCCTGCTCGATCTCCTCGGTCAGCGCTTTATCGAAGTCTGGTCCGGCATGCCGATTCTCTATCTGCTGATCATTGTTGCGAGCGTGCTCACACCCAATTTCTGGTGGTTGCTGGGTCTCATGCTGCTGTTCTCGTGGATGGGCTTCGTCGGCGTGGTCCGCGCCGAGTTCCTGCGTGCTCGGAATCTGGACTTCGTTAAAGCCGCGAGGGCACTCGGCGCCTCCGATTTCACACTGATATGGCGGCACGTTCTGCCAAACGCGATGGTCGCAACGCTGACCTTCATGCCATTCACGCTATCTGGCTCCATCACGACATTGACGGCCCTCGACTTTCTCGGCTTCGGCTTGCCGCCCGGCTCCGCCTCCCTCGGCGAACTGCTCAGCCAAGGCAAGAACAACCTGCAGGCACCCTGGCTCGGTATCTCTGGTTTCGTCGTCATCGCCACCATGCTGAGTCTGCTGGTCTTCATCGGCGAGGCGGTCCGCGATGCTTTCGATCCCCGTCAGATCAATGCCTGACGTAATGGCATCGTGAAATCATCCCTGCAAGCGAATTGCCCTTGATGGCTTGATGACCTGATGACCTGATGACCTGATGAAATGCTGAACCTGATGACGCACAGGTAACAAGATGCCGGCGATCAAATGTCTATAGTGGGATTTCGGCGACACCTTGTGCGATGAGCGCTTCATCTGGGCATCCGGGCCTGAATGGATGGTGATCTATGACACCTTTGACGACAGCGGTCTTGGCTCGCGCTGGTGTCTCGATAAAATATCGACGGCTCAATTTGCTGACGCCATTGCCGAACGCGTCGGATTGGCGCCCGACGCCGTCGTTGCCCACATGACCGCATGCTGTCACCACATCCGTTTTTTCGACGCGACTTACCGCTTCTTTCGGTCTCGCCAACTGCCCCAGGCAATCGTAACGGTCAATCCAGACCTCTTCTCAGAGGTTATTGTGCCGATCTATGGCTTCGATTCTGACTGCAACGTGATCGTCACGTCCTGGGAAGAGCGCACCGAGGACAAACGTATTCTCAATCGCCTGGCCATCGACAGACTGGGAATCGATTGCGCGAATCATGAAGCATTGCTCATCGACAACAAGCGCACCAACATCGATGACTGGATCAGCATTGGCGGCGCGGGGTACCACTACCTGGGCGATGAGCGATTTGCGCGTAATCTCGCTGCGGGCGGGCTTGACGGGATGGCAGCGATCACAACGTAGCCTGTGACCGGAAGCCCTTCGCGGCCCCTGATCACCATCCCTCACATTACCTGGTGATGTTATTGAGTTCCTTGTGTCAAACGCGACTGAGACCGAGACCTCGAACGTCGTACTGACGTTCGAGGTCTCGCCCCGACGCAACATCAATCAACAATGATGCGCCCTTCGTTACGCTTCACCAGCGAGTCACCGATTCCCTTCACCGCCGTCAACTCCTCAGCCGAGAAAAAGCGACCGTATTGGTCTCGATACGCAACAATCGCCTCCGCCTTGCGCTTGCCGATGCCCATGAGCCGCTTTTGCAACGTCTTTACGTCCGCCTTATTGATATTGACCTGCAGTGACGACGTCGCCGTCACCTGGGTTACCTGCATCTGGCCTCGGGCGTCCGCAGCGAGGGCGGTTTGCCCCCAACTAAACGCGATCGCCATCAGCATCAAACACCACATCGGTCTGCCAATTACTTGCCTCATATCTCCTCCATTTGGTTTGAGAGCAAGCAAAAGATAGCAACGGCATCGCGGATATGATGTAGGAAAACGCAGCATCAGCAAGGCGGTCAAGGCGGTATCGCGCGTAGGACAAGTGCACCGATGCGTAGGCGATGACAGCTGTTACGTAAGCGATTGCCGCCGCGCGCGCCGGACGCGACATCGACCAATTGCTCATGGATTTCACGTTCGCTTTGCGAGCCGTGAACAGCATTGACCGCAAACCGGCGCCACAAGGCATTGATTTGTCGCAAGCGGGCCCGGGTCCGCGACTCTGAAAAAAGTACAAGAAAGCACTTTTTCAGTCCCCTTGCAGTGCCAGTACCAGTGCCGCCTACTCGCCCTCGAGGCCGAAAATCGGCTTCACTGAGCCCCAATCGTGGCAACCCGGACAGTGCCAATGCATCTTCTTGACGGAGAAGCCGCACTCGTCACATCGAAAGCCGGGCTTCTCGGCAACCAGAGCGTCGGCGAAGCTCCGCAAAATCGCGAGGTTTTCGCGGGACACGCCAGTCGCGTTGTCCATATGCAGATCGATCAGCCGGGTCAGGCCCCTGATCGTAGGGTTTCGCTTCAGGTAATCGGCAATAAACCGAGAAACACCCTCGTCACCATCGTGCTCGCGCCGAAGGTCGGCCATGGCAAGTACGATGGATATCGACGGATTTGTTTCGAGGCAGCGGGCCAGGTAGTCGCCGAACTCGGCAAAGCCGTCGCCACGTTCCTCATAGCACTGCCTGAGGAGGTCGATCGACTGCTGCGTGAATACGGGATCACAACCGTTAATCTGCTGTAGCTCATTAATGGCTTTTTGATAGTTATTCGATACAAATGCCACATGCCCCTTCAACAGGCAAATCCTGGCGTTCGCCGCGAACCGGCACTCACCCTTGTCGAGCAGCTTTTCTGCTTGCGGCAATTCGCCTGCCGACAACGCTTTGTCAGCAAGCTCACAGTAATAGTGGGAGACGGCCCGCTCTACCGACTCGTTAGTCCCTGCCGACAGCAGTTGATCTGCCGTCGCTATCGCTTTAGTCCAGTCCTTCTCACGCTCATAGATTTCAATGAGCATCTCAAGCGACTCGAGCCGAATCGGACCCTTTTCCTTGATCAATTCCTGCACCACCGTCTCTGCACGATCCAGCAACCCGGCAAGCAGGTAGTCACGCGCGAGTTCAAGCTGAACGCCCAACATCACATCCCGACCCAAACGTGCCCGGGTCAGGATGTTTTCATGCACCACCACGGCCTTGTCCAACTCGCCTCGTCGGCGCAGCAAACTACCCAGAGCGAGATGCGTTTCCAGGGTCTCCTGGTTGACCTCCAGGTCCTGAATAAAGCTTGCGACAGCGCGGTCATTCTGCTCGTTCAGCAGATAGTTGAGGCCCCGGTACGCCGGCTTTGCAGTCCCGCGCAGCCGCTCCCAGCGCCCCAGCAGCCAACCAATGCCAATGGCGACGACGATCAGGCTGTAGAGGAGATAGCTGTCCATAGTGGATGAGTCTGTGCCCGCCGCAAAAAAGTTTCCTTACCAACCAGTTCCTGTCCCAAAATTGTCATCCTGACAATTCTTGGGAGTCGGTTTGCAAGCAAACCTCGCATGATCTTGCAGAAAGAGGCCTGCAGAAAAAAGGCCCGGCAGAAAATGGCAGTGCATCCCTGCACCGCTCGTCAGTGCCCGACCCGCTCTTACCCCTGACGCAGACTATTGACCCACCGGCGCAGGTGCCAGAGCGCTGTCTTTCGATGAGATTTGTGACGGATTGTCCCGACGCAGTTTCTGATTGTCTTTCAACGCGCGGCGAAGCGCGCCTCTGAGCCCAAGCGTTGTGAGCATATTGACGACGGTCGCGACCAGTACGCCGCCCACAAAAGCGATCACGAGCCACCAGGAAACAGGGATCGCCGGTGTCGAGGCCCCCAGGAAACCAAGGGCAACCGCCGCACTGTTTTCAGTCGCGGCCAAAAAGCCGAAGAGCCCAACAACGAGCGCAAAGATGAGGAACAGAAACCGCCTCAACAATGCCATGCCATGCCTCCCTTCTGTTCCGCCAGAGCCTTCTGTGCCGCCAGAGCTTTCTGTGCCGCCAGACGTTTCTGTGCTGCCTCGCCGCCTGGATGCCACCCAGCGTCACCCGACGTTGTCGTCCCCACGACCTCACTGACTAGCGCATCGGTCCACGGCAACCGTTGCAAGTCAGCATCGTGGGGTTGGGACATTCTCGTGGCGTCTGTTCCACACTGTTCGTCACTGTTAGAAGTCACTGACCCGGCCCGTATGCCTGTCGGTATGCCTGTCGATAAATGAGCGTGACCGCCTCAACCTGCCTGCAGCCGCAGGTTAACCCGGTCCCGCAGTTCCTTACCCGGCTTGAAATGTGGCACGAACTTGCCGTCCAGTCTGACTTTCTCGCCGGTTTTCGGATTGCGGCCGAGTCTCGCTGCACGATAGTGCAGCGAGAAACTGCCAAAGCCCCGAATCTCAATTCGCTCGCGGTCGGCGAGCGCCTCTGCCATATGATCAAGAATCATCTTCACTGCCAGTTCGACATCCTTTGCCGACAGCTGGGTCCGCTCCATGCAGATTCGCTCAATCAACTCGGATTTGGTCATGGCTCCAGATTTAGTCAAAGCTCGGATTCGGTCATAACAGTGCCGACTCGCTCCGAGAAGCCAGCGACAAGAGCGGCCTAACCGCTCTTCTTGTCCATCTCCTTCTTGATCAGGTCGCCCAGATTGCCCGGGTTGATGACCGCTTCCTTCGCCTGGTGCTCGTGAACGGCCTGCTTCTCGTCGTCGACCTCCTTGGCCTTGATAGAGACGCCAAGTGTGCGGTTCTTGCGGTCAATGTTGATGACCTTGACCTCAAGCTCCTCGCCGACACTCAGGACACTGCGGGCATCTTCGACACGATCAACGCTGATCTCAGATGCCTTAAGGATGCCGTCAACCTCTTCGGCCAGTTCAAGCACAGCCTGCTTGGCATCGACTTCCTTGATGCGGCCCATCACGAGTGAGCCGCGGTCATGCTCGGCGACGAAGTTGCCAAACGGATCTTCCTCAAGCTGCTTGAGACCAAGAGAGATGCGTTCGCGCTCTGCGTCGATGGACAGGATGACCGTTTCGATCTCATCACCCTTGGTGAATCGTCGTACGGCTTGTTCCCCTGGCTCCTGCCAGGAGATGTCTGACAAGTGCACCAGGCCATCGATGTTACCCTGAAGCCCAATGAAAATGCCGAAGTCTGTGATCGACTTGATGTAACCGCGAATCCGGTCGCCTTTGTTGTGGAGTACTGCGAATCCTTCCCACGGATTGCCCTGACACTGTTTGATGCCAAGTGAGATGCGCCGGCGTTCCTCGTCGATGTCGAGGACCATGACTTCGACCTCGTCACCAACCTGCACAACTTTCGACGGGTGGATGTTGCGATTGGTCCAGTCCATCTCGGAAACGTGAACGAGGCCTTCGACGCCTTCTTCCAACTCGGCGAAGCAGCCGTAGTCGGTCAGGTTGGTCACTCGTGCCATGGTGCGTGTGTGTTCCGGGTAACGCTGCGTGATCGCGACCCACGGATCCTCGCCCAGTTGCTTGAGACCCAGTGACACGCGATTGCGTTCGCGATCGAACTTGAGCACCTTGACGTCAATTTCATCACCCACTGCAACGATCTCGCTGGGGTGTTTGATGCGTTTCCATGCCATATCTGTGATATGCAACAAGCCATCGACGCCGCCGAGGTCCACGAACGCACCGTAGTCGGTGAGGTTCTTGACGATCCCCTTGATCCCCTGGCCTTCCTGCAGGCTTTCCAGCAGGGATTCGCGCTCTGCGCTATTTTCCTGCTCCAGTACGGCTCGTCGGGAGACGACAACGTTGTTACGTTTTTGATCGAGCTTAATGATTTTGAATTCGAGTTCCTGGCCTTCGAGATGCTCGGTGTCGCGCAGGGGTCTGACATCGACGAGTGATCCCGGCAGGAATGCGCGCACGTCGCGAATCTCAACCGTGAATCCACCTTTGACGCGACCGCTGATAACACCTTTGATGACTTCCTGGGTGTCGTAAACGTTTTCGAGGATGTCCCAGGACTCTGCGCGTTTCGCTTTCTCTCTCGACAGTCGGGTTTCGCCAAAGCCGTCATCGACAGCCTCCATCGCGACCTTAACCGTGTCGCCGATCTCCACTTCGAGGTCACCGTCGTCACTGACGAACTGTTCGCGCGGGATAACGCCCTCGGACTTCAGCCCCGCGTGTACGGTTACCCACTCGGAATCGATGTCGACCACGACGCCTGTGATCATCGAACCTGGACGCATTTCAATCGTCGTCAGGCTCTCTTCGAACAGATCCGCAAAACTCTCCATTCCGGTGGAGGCCACTGCTTCAGTCATTTCGCTCATTGTTTGTCTTTCCAGGGCGTAAGCCCAAATCTCCGAATTTGCCAACGACGGTCAGCTTTCACACACCCTCGGCGCGCAGCAGGCTGCCCTCAATCCGGTCCTGTTCATGTTATTCGGTGGGGATCGTCTAACTGTTGGCACTTCGATCCGTCCCGAGTTTCTCTTCGATCATCGCCAACCCTCGCTGGTACACCTCATCTATTGTCAGACTGGTACTATCGAGGATGACGGCATCCGCCGCAGGAACGAGTGGCGATACAGATCGTTCTGTGTCGCGTTGATCTCGTTCCCGGATGCTTTCAAAAAGGTCGTGTACGTTAACACCAATACCCTTATCTTTCAACTGGTTATAGCGCCTCTCAGTGCGCGCCTCGACACTGGCTGTCAGGAAGATTTTGACCATCGCATCCTGGAACACCACCGTCCCCATATCCCTCCCATCCGCCACGAGGCCGGGGCTGCGGGCAAAGTCACGTTGCAGGTCGTAGACCGCTTCTCGCACGTTGGGTATCACCGCGACCCGGGACGCGCGCACGCCGGCGGCGTCGGTGCGGATGTCGGCAGACACATCTTGCCCATCCAGCAATACCTGCAGCGGGTCCGACACCTGACCGGTCGGCAGAAACGACACCTGCATCGCGCGTGCCTCCGCGGTGACCGCCGCGACATCTTCGAGGTCTACACCGTGACGATGTGCACGCAATCCGATCAGCCGGTAAATCGCGCCCGAATCCAACAAATGGAAACCGAGGGCCTGGGCCAAGCGATGCGCAATCGCGCCTTTACCAGCCCCACTTGGGCCGTCGATGGCAATCACCGGAACCCCATTTACATCCGTCACGTGCTCATTTCTCCGCTTTTGACCCCGGCGTCTCGGGGGATAGAGGGGGCTCTGACGTCGGGGACGACGAAGTCGATTGAAAGCGTGCACGGGCTTGCCGCGCACGCTCAAAGACCTGCCGCAAACCCTCCCAGTCCTCCTCCATCATCATCGCGCGCAGTGCGCTGAGGTCTTGAATGTACTGATCGAGGACCGGCACCACCTGGTGACTGTTGCTGGCGAAGATATCCCGCCACATCACCGCATCGGAGCCCGCGATCCGCGTGAAGTCGCGGAAGCCGCCGGCCGCGAAGCGGAATGTCGAGAAGTCGGTTCCGTGGGCGGACAGCGAATCGACGAGCGCATAGGCGAGCAAATGCGGCAGATGACTCGTCCGTGCCAGCACCGCGTCATGCTCGGCGACCGACATTTCCAGCACCTCCGCACCGGTGGTTGCCCACAAATGCCGTACGAGTGCCAACGCATCGGGATCGGTCGTTCCCGTAGGCGTCAGCACCACACGGTGGTCGCGGAAGAGGTCTGCGCGGGCGGCATTAACGCCGTGGCGCTCGGAGCCCGCTATCGGATGGCCCGGAACGAAGCAGGGGGGGACAACACCAAAGACCCGGGTCGCCGCATCGATGACCGACTGTTTAACGCTACCGACGTCGGTGATGGTCAGTTGCGCTTCGCGCCCCACGAGTTCTGCCAGCACACCTTCGATGGCGAGCACGGGAACGGCGATGACAACGAGGCCGGCATCCTGCGCGGCCTCGCTGACCGAATCCGCACCCCGGTCAATCAACCCCAGACGTAAGGCCTCGGCAAGGGCGTCGCGATCTTCATCAAAGCCCACCACCTCAACGTCCACTGCTGACTTGATCGCCGCAGCCACCGAGCCACCCATCAATCCCAGACCAACGATCGCACAGGTTGGCAAGGTCATGGTCGATGGTACAGACGCGTGCTCAGCCAAAGGGATACTCACTCATTCCAGGTGCCGGATCAGTCAAGCGCGACGGATTCAGGGGTCGGCGGTCACGCTTCTCGCGAGATCCCGCCATTTCGAAGGACTGCCCGCGGCTCAGCCGAGGACTGTTGTCAGGGCGGACAGAAAACGCTGATTTTCAGATTCAGTGCCCACGGTAACCCGGAGGTGTTGGGGCATCTCGTAGACCCCGATCGGTCTGACAATGACGCCCTCGCGCAGCAGCGCGCCGTATACCGGCGTCGCATCCTGGCCAACATCGATCGTCAGGAAGTTGCCAGCCGACGGCACGTAGCCGATGCCCAACTCGTCACAGCCGGACCGCAGGAGCGCCATGCCCTCTGCGTTTGCCGCGGCCGATCGTTGAATATGCGGCTGGTCGCCGAGCGCCGCCGCCGCCGCTACGAGCGCGAGGGAATTGACGTTAAAGGGCTGTCTTATGCGGTTCAGAATGTCCGCGATCTGCGGATTCGACACGGCGTAACCGACCCGCAGCGCCGCGAGCCCGTAGGCCTTTGAGAACGTGCGGGTCACGATGAGGTTCGGATACTCGCCGAGCAGGCTGACGCCGTCCGGATAGTCAGGCTCTGCCACATACTCGAAGTACGCTTCATCGAGAACGACGAGCACGTCCTCAGGCACCTGCGCAAGAAACCCGCAGAACGCGTCGCGGGCAATCCACGTGCCGGTCGGATTGTTCGGATTGGCAATGAAGATACAACGCGTCGACGGCTTGATGGCTGCGCGGGTCGCCACCAGATCCTGACCAAAGTCCGAAGCGGGTATGACCGTCAGGGCTGCACCGATCGCACGGGTCACAAGCGGGTAAACGACGAAGGCATGCTGGGATACGATCGACTCCGCCCCGACATGTAAAAACGCCCGCCCGATCAACTCAAGGACGTCGTTCGAGCCGTTGCCGATGGTGAGCATGTCCTCCTGCACACCGAGATGCGCTGCGAGCTTGCGTTTGAGCGCATACGCGCTGCCATCAGGATAACGGGCAAGTTCAGGCAACGCCTCGCGAAGCGCTTCGGCGACCGCAGACGATGGTCCCAGCGGGTTTTCATTGCTCGCGAGCTTGACGATGTCCGAAATGCCGAGTTCCCGCTCCAGTTCCTCGACCGGCTTGCCCGGCTGATAGGGCTGCAGCCCGCGCACGCCCGCAAGCGCAAGCGCTGTGAAATCGCAGCTCATGATCCTGTCCCCCCAGTTGAAGCGCCGGCTATGGCCCGTGGGTAACTGCCCAACATCTTTACCTCGAGCGCGTCCCGATCAACCTCCGACATGACATCCCGGATCGTCTGGTCCTGCGCGTGGCCCTCGAAATCGATAAAAAAGACATAGGACCAGACACCGGTGCGCGATGGCCGCGTTTCAATTTTGGTCAGGGACACCTCGTGTCGATGGAACGGCTCAAGCAATTTGTAGAGCGCCCCCGGCTTGTTGTGGGTGGAGACCATAATCGACGTCTTGTCGCTCCCGCTCGGACCGACATCCTCGCGACCGATGACGAGAAATCGGGTGGTATTGTCCGACTCGTCTTCAATTTTTCGCGAGAGGATCCGCAGGTCGTAGATCTCGGCACAGATGTCCGCTGCGATTGCCAGCGCGTTTGGCTCTTCGCTCGCGCGCCGTGCCGCCTCGGCATTGCTGCTGAGAGGGACCCGGGCGATGCCCGGAAAGTGGCCGTCGAGCCAGCGTCGACACTGCCCCAGCGCTTGCTGATGTGCAAAGACCTTCTCCACCTTTGACTCGTCCCCGCCCTTGCTGATCATCAGATGATGGTGCACGCGAAGTTCGACCTCGCCGCAAATCTTGAGCGATGACGAGAGGAAATTATCGAGGGTGGGGATGACAACGCCCTCGGTCGAATTCTCGACCGGCACGACCCCGTAGTGACAGTTTTCTGCCTCAACCTCGCGAAACACATCCGACTGCGTCACGAGCGGTTTCTGAACCGCCGCGTGACCAAACTGCTTGAGCAGCGCGAGTTGCGTGAACGTTCCCTGGGGCCCGAGGTAGGCAACCGTCAGTGGTTCTTCAAGCGCAAGACACGCTGACATGATCTGCCGGAAAACGAGCGCGACCTTCTCGCCGGACAAGGGGCCGGGATTGCGCTGCATCATCTTTCGCAGCACCTGCGCCTCGCGCTCAGGCCGATAGAAGACCGGCGCAACGTCTCCGCTCTCTGCAAGTTTGGTCTCGGCGACCGCTAGCGCACAGGACGCGCGCTCGTTGAGCAACGCCAGCAGTTGCTCGTCAAGCGCGTCGATGCGCGCTCGCAATGTCTCCAGATCTTCCACGTGTTTTTGTTCTTTGGTTCTTGATTGTTGGGTTCGGTTGTCTAGTCAACTCCGCAGCAGCGCTGTGCTGCTCCAGCCGAAAGGATTTCACTTGGAGCAGAGCGTACGGGGAACCGTGACGGATGTTAAGTGCGAACGTTGCGATGCTTTACACACTGATGCTCTACGCCCTTGAGCCCCAAACCCGTCACCGGCGAGCGACGTCGTTCACTCGCCCCGAATCGCGCTCAGGAGTCTTGCGGGGCCTCGCCTTCGTCCCGACCCGCGTCATCCTGATCCCGGCTCTGATCCTGGCTGTCATCCCGAACCGGACCAGCACCTGAATCTGAATCCGCGTCAAGCGGAGCAGCAGCCTCAGCATTTTCGGCAACCGCATCCGTATCGCCATCCTCGTCAGATCCCTCAGGTTCATCGACACGGGCGATGCCAACCAGGGCTTCGCCGTCGATGACGTTGATCAATCTGACGCCCTGGGTGTTTCTGCCCTGATGTGAGATCTCGTCGCATCGGGTCCGGATGAGCGTCCCCTGATCGGATATCAGGAATACCTCATCGCCTTCGAACACCTCTATGGCGCCCACCATATCCCCGTTTCGATCAGACAACTTCATGCCGATGACGCCCTGACCGCCCCGGCCGATGACCGAGAATTCATCCAGGTTCATTTTCTTGCCGTAGCCGTTCGCGCTGCCGACGAGGATCTGGCCACCCTGGGGAATGATCAGGGACATAACGCGCTGGTCGCCCTGCAGTCGTATGCCACGGACACCCCGTGCCGTGCGGCCGGTTGCGCGGACATCGGATTCCTTAAAGCGGATGACCTTGCCGCCGCTCGAACACAGCATTACATCCCGTGTGCCATCAGTGATCGACGCGCCGATCAGGGTGTTGCCTTCTTCAAGTTCGATGGCGATCAAGCCGGACGTGCGCCGGCGCGAGAAATGCATGAGCGGCGTCTTCTTGACAGTGCCATTGGTCGTCGCCATGAAGATGAACTCGTCCTCACGATATTCGTGCACGGGCAGCATCGCGGTGATGCGCTCCCCTTCATCCAGCGGCAGGATGTTGACGACCGGGCGCCCTCTCGCCGTGCGGCTCGCAACCGGAATCTGAAACACGCGGAGCCAGTAGACCTTGCCCATATTCGTGAAGCAAAGAATCGTGTCATGGGTGTTGGCGACCATGAGACGCTCGATGAAGTCCTCTTCCTTCACCGTCGATGCCGCTTTGCCCCGGCCGCCACGTCGCTGCGCCTGATAGGCATCGAGCGGCTGGGTCTTGGCATACCCCCCGTTGGACAAGGTTACGACCATGTCCTGCTCGGTGATCAGGTCTTCAGCAGTGAGATCTTCCTGGGTGCTGACGATCTCGGTCAGGCGGTCATCACCATACTCTTCGCGCATCGCAGCGAGTTCTTCAACGACAATTTCAGTGAGTCGCTCAGGTCGCCCGAGAATGTCCATGAGCGCGGTGATGGTCTCGATGACGCCCTTGTAGTCGTCGATCAGCCGTTCCTGCTCGAGCCCGGTGAG
Organism: Gammaproteobacteria bacterium; assembly: GCA_963693635.1. Taxonomy (GTDB): domain Bacteria; phylum Pseudomonadota; class Gammaproteobacteria; order Pseudomonadales; family Azotimanducaceae; genus CAVOBC01. The sequence goes on along the minus strand of CAVOBC010000034.1, from coordinate 4,984 downwards.
TCGATTGAGGCGCATATCCAGAATGGCGCGGGCTTGCTCTTCTGACAGGCGGTAGCCGCCGCTTTCCTGAAGTCCATACTCGTCGGCAAGGTCATCCGGGCGGGCGGCGTTGGGCCCCGCGCGCTCCAGCATCTTGAGCAAACTGTCAGACTCCCAATCCTGGGCCATCAGACGTTCGCGGGCTTCCTGCGAGCTACTTGAGTCCCGTATTAGCTCGATCACCGGATCAATGTTCGACAACGCGACCGCAAGACCTTCGAGCACATGTCCCTGGGTCCGCGCGCGGCGCAGCAAATACACCGTGCGGCGGATGACCACCTCGCGCCGATGCTGGATGAAGTGGGCGAGGATCTCTTTCAGATTAAGGGTCTTTGGCTCGCCGCGAACGAGCGCGACCATGTTGATGCCGTACACACTCTGCAATTGCGTGTGCGCAAACAGGTTATTGAGCACGACATCGGCGATCTCGCCACGTCGCAGTTCCATAACGATACGCGTGTCAGTCGAGGATTCGTCGCGCAATTCGGTAATGCCCTCGATGCGCTTTTCCTTCACGAGTTCCGCGATGCGCTCGATCAGGCGCGCGCGATTCAACTGGTAGGGAATCTCGTGAACAATGATGCGATCTTTGCTCGACTTCTCGTCCGATTCGATGCTGGTCTTGGCCCGTACCAGAATCCGTCCGCGACCGGTGCGGTATGCCGAAACGATGCCCGCGCGGCCATTGATGATGGCGCCAGTCGGGAAGTCCGGCCCCTGAATGTGTGCCATCAGGCCGTCAACATCGAGTTCAGGATCTTCGATCAACGCGAGACAGCCATCGATGACTTCGCGCAGATTGTGTGGCGGAATATTCGTTGCCATGCCGACGGCGATACCGTTGGAGCCATTGACCAGCAGATTCGGAATCTTGGCTGGCAACACTTCCGGCATCGTCATCGACGCGTCGTAGTTGTCGACGAAATCGACGGTTTCCTTGTCGAGGTCAGCGAGCAGTTCGTGCGCGATTTTCGCCATACGCACTTCGGTGTAGCGCTGCGCCGCAGGATTGTCGCCGTCGAGCGAGCCGAAGTTGCCCTGGCCGTCGACCAGCGGGTAGCGCATCGAGAACGACTGCGCCATCCGCACCATCGCTTCGTAGGCAGCCTGGTCACCGTGGGGGTGATACTTGCCGATGACATCGCCCACGATCCGCGCTGACTTCATGTGCGGACGGTTCCAGGCGTTGTTGTTCTCGCTCATTGCGAAAAGGACGCGGCGGTGGACGGGTTTCAGGCCGTCCCGCACGTCCGGCAACGCTCGCCCAACGATCACGCTCATGGCGTAGTCGAGATAAGAGTTCCTTAGCTCGTCTTCAATGTTGATATTGGATATGGAATCAGACATGCGTGACCGTGTTTGTATACCTTGTATTCGCGTTCATTCTTTTTCGTTTTCGCTGTTTTCGCGTTGCATTTTTTGCTACTTCTTTATCTGCAACTTCTTTCCCTGCAACTTCCTGACCTGCGCTTCCTTGTCAACTCTGCGCTATCCCTGTGTGCCTCCCGCCTATCGCTTACAGCAAAGAATCGCTGACATTCTGACGCTCGATTCGAGGCGCCACCTGACACTCGATCTGACACGCCGCGCAGTACTTAATCTAACAAAGTGAGCGGACGCACGGGGGGCGTCAGAGGGTTGAAAAAAACCGCCCGGTTACCTGTCAGTGGAAGCCGTGCACCTTACCACACCAGGCGGCCAAACGCACCCATAAGCAGGGCTTTTGAGATGCGATAAGTACCTGAAATTAATATGTTTTTCTGGAAGCCACAGGGTCCTGCGACGCGGCCTCGCAGCACGCTATGTGACACCCTCCGGAGAACTGGCCCGAAGACGTCTGAAAGCGCCGGGCAAGTGCCCCCGTCTCGTGCAATTCACGCAGCGATGGTTCTTCGGCAGCGCGCTATAATGTGGCGCCGGGTAAGCAGCAAACGGCACTCTTTTTTCTTCCCATTAATTCTGCGTCTTTCTCTCACCCGGTCATTTTCTATTTCTCCTTTTTCTTCCCATTTGATTCTTCTTTTCTTTCTATTCTCTGAGGGCGGCGCGATATGACAGATCCTCAACAGACGGCGCGGCATACGGTGATTTGTGCCGACTGGATCGTCCCGGTGCGACCCGCAAGAGAGGTCCTCGAGGGACATGCTGTCGTCATTGAGGGCGAATCAATCGTCGCGATCCTGCCAGCCGCGGAGGCGCTTGACGCCTTTTCATCGGCGCATGTCGTCGACCTTCCCGGACACGTTCTGATTCCCGGACTGATCAATGCCCACGGACACGCAGCGATGACGTTGCTTCGCGGGTATTCAGACGACCAGACGCTAATGACCTGGCTCACGGACCACATCTGGCCGGTCGAGGCGGCCATGATCGACTACGAGTTCGTACACGACGGCACAACACTCGCCGTCGCCGAAATGATCAGTAGCGGTACCACATTTGCTGCGGACACCTATTTCTTTCCCGACGCGGTTGCCAACGCGTTTATCGAGCAAGGTTTTCGTGGCCAGGTCTGCCTGCCGGTCGTCCGCTTCGGCAATGCCTGGGCAAGCGATGAGGCTGATCACATCCACAAGGGCCTCGCCTTTCGCGACGACTTCAAGCACCAGCCACTGCTGACGACCGCATTCGCACCGCACGCGCCCTACACGGTGTCGGACGATGGGCTGGCGCGCATTCTGGTGTTGTCCGAAGAACTCGAGATCCCTATCCATTTACATCTGCACGAGACGGCGTCAGAGGTCGCGGACGCCCGGCGCAAGGACGGTGAATCGCCCGTCGAACGACTGGCCCGCCTGAACCTGCTGTCGCCCCTCCTGCAAGCGGTGCACATGACGCAGCTTGACGACACGGCAATGGACCTCATCGCCAACTACGGGGTACAGATTGCCCATTGCCCTGAGTCCAACATGAAACTTGCAAGCGGCATCTGTCCCGTCACTGCCCTTGCTAGTCGCAACGTCAACGTCGCGCTTGGCACAGACGGCGCTGCCAGCAACAATAACCTCGACATGCTGGGCGAAATGCACACGGCAAGCCTGCTCGCCAAAGTGGACCAGGACGACGCGACAGCCCTGGATGCGTTTGCCGCGCTCGAGATGGCGACCATCAACGGCGCACGCTTTTTTGGTCTGGAAGACCGGATAGGCAGCATTGAAGTCGGCAAGGCCGCTGACCTCGCAGCCATTGATCTGGATTCGCCCGGTCTGATGCCTGTCTACAATCCCGTCTCGCAGCTTGTCTACGCCGCGTCCGGCAACGACGTGACCAACGTCTGGATCGCCGGGCAGCAATTGCTCGACGACGGCAGGCTGACCCGGCTAGACCTGCATGATCTGCGCGAGAAAACGCGACACTGGCAGTCAAGAATCAAGGAATACAGCGCGTGACCGAGGACCACGTGAGCGAGGACAGCGTACCCAATCACAACCTACCCGCTTACAACGTCGACCCGGCGGAAACCGACAAGTTTGACGATCTTGCGCGACAGTGGTGGGACACTGAAGGCGACTTTAAACCGCTGCATCGCATCAATCCGCTGCGTCTTGGCTACATCGAGCAGCGCGCGACCCTCGCAGGTGCCCGCGTGCTTGACATCGGTTGTGGCGGCGGCATTCTCGCCGAGTCCATGGCTGCCCGCGGTGCCAACGTCACGGGCCAGGACGCCGCACCGAAGCCCATTGCAGTGGCACGCTTGCACGCCATCGATGCTGGCATCGACGTCAACTACGTGCACACACCGCTTGAAGAACTCGCCCGGGAAACCGCGCAACCCTATGACGTCATTACCTGCCTTGAGACGCTTGAACACGTGCCTGATCCGGGCAAGATGATCACCTTGATTTCCAGCATCCTGCGACCGGGGGGCGATCTTTTCCTGTCGACCATTAACCGGAACCCGAAAGCCTATGCGCTCGCCGTAATCGGCGCCGAATACGTGCTGCGAATGCTGCCGAAGGGTACGCATGACTACGCGAAATTTATCCGGCCCTCGGAGATGAGCCGGTGGCTCCGGAGCGCCGGACTCAGCGTTAGCGATCTGACCGGGATGACCTACAACCCTCTGACAGACGTCTACCGGCTATCCCCGGACACTGACGTCAACTATCTGGTTCATGCCGTCAAACCCGGATGAATCGACCCTCAGGAAACGGAACCGTCCTCGCCCTTCTTGCTGTCGACCTTCTGGGCATCTTCATCCTCTTCAATCTGGCCCACTGGCTGGTCAGAGATCTCATCGCCGAAGACCTGCTGCTTAGTTGGAAGCTGCTCCTCGTGGCCAACGTCTGGTTCCTCTATTTCTACCTGATGGACCTCTACACGTTTGAGTCGACGCTCAGCCAACTTGGCATGCTCGAACGCTCCGCAATCGCGACGCTCCTGACCGGCATAACGGTGGCGTTGATCGTCTATACGCTGGGGCCCTCCTTCATCGGCGGCTTCGTCGGTCGTGGCGTACTCACAGTCAGCCTCGCCGGCGTCTGGCTCTGGTGCCTCGGTGCCCGCTATTCGCTGAAACCGCTCCTGGCGTCCCGCGAGCGTGGCACGCAATGGCTGATACTCGCGGACTCTCACCTCGACACGTTCGTCGCCCAGTTCCGCGCTGTGTACCGGCGCGAGCAACTGCTAATACTGTGCGAACCAGAGATAGGCACGCCACCCGACATCCACAGCAGGCGCATCGGCACCTGGGACGACATCAAAGGTGCTGCCGCCGCCGATATAGCAGGCATTATCATCAGTAGTCAGCGGCCACTGCCCGACCACCTGGTCTCTGCTCTCATGCAGATCCGGATCCGCGGCACACGGATCTACAGTATCAATGACTTCTATGAGCGTTATCTCTCGTGTCTCCCGGTTTTCCACATGGATCAGAACTGGCTCGCCATGGCCCACGGTTTTGACCTGATCCACAATCCTTTCGGGCTTCGCTTCAAGCGCTACG
>CAVOBC010000033.1:0-20743 GCA_963693635.1 Gammaproteobacteria bacterium | reverse complement strand
CGCGTGTGCGGCGATGGTCTTGCCTTGATGAGTCGCCTCGCGTAGGGCAACGGCATTGCACACGACGATGTCCCCCAGCAAACGCAGACCCTCCTCATCACGCTCATCGCATGGAAACGACAGGACGTTGGTCGCCGCCTCTCGCCCGCGATACGCCTGATTCAATCGGCGCCCTTCAGACTCGTCGACAAACGCCACGGCGACACGGCAGGACTCGATTTCAAGCAACCCGAGGGTCGCCAGAACAGCGCGCTCTACGCCCTGCGCGCCCGCCAGTGGCACACCCGCGACGTCAACCGCGTGACCTTCTGCTGCGGGCAAGCGTGCTTTTGGCAAGACGCGATCACGCGTCACTCTCGGCCTCCGCCTCATAACTCTGATAGGCCTCGACGACGCGCTGCACAAGCGGATGCCTGACCACGTCCCGCGCGCCAAAACGCGAAAACGAAATGCCGCCAACACCCTCCAGCACCTTGCTCACGTGGCGTAGTCCCGAGGTCGTGCGATTCGGCAGATCGACCTGGGTGACATCGCCGGTCACAACCACGGTTGAACCAAAACCGATGCGTGTCAGGAACATCTTCATCTGCTCAACCGTCGTGTTCTGACTCTCATCGAGAATAATGAACGCGTCATTCAGCGTGCGGCCTCGCATGTATGCGAGCGGTGCAACTTCGATGACGTTTCGCTCAAGCAGCTTCTCGACACGATCAAAGCCGAGCAGATCATAGAGCGCGTCATAGAGCGGGCGCAGGTACGGATCGATCTTCTGCGACAGATCCCCTGGCAAAAAACCCAGCTTCTCGCCGGCTTCAACCGCCGGTCGCACGAGCAACAGACGGCGGACGCGCTCGCTCTCAATGGCCTCAACCGCGCAGGCGACCGCCAGATAAGTCTTGCCCGTACCCGCCGGCCCGATCCCGAAATTAAGGTCATGCTCGCGGATCGCGCGAACGTATCGAATCTGATTGGCACCGCGCGGCCGCACGCTCTTCTTGCGGGTGACGACAAGATCTTCGCGCCCGTCCGCCTCATTGCTGACCAGCGCGCTGACCCCGGACTCCTGGAGAAACAGGTGAACGACATCCGCGGTGAGTCGCGTGCCGACGCCGACCTCGCGATAAAGGTGGTGCAGAAGTTCGCCGGCCGCCACCAGCACGTCACTTGCACCCGTTAACTGAAAGTCATTGCCCCGATTCTTGATACGGATGCCGAGGCGGCTTTCAATCTGGCGAAGGTTGGCATTCAGGGGGCCACAGAGCGTGGCTAACTGGCTACTGTCGTCCGGCTCGAGGACGACCTGGTGGGACTGCAAATTAGCGTTCAATCTCGTGCATATGCATGTTGGTGGACAGAGAATAACCCCTCAAATTCACGAGTAAAAGGAGAGAATAGCCAACTTCTCGCTCGGTTCTGGCACGTTTCTTGCCCCATGCGCACGGGGACGACTGATAAAGTCCAGCAAGGCCTCGTCAAGCGACGAGCACGCCGCGCAGCGAGTTGGGCAACGCATCAACAATCTCCATGTTGGCAAACTCTCCGATCAGATGCCGGCCCGATTCGCGAAAATTCACCACGCGATTGTTCTCGGTGCGCGCCTGAAGTTCGCCGGGGTCTTTCTTCGATATGCCCGTCACCAGGACCCGCTCGATGTTACCGACCATACGCCGGCTGATCGCCATCGCCTGCTGCGTGAGGCGCGCTTGCAGGATCTGCAGCCGCTCCTTCTTCAGCGACATCGGCGTAGTATCAGGCATCGATGCGGCCGGGGTGCCCGGTCGTGGACTGTAGATGAAGCTAAACGAGTGATCAAAGCCAATCTCGGCAATGAGATCCATCGTCGCCTGAAAGTCGCTGTCAGTCTCACCCGGAAATCCGACGATGAAGTCTGATGACATACTGATATCTGCCCGTTGTGCCCGCAGCTGCCGGATGCGTGACTTGTACTCGAGCACCGTGTGGCCGCGCTTCATCATGGCGAGAATCCGGTCTGAGCCCGACTGCACAGGCAGATGCAAGTGGCTGACGAGTTCCGGAACCTCGCCGTAAACCCGAACCAGGTTGTCGTTAAATTCCACCGGATGGGAGGTGGTGTAGCGAATTCGATCGATGCCGTCGATTTCCGCGACAACGCTGATGAGAAAGGCAAGATCAATGACTTCGCCGTCGCCCATCGTGCTCCGGTAAGCGTTGACGTTCTGACCGAGCAGATTGACCTCGCGCACACCGCGATCACGCAAGTGCACGACCTCGCGGATGACGTCATCAAGCGGTCGGCTGACTTCTTCACCTCGTGTGTACGGTACGACACAGAATGTGCAGTACCGACTGCACCCCTCCATCACCGAGACAAACGCTGAGGGCCCATCCGCCGACGGCTCGGGCAGCCGATCGAACTTCTCGATTTCCGGGAACGTAATATCGACGACAGGCCCATCGGCCGCGGCCGCGAGCAAGTTGGGTAGCCGATGCAGCGTCTGGGGCCCGAACACCACGTCCACGTAGGGTGCGCGAGCATGAATTTGCTCGCCCTCCTGACTCGCAACGCAGCCACCCACACCGATCTGAACGCCCGGGCGACCCGCTTTCAACTGGCGCCATCGACCGAGTTGATGAAAGACTTTTTCCTGCGCCTTCTCTCGAATCGAACAGGTGTTGAGGAGCAGCAGGTCTGCTTCTTCCTCTGACGTCGTGATCTCGTACCCCTGGCCTTCGCGCAGCAGATCGACCATACGACGTGAATCGTACTCGTTCATCTGGCAACCATGGGTCTTGATAAAGACCTTGCGGGGCGTGGGGATAGGCGTGGGCATTGGGCGCGGCAATCGGAGTAGCGGGGCCGGGCATTATAGCAGCGGACCCGCCGTCAACCACACATCACGCCCGCTTAATGAATGCCGCTCCCCGACTGGCGCGAGGGCCGTAGCTCGACCACTGGGTGCCTCGCTGCACTCGCGCTTCGACCGATCCAACACGTCCCCGCATGCAGCAGGCCTAACGGCAGGCGGTCATCGATTTCTTGCATTGACTTCCTGCCACAACACCCCATATTGGGTGGACACGTCGACCGTTTGCAGGTTGACTTGTCACACGTTGACATGACTGGCGATTAATTTGACACTCGCGCCCTTCCTTCAATTCAACAACCTACTCCTACTCCCAATATGACTGGCACGCCCATTTATAAGGTCATCTTCTTCAATCAGGGTCAGATCTACGAGATCTACGCTCACCAGATCTACCAGAGCGACCTGTACGGCTTCATCGAAATCGAGGAAATGGTCTTCGGCGAACGGTCTGGCGTACTCGTTGATCCGAGCGAAGAGAAGCTGAAGTCGGAATTCGAAGGTGTTTCACGCAGTTACATCCCCATGCACTCCGTCGTCCGCATCGACGAGGTCCCTAAAGAGGGCCTCGGCAAGATCACGGAAGCCAAGGGCAATGTCTCGCCATTCCCGATGCCGGCATTTACGCCAAAGGGTGGATCGGACTGAGGGCGGAGGCGAGGGCCTGCGGACGGCCCTCGCCTGACCGCGTCACACGTCGCTGGATCGTCGCCGCTGTCACAGGGCACCCCAGAGCATCAATCGACCCTTGCCGTCGCCGGACCCATCACTATGCTGCGCGATGTTGCCGTGGGCCCCGGCAGTCTGAGCCCGCGCCTTGAATGTGCGCCTCCATCAGCCCCTGACCCCCTAACCCCCTAAGAAGAGAACGACGCTATGCACCCGGGTTCCCATCCCCCTGACCGAATCGCCTACGTCATGGCAGATACGGGCCAGCAGGTCTCCTATGGCGAACTTGAGCGGCGATCAAATCAGTGCGCCCACCTCTTGCGGGCAGAAGGGCTCCGTCCGGGTGACGGCATCGCCGTTTGGTTGCCGAACGACGTTCGCTACCTGCAGATCTGTTGGGCGGCCCAGCGTTCCGGGCTTTACTACACGCCAATCAGCACACTGTTTCAGGCTCAGGAGATCGAGTACATCATCAACAACTCGGACGCTGGCGTACTGATTACGTCGCGTGATCTGCTGGGGCGCATCGACATCGCCAACGTGCACGCCAAAATTTTTGTCGTGGACGACGAGCCACCGCCGGGTTGTCATTCGTTCGTCACCGAGACCGAGCGCCAACCGACCCAGCCGATCGCGGACGAGTCCGAAGGCGCCGAGATGATTTACTCATCGGGTACGACCGGACAGCCCAAGGGCGTGCGTTTTCCGCTGACGGCGCGACCGCTGGGCGAACTCTCGACGGTCTTCCAAACGCGCATCCGCATGCACAATCTGTCTGGGGAAACCCGCTACCTCTCCACTGCGCCGCTCTACCATTCCGCACCGCTGCGATACAACCTGATCGTCACCCGATTGGGCGGCACCTCGGTCATCATGCCGCGGTATGACGCGACAACCGCGCTCGACCTGATCGATCAGCATGCCATCACCCACAGCCAGTGGGTGCCGACGATGTTTGTGCGCATGCTGAAACTCCCCGCGGAGGTTCGAGACCGCTTTGACGGCGGCACGCATCAGTATGCTATCCATGCGGCCGCGCCGTGTCCGGTCAACATCAAGCAGCGAATGCTCGATTGGTGGGGACCGATTCTCTACGAGTACTACTCTGGCACCGAAGCCAACGGCGCAACCGCCATCACGCCTGACGAATGGCGCAAGCACCCGGGCAGTGTCGGCAAGGCGTTTCTGGGCGAACTCCACGTTCTTGACGACGACGGCAACGAAGTTTCCCCCGGAACGGTGGGCACGGTTTACTTTGGTGGCGGGCCTGCGTTCGAATACCACAAAGACCCGGAAAAGACCGCGCTCGTGCGGAACGAAAACGGCTGGTCAACGCTGGGCGACATGGGTCTCGTGGATGCGGATGGCTATCTTTTTCTGCGTGACCGCAAGTCCTTCATGATCATCTCGGGCGGGGTCAACATCTACCCGCAGGAGATCGAGAATACGCTGATCGATCACCCGGCCGTCATGGATGTGGCGGTCATCGGGGTACCGAACGACGAATTCGGCGAGGAGGTAAAGGCGGTGGTCCAACTGCTGGCTGCCGCCGACGCGAGCCCAGCGCTCGCGAGCGAACTCATCACGTGGTGCCGCGACCGACTGTCCCATGTCAAAGCGCCGCGCTCGGTCGACTTTCGCGAGGAGTTGCCCAGACATCCGACCGGCAAGCTCTACAAGCGGGAACTCCGCGACGAATACTGGCGCGGGCGCGATTCTCGAATCATCTGAGTTGAGAGGCGCACCGGCAGGCCGCCCGGAAAGCGGGCTGAAGATCGAAGCTCACGTTCGCGCCGAGCCGTGAATACCGAGTTCACGTTCGCGCCGAGCCGTGAATACCGAGTTCACGTTCGCGCCGAGCCGTGAATAGACGAACGGTCTCGCTAGAGATCTCGATGCTGAACTAGACTTTTGTTTGTAGCGACGCCACGTGTGGGCGCCACGCCCAGAAAAGTCCCGTTGAACACGAAGGAAGTGGAGGATAGCCAGGATGGCAAAGCGCAGAATTGTCTTATCAGCTCAGGAAATGAGCGACATCAACAAACACGCCGCCACCGTTGAAGCGCAGCAATGCGCGTGTCGAGCAACTCGAAAAAGGTCTGACGAAGCGGGGTAAGCTGATCGGCGACTCTGAGGTCGACCCAACGCTGAAGTCGACGTTGATGGATCTAGTTACAACCGCGGTCAACCCACCGGTAACCGCGAGGGCAGAACCGGATTTCGAACAGAAAAGCGCCGCCTGACGGGTCATCGGCGGATAGTCTGGGGAGACCCCTCGCCCGTCTGTTTACCTCCCGATCTACCTCACGATCTACCCCCGACCCCTCTCCGTCCGGATCCATCACCCGATCACGCGATCCTGACAGGCACCTCGCCCGCGAGACGAGCACAGATCTGCGCGACAGTTGCGCTCTGACCCGGCACGATGAGGTCCGGTGCGATCTCCGCGAGCGGCATCATCACAAACGCGCGGCCAAGCATTCTTGGATGCGGTGTCGACACGGTCGACAGGGCAACGGTTGCCGTCCCCCACAACAGAATATCCAGATCAAGTGTTCTGGATTGGCCGCGATCATGTTCTCGCGGCCGCCCGCGCTCGGCCTCCAGCGCCTGTAGCGACCTCAGGCAATCCCCCGGGTCGGCCCACGGATGCCCATCCAATGCCACGACCGCATTGACGAAGTCTGGGGCGCCCTCTGGCAGACCAACCGGACTACTTCGCCACAAAGATGACTGCCGCATCCCGGGCGACCTGGCCCCTAGTTGGCCGAGCGCCCAGCGGACGTTGGCTGTCGCATCACCCAGGTTCGAGCCGACGCCGACGAAGAGGTCGGTCGGTCGTGCACTGCCGGTCGTGACATCCCGGCTTCCCCGCTCTTGCTTCATATTGCTGTTTCCACGGTCTTCAACTCTCTTCCACGCTCTTCAACTCTCTCGAGATTATCAGGCTGCTTTTCAGCCGCATAATAGTCCGACGAGGACGCAAACCCATGCCCGGGTGAACGGGTTTCGCGGTCGCCAGGCCGCCTCGAATCAATCCGTCCCATCGCGGCATCAGCACTGGAATCATGGTAGCGTAACGCCTCTTTTCTAGTGATCGGAGTCGACATGAAAGCAGCAGTTCTGCACCAGCAGGGCCAACCTCTCGAAATCGAGGACGTCCAGGTCTCGAAGCCCGGACCACGCGAGGTTCTGTTGCGTCCGCTTGCCGTTGGGGTCTGCCACAGCGACGTCCACTTCGCCGACGGGTCCTATCCCGCTGCACTGCCCACAATTTTAGGGCACGAGTCTGCGGGTATTGTCGAACAGGTCGGGTCAGATGTGTCCTACGTCAAACCCGGCGATCATGTCATCACCTGCCTCTCGGCATTTTGCGGCCATTGTGACAAGTGCCTGACGGGGCATCTGTCCCTATGCCAGAGCCCCGAGGTGAATCGCGATGCCTCGGCCGAACCGCGCCTGTCGATGGGCGGCAAGCCGGTCAATCAGTTTCTCAATTTGTCCTCATTCGCCGAGCAGATGCTGATTCACGAGCACGCGCTGGTGAAGATTCGTGAAGATATGCCATTTGACCGTGCCGCCCTGATCGGCTGCTCCACCACCACCGGGGTTGGGGCCGTCTTCCATACTGCAGGGGTTGAACCCGGCAGTTCGGTCGCGGTGGTCGGCTGCGGCGGCGTCGGACTCGCATCCATCAACGGTGCTGCCATCGCGGGTGCCGGTCAGATCATCGCCATCGACACGGTTGACGCGAAACTCGAGATGGCCCGGGCTCTCGGCGCAACCGATACCATAAACGCGGCCGAGACCGACCCGGTTGCTGCGGTCCGCGAACTGACCCGGGGCGGCGTCGACTACTCCTTCGAGGCCATTGGCCTCAAGTCCACGACCGAACAGGCATTCAAGATGCTGGGCTCAGGCGGAACCGCGACGGTTATCGGCATGATTCCCGTCGGCACGATGGTCGAACTGCACGGTCCCGATTTCCTTGCAGAAAAGAAGATTCAGGGCTCAAACATGGGTTCGAACCGATTCCGCGTTGATATGCCCCGGTTTGTCGACTTCTATCTGAGCGGCAAACTGCATCTAGACGAGATGATCTCGAAGCACATCAAGCTCGCAGGCGTGAACGACGCGCTAACCGCGCTCAAGTCCGGCCTGGAGGCCCGACACGTCATCATGTTCGACGAGTAAAGTACCCGGGCGGGCCTTCAGTACCGCGCAGAAAGCACCGCCAGCGCTTTTTCGAAAGACAAGAAAGACGAGAGAGACAAGAAGGACAAGGAGAAGGCGCGACTCAAGACAGTGATCACGCTTTCCATGATGTGATGGTAGTATCCTTGCGGCTTGAGTCCGACATCGCGAAACCCGGCGCACCGGGAGACTGGCGCAGTACGGGCGCATTCGGCGTAGCGCAACTGAAGTGGCGCAATTGAAAAGAAAAGGCCGCAACAAACACTGTATTGCTTGCGCCCCATAACAATGAGCATTCTTAGAGTGCAGCGTGTCGGGGCACTGGCAGGCGCGCAGGTCGCTCGAAGGCAACTGGAGGTCGCTAATGGCGGAGCAGCAAGTTGAGTCCGAAGTAACGGGTAGCGTTTGGAAAATCGAAGTGGAAGTCGGGCAAAAAGTTGCGGCCGAAGACACCATCATGATTCTCGAATCCATGAAGATGGAGATCCCGGTGGAAGCACCCTGCGCGGGCACCGTCTCCGAACTGAGAGTGAAGGAAGAGGATGCTGTGGAAGAAGATCAGGTCGTCGCTATCATCCAGGCCGACTGACTCTCCCGCGAGGCAGGCTGACGAGTCACATTCCGAAGCAGACGGCCCGGACGGCCTGCCGCTCGAGCAATCCCCTTCCCGGTTCCTGAACCGGGAAATCTCGGACCTTGCCTTCATTGAGCGCGTGCTTGAGGAGTCAGAGAACCCCCGCCACCCGCTCTTTGAACGGCTGCGATTCCTGGCAATTTCAGCCGACATACTCGACGAGTTCTACACGGTCCGCGTGGCGTGGCTCATGCGGGCGATCAGCGAAGGCCGCACGAAACGCAGCCCTGAAGCAACAGTTGCAGAACGTCAACCAGTGCGCTGACGAACTGCTGGTTGCCCAGCACGCTGCCTGGACCAACATCCACGCTGCACTCAACGAAGGTGGCGTACACGTCCTCGAAGCCACGGATCTCAGTGACGTCCAGCGGGTCCACCTCGAGCGCCATTTCGACCGACATGTGCATCCGGTCCTGACGCCGTTCACAGTCGACCGCGAGCATCCCTTCCCCTTCATCCCCAGCAGCGGCGTCTGCATCATCGCAGAGGTGGAAGACTCTCACATTCTGGTGCCGCTGCCATAGGTGATACCCCGTTTCGTCAAACTGGACGCTGCTTCCTTCGTTGCCATCGAGACGTTGATCGAGTTGTTCTGGGAGCGCCTGTTGCCCGGCAAACCCACCATCAACCTTGGCATGTTCCAGTTGCTGCGAGACAACGATCTCGCACTGGCCGAGCGTTTCGATGACCTCCGTCAGGTGGTCGAGACCGGCATCCGCATGCGGCACAAGGCGAACGTCGTGCGACTGAAGTTCAACCGACTCATCTCCGAGTCGTCGGTCACCTTCGTCGCAACCTGCCTCGGCATCCTGGATGAAGACGACGTCGCCGCACTCGCAGCCAACAACGAGAGCCTGACGCGGTCCGAATTCGTGACCGTCGACAGCTTGCTCGGGTTAAGTGATACCGTGGAACTCATCGTCAGCAGTATCGGCGATGAGCAACCCGAGTTGAGCTTCGATCCCTTTGAATCAGCGCTTCCCCAGCGCCTCCGCGACGCCGACGGTGACTGCTTTGCCACGATCCGCGACGGCGACCTGATGTTGCACTGGCCATTTGAGACATTCAACGTCGTCGTCCACTTTCTGGAGCAAGCAGCGGCGGACCCTGACGTGCTCGCCATCAAACAAACGCTGTATCGAACCAGCGACAATTCCCCGATCGTCAGTGCGGTGGTGGACGCCGCGGTCGCCGGCAAATCGGTGACAGCCATCGTCGAGCTTGAAGCCCGGGACAACGGTCCATCCTGACCGGGCACCAGGCCGACGCGACACTCGCACGCACTCAAGGACCACGCTGATACAAACTCATGAGCGCTTTGCCATCACCGCCTTCGTCCGCAAGGACGAGTGCACCGTCACTTAAAAAGCCAATGCCCTCCGCCTGTGGATGGCGTTTTTTCTTCAATTTTCGCGCCCCAATAACGGCGCACTCACCGCGCTCCGGCGTGCGGTCCAACATCAGCAGGTGGCGTTGTCGCGCTGATGGCAGAATCAGCTGGTCGCCCAGCACCGCAATCCCTGACGGATTGAACCGTTCCTTGCCCGTGTGAATTTGCGCCGCGCTGTGGGGGACGGCACAGTAGAGCGACAGAATCGCATCGCCCTCGGTCCATTTCCACACTGTGAACTCGGGCAGCAGCGCGCCGTTTCGGTCCCAAACCTCCTTGCACGCAATCAGGAGCGCACCCGCCACGGCTGCGAGTCCCTCGATTTCGCATACCTGGGCAAGACCGAGATCCAGCACCTGTACCCCTACGATGCGCGGTGCGTCGCCATCCGCCACATCGGGCGCGACCGCAGCGCGATAGAGAAAGCCGTCACTCGTGACCAGATAGAACGCGTCGCCAAGGTGCGCGATGCCTTCGAAATCCCCCCGCTCCGCCTTACCCCCAATCTTGAGTTTGGCCGCGATCTCACCACTTTCCGGATCGAAGCGATAGATGATGCCTTTCTCATCGGTGTGCACATAGATTCGGTCATCAACGACCGCAACGCCCGACACCTCGTTCAGTTTGCCGGGCAGCCACCATTGGACAACCGTTTCTGCAGATAATGCGTAGACACTGAGAGCGCCGACATCCCGCCGCAACGGTTGTTCCCGGGTGAGCGTCGCAGGGAACGGCAATGGTTGAGCTCTCCATCCCGATCCCGATCCCGACCGGCCCCGCGTTTCGTCGGCCACCGCATCAAATTCGGTATCGATGTCTGAAAACGCATCTGATTGGCCATCGGAGAAGGCCGGGGACGACATCCAGATCGCAGTGGGCACCAGCAACAACAGGGCTGCCAACAAGAGCGCGGGCCGCGGCATGTCTTACTCCGGGTCGTCGACCGGTTTCATCCAGTCGCGCGTGAACCAGCGTCGCTCACTCATCTCTTCCGCGTAATCGAGATACCAAATAACCAGTACGGTGTAGTTGAAAAAGACCGTCAGAACCATGGCTATCTCACGCGCTTCGATGCCGGCCGCAAGTCCCACGCCGATTGCGGTGAAGATGTAGATCGCATCCAGGGTGTCCTCAGCGTTAGCCGAAATCGCACGCCAGCAACAACGCCCGCGAGGCTAAACGCCAGCGCGAGACTGTTCTGGACGATGAGGACAATTGCCGCGACGGCAACCGGCAGGAGCAGCACCGTTATGATGAACGACTGTTCTTTCCCACGCTTGCGGCGTGCGCCCATATAGACCCACGCGACCGGCTGCATCAGCAAAATGACACCCACCAGCGCGATCGCAAGCCGTGACGCCTGTTGCACCGGCTCCCAGCTCATGGCCCGGGGCTGACCCGTCAGCAGCTCTGCCGCACCGGCACTGAGATTGCCGTTGCTACCGAGGGGGAGGTAGGCCGCAAGTTCCGGGCGTGTTGCGACAATCGCAACGACCGCAGCCAGAACCAGATAGTAGCCGGTGAGCTGCAACAGAGGCCGCATCGGCTTCATTGCCTGGCCGCCCCGCTCCGCGAGTCAGGAAGCGCTGCAAGATAGGAAGCGCCGCGCACGGACAGCTTGTAACCGACCTCCAGCGAAATGGTCAGCCCGAGGCTTTTCAGTTTTCTGACATCCTGCTTGAATTTCATGCGCTCTTTACCAAGGTCTCGCGCGAGATGTGCGGAAGACAAGCCGGGATTATCGCGGATCGCGGTCAGGGTTGCGACGGTCTATGGCCCCACCTTGCTGTTTCGATCACGCACTGCGAGTGCCTTGTCGATCGCAGCAACGTCGTCCACTGTGACTTGCGCGTCGCGCGGTTGTGGACCCTCGTCGTGACCAACATACCGAAATCGGACCCGATAGAACTGCTTGCCATCGCGTGCGCCCGCGATGGCAAGCAATGCCTGAAACTCGTCCAGGCTCGCAATCCCCGTGCCCACAAGGTCAATGTTGGCGGGCACCTCTGCGCCCAGCGCGTCGACCCCGGTCACCTCGATTCGCCCGATGGGATTAATCTTGTAGGTGTGGCCTGCGACCGTCTAGGCTCGTTTCCACAGTCTGTAGGTCACCGTGACGGAGCCGTCCTTGATGCCAGCGTGAAAGCGCTGCTTGAACATCATGGCACTCTCTCCTCCCTGGTTACTGAACCGGAGTGCTGAAGCGGATTACTGAAAACGTGCTCTCCCGCCCACTGCATAATCGCTCTAACGTCAATCTCATGATCGCTCTGAGGTCAATCGACTTCTGGTCACAATCACTTTCAGGGCATCGCGGGGTCAGGGCAGGGCAATGCCGGAATCAGGGCACCGTCGGGATCAGCGCGACGCCAGGATCAAGCGTGGCGACCAGATCGCTCGGCCCGCTAGGTTTCGTCGTCCGGCTCGGGTGGCGCTTTCACCATGTCTTCCATTGTCTTGGCGAAGTCTGCATGGGTGTACTCGGTGACGACAAAGGTCCACTTCGTTGCCGCCACCAAATCGGTGGCGACATTCTCGCCCGCAACTTCAAACCGCAGCAGATACTCATCGCCCTCCCGCGCTGCACGCACCGTGACCGTGGATGAGTCCTTCAGCATGAAATCAGCGCGACTGGCCGTCGCGAAGGCGTCATCAGACGCCGCGCCAACGCGGACGTCCTGCACCCGCACTTTCGTCAAGGCGCGTGCCAGTTGATTTCCAATCGATGGGTAGCGTAGCTCTTTGCCCTCGGGAATGCCGAGCACCGCGAAGTCGATCTCGTCTTCCTGCCGGGTCACCGTCAGGGTCTTGCCATCGGCGTGGGCCAGGCTGACTCGATTCACTTGCTCCGAATCGACATCGAAAGCGACATCCGGAATCCAGTCCCCCGCCTCGGCCGACACATCGATGTCCAAACTAACGAGCCATGCCTGGTCTTCACCGGGCCTTCTGACGTACTGGCCCTTGCGCCCGGACGGCGAGTCGCCGATCAGGATGGCGTGGTCACCGGCACTGGTTTTGACCCAGACCTCGGTGGCCGTGCCACCATCCTCACTATCGACCTCCGTCCCGGCGGCTGCCGATTCGCCCGGCGACAGTAGCCCCAAGCGATGATGGTTTTCCGGCTTGCTGGTCTTTTTCTCACGGAATTCAGCGCCCGCCAATGCCGTCAGCAGGTCCAGCAACTTATCAAACTCAGCCGGGTATCCGCCGCGTTCCACGACACCCCAGCCATCGCCTTGCTGCTTTTTCAAGGTTACTGTCCCGGCCGAGTTGCGAACGCTGACCTCGGTGACATCGGCCAGTTGATCCTTGAGCCCCACCATGAGGACGCCGCCCACATCACCCCCCGTCGTGTTGCCCGGCCCTGTATTGAAGGCGATGACTGCGCCCATCACAACGATGGCAATGAAGAGAGATCCGATAACCTTCGCAGACATCACACAGCCTCCTTCTTGCCGGCCAGACGCAGGTAGGACCAGGCGACCAGGAGCAATGTCAAAACTATCGGGATGAAGGCAACATTCAGGAACTTGAGCGTGCTGCCAAGGCGCTCGATGTCGACGTCAAGCTGGTGTCGAACCTCGCGCAGTTCTTTACGGATGAGCATCTTTTCGTCCTGAAACCTCGCGAGCGCAGTCTCCTGTTCCCGGGTTAGCCGGAGCACGTTCTGCTCCTTGCGGCTACTCTGCAGTTCGCTCAACTGCCGCTCTGTGTCGGCGAGCCTCGCCTGCAACTCGTTGGCCTTGGCGAGGTAACTCGCTTCTGCTTCGCGGCGCAAATCCTGAACAACATCAAACGGCCGCGTGAACCGTCCCCGGCTGCGAATGCTGATCAGTGATGAACTGCCGACCAGATTGTCGAGCGCGTTGACGACAAGGTCACCGTTGTTGGCAAACGGCGATGCAATCGACTGACCGAAGAAGCTCTGAACCCGCACCCACAGTCGGTCGGCAAGCAAGTCCGTGTCGGCAAATACGATCACGTTCAGCGAGTCGGTGTCACCAATGTGTCCCGCTTCGTCTGTCTTGCTGTCGGCAAAGGCTGATGTCGCCTTGCCGGCAACCCGGGCAGCAACCATGTACTCGGTGCCATCCGGTTTGAAATTCGTCTGCAACGTTTTGGGGTCAGTCAGAAACTGAAATTGCAGAGCGTCGAGCGGCATCGAATAGGGGCTTGAGGACACGAGCGGGGTGATCGTGGTGGTATGGCCGTCGGTTCGCTCGAGGATGCCCGAGGATGCGAGGTTCACCGTTTCCAGCGAATCCGTCACCACGTCACCATCAGCGAGGTTGTCGGCCTCCATACCAAGGATGGCGAAGTGCCGAATGGGCTGTCCGTTAGGCCCACCGACCGTCAGCGCCGTTTGTGAGTCGCCCAGAATCTCGTTCTCCCGCAGATTGAGTCCCCAGGCATTGAGCAGACGCTTCGCGTCAGAGGAGCGCGCCTGGGGCGCCGACGGCATCATAGGGTTCTGCGGTTGCGGGGGCTGGTCCATCTCAGCAAGCGGATCGACAAACAGCATGACCCGGCCGCCGCCGAGCGCGAACTGGTCGATCGCATATTCGGTTGTCTCACTCATTCCCTTGGGGTGAACAATCACGAGCGCAGCGAGATCGCCGTCAATCGTCTCAGCGGTGACCGGCACCGTCCGCAGGTCAAACAGTTGCTCGAGTTGGGTGTAGACGATCCACCCAGGAGTCTGCTGGAACGTCTGCATGTTGACGTCGCCCTGCATCTTGAGGGTCGACATGAAACCCACCGCAGGCTTCGCGGTTTCGCTCAGGCTGTGGATCAGCTTGCTGATCTCATACTCCAGAAACTCCTCCTTGTCCGGCTGGAAGAAGGCGATGATCTCCTTGTCATCGAGCGCATTGGTGGCGGCCAGGCCGAAGTAAAGCTCCTGCCCGGCGGTATCAATCGGGACACTCTGCAAACCAAACTCGGCCGCACGGTCTTCGTCCTCCGAAAAAGGCTCAGGGTCAATCACAGACAGGCGAATCTTGCCATCACTGTGAGACTCATACTCATTTAGCAACTGCTCGACACGTTTAGCGTAGACCCGCAGCGCCGCGAGGTTTTCCGAGGATTTGTCCGAGAAGAAGAAATAAAGGTCAATCGGCTCGTCGAGCTGTCCGACAATCTCCTTACTGCCATCGGATAGCGTGAAGAGCCCGTTTTCGGTCAAATCGAGCCGGACGCCGCTGAACAGCAGATTGTTAAACAAAGTGAAGACGAGGAACGCGACGGCGAGCAGACCCAGTCCAGTTCCTGAATAAAGTAATCTCGGCATGGCCTTAACCTCCCTGCTTCAGTTCGACGACGACAGCGGTCGCCGCGAGCCAAAACCCGATGACCGAAGCGAAGTAAAAGATGTCCAGCAAGCTGAGCACACCCTTCGATATCGAGGTGAAATGGGTCAGAAAGCTGAGTGACGCAATCGTGTCAAGCAACATCGACGGCGCCCAGCCCTGGAACATGCTGAGGACGAGTGGAAAGCCAGCGAGGATGAACAGGAAACACACGGCGGCACAGATGATGAAGGCAATCACCTGGCTGCGCGTGACTGCGGAAACACACGAACCAATGGCGATGAAGCCTCCGGCCATGAGCCAACTGCCGAGGTAACTGGTCAGAATGACACCGTGGTCCGGTTCTCCCAGATAGGCGACTGTCAGCCAGATCGGAAACGTCAGAATCAGCGCAAGCCCACAGAACAGCCACGCGGCCAGGAACTTGCCAAGGACCGCGTCGAATCGCGTGACCGGCAATGTCATCAGCAACTCGATCGACCCTGACTTGCGCTCCTCAGACCACAGTCGCATTGAAATAGCCGGCACCAGGAACAGATACAGCCACGGATGGAAATTAAAGAACGCGGCAAGGTCGGCTTGCTCGCGCTCATAAAAGTTGCCGAGATAGAAGGTGAAGACCCCACTCATCACGAGGAAAATGACAATAAAGACGTACGCGAGCGGCGTCGCAAAATAACTTGCAAGCTCGCGTTGCAAGATGATCACGGCCTGAGTCATGCGCCACCTCCTGTTACCTGTCGAAATACATCGTCGAGCCGGCCCTGTTCCTCGTACATCCCTGCGAGCGACCAATCTGCGGTCTCGCTGCGCAGCTTCGTGCCCAACCCAGACGCCGCGTCCACCGGAAATACGGTCACGCGTTCGCCGCCCGCGTGCACTTCAACATCGCTCACAAAGTCGTACGCGCGCAACCGCTGCTCAGCATCCCCGGGCATCTCGGCAAAGTGCAAAGTCACAGCTCCCTGATATCGCGACCTCGACTCCAGTTCCTGCGGCGTGCCATCGGCGACGATGCGACCCTCGTCAATGATGATCGCGCGTGTGCAGACCGCCGTCACTTCCTCGAGAATGTGCGTTGAGATGATGACGATCTTGTCGCGCGACAAGCCCTGGATGATCGAGCGCACCTGATGTTTCTGATTGGGATCAAGGCCGTCCGTTGGCTCGTCAAGTATCAGCACCTGGGGGTCATGCAAGATCGCCTGGGCGAGACCCACGCGACGCTTGAAACCTTTGGACAATGTCTCGATCCGTTGTTCGACCACGTTCGCGAGCGACATGTCGGCTATCGCTTTGGCGACCCGTGCCTGCAGTTCTGCGCCCGTGTAACCGCGGACACGACCGATAAACCGCAGGAACGAGAGGGGCGTCATCTCCTCATAGCAGGGGGCACCCTCCGGCAAGTAACCGATGCATCGCTGGGCGGCGAGCGTATCGGTCGTGATGTCATGCCCCGCGACCGAGACAGACCCTTCGGTGGGCGCAAGGAACCCGGTAATGACCTTCATGGTCGTTGATTTCCCAGCTCCATTGGGGCCGAGAAAACCGAGGATCTCGCCCGCAGCAACGGAGAAACTGAGATCGTCAATGGCCTTGATTCGGCCGAAGCGTTTCTTCAGGTGTTGTACTTCAATCATTTTTCTTCACTAAGCAGCATCCAAACGAGGCGCGTATTCTAAACCAGAGGGTTTCTGCGGGCGAACCAATGCACGACTGCGTGCGACGTAGGCAAATGCCGCCGGTTCTGGAAGGAACTCGCTAACCGGCGCGAGCAACTCCCCGACAAGGACTCAAGGGCCGACCCCAGGAATTCCCGGCCGCAGGTCTTTGATGGCGGTCTGCGCGTTTAGTTCCCGTGTCCAAAGCATCCACAATCAGCCACGACGCCTGGGCATCTTGCTCCCGGCACGGCGTCTTCAGTATATTCGCGCCAACGGAGCGCAAGCCATGGCACGACTCAACAAGGAAGAAGCACTTTCGTTTCTGTTGACACATCTTGTCGTCGAACGGGGCGAAACCTTCGAGATGAACCCGCTCACCCTGTTTCATCTCATGCACCTCGCCGCGGAGGCGGAGAACCGGGTGCAACAGGAGCAAGGCGTCATTCCCCATGAAGTCATTGAGGAGATAGCCGATGGCTTCGAATCCTGAGATCGTGCCAGGCACACCCGCCTGCCCGCAACCCATCACGCGCGGCAGCACCACGCACGCAAGGCGCTACCCATGAGAGCAGGCAACGAATGAGCCCGGAAGACTCGGCCCTGAGACGCCCGTCGGCATTGATTTTCGACCTCGACGGCACACTGCTCGACACCGAACCGCTATACACGGTGGCATCCCAACGGATTCTTGACCGGTTCAATGCAATCTTCGACGACGCACTCAAGCGGCGAACGATGGGAGGAGATTCACGGGTCAGCGCCCAGACCGTTATCGATACGTTCGACCTGCCCATGGATGTCGATGCCTACCTCGCCGAGCGCAAGATCCACCTGATCGAACTCTTCGCCGATGCCCCGGAGATCGCGGGGGCGGGATCATTCGTAACAGCCATGCAACGCAAGTCCATTCCGATGGCCCTTGGCACAAGCTCCTACGCACAACTCGCCGACCTGAAACTGCGCGGCAGACCCTGGCGCGACGCGCTGTCCGTACTCGTGTGCGGCGACGACGACGATGTCGCATCTGCAAAACCGGCACCCGACATATTCCTCGTCGCCGCGGAACGCCTGAACACTGCACCCGAGCGGTGTCTTGTCGTCGAAGACTCACCCTCGGGTATCGCGGCCGCGCGTTCGGCCGGGATGGCAGTCATTGCGATCATGAGCCCCTTTGTTCAGGCGTCGGATCTGAGTGCCGCGACCGCAGTCGTCAGTGGCTACGACGAGTTCACGCAGTTGACGTCAGCGTGGTAGCAGCGGGGCTCACAACGGATTTTCTCATTTCAACGCCGCAGGCTTTTTGCCCGCGGCCGCCAAACGCAGTGCCAGGTCGTGACATCGCCCCAGTCGTTCTTTTTCAGTAAGATAGCGTCCCCAAAGAACATCCTGGCACCTTCATGAATCTCACGGTTGTCATGACGCGCATCACGACAAGACGATCGCGCAAGCGCATCGCCCGGCCCGGAGCAATCTGGATGGTCGCTATTGTCGTTTTTGCGTCCTCTGCAACGCTCGCCAGGGCCGACTGTGACGACGACGCTGCCTCGGCACGGGCCACCGGTGATCACGACCGTGCCATTCAGATCATGAGTGACTGCGTAGACGAGCAGCTTCGCAAGGTCGCAGACACGTACTCTCAAATCGGCGTTACCAGCTTCGAAAAAGGCCTACATAAACAAGCAGTTGAACAGTACACCCAGGCGATCGAAACCGCTCCGGCTTACGCAAACCGAGGCCGTAGTCTCGCCGAGATGGGAAAGCAGGCAGAAGCTCAGGCCGATCTGAACAAGGCCATTGAACTCGACGACAGCGCCATGCAGGCGTACTTCTACAGGGGCTCATTGCGGAGCGGTAATGGCAGATTCAGTGCAGCAGTCGCCGACTATGCCCGCGCACTCGAGTTGACCGACGACCGGGAACTGAAGGCGCAAATCCATCATGAGCGCGGAATCGCCCATCGGGAACTGTCACAGGTCGACAGCGCGCTTGCCGATTACGATGCCGCACTGGAATTGAATCCCGACTACACGGATGCATACTTTGCTCGCGGCCAGGCATACCAGGCCAAGAACGACAAGACGGCAGCGATAGCAGACTTTTCCAAAACCCTAGAACTTGAACCTGACCACGCCGAGGCGATCTACAGTCGCGGACTCGCGCACGACCAGGCCGGCAAAGATCATCTGGCCGTCAAGGACTTCAACACAGCGGTAGCGCTGAAGCCCGCTTTCGGTCGCGCACATTTCCAGCGCCTGAAGGTCTGGCTGACGCCAATCCTGCCGTTTGCTGCTCGTTGCGATTCTGGGTTGGCCCAACCAGAGCGACAAAACACCTGACGACGGTTTGCCCGTCGTTCACCGCCAGTCCATGCCCGTTGCGGCCACTTAGCAATGACCGATACTCAAGATCAAACTCGCGGATCGCTAGTCGCTGGCAAAATCGCCGTCGCTGGCTTCCTGATCCTGATGGTCTCCACCATCTACATCATCATCGCAAGCGTGGAGCCGACCGCGAACGTCCCGGAATCCGAGAGGGCCGGTGCCGCGAAAAAGCCAGCACCAACCGCGCATCAGCGGACCGTCGCTGGCCTCCCACAACCCACACTGACCATTACAGTCGCCGCGGATGTGACCGAAGTGATGGCGCCGGTCGCGCGTGGATTCGCCCGGTTCATGCACGACGAACTCTTAAAGTCCGGAACCCTCCCGATCGTCGACAGAAGCGCGACGCCCACCCCTGACGACGGCGTCAATCGCAGGCTTATGGTGAACGCCAGTCTGCCTGGAGAGTCAGGGGACACACCGAAGTTGTCACTAACGTTGTCAAATGCAGGCGTCGAGAACACGATCGTTGCCGTGCTTCTGAATGACCAATTGCCAGCGAGCGCACAGGCTGCGGTTGCGCAGGTCGCGTCCGCACTCGGGCTCGCCTCGCTGCCGGGTCCCGGGGCAGTGGCCGGTCCTCGTGGTAGTACTGGTGTCGGCGGCACACTGACCAATACCCATCTCGCAGCGGCCGGCTCCGCAGACAACGCCCTGCTCGGGTATCGACATACCTCCCCAAACGACAACCCCCACATCACGCAACTACAAGGTCAGGACGCCCTCGCACTCCGGCTGGCGCACGAACACGCGGGCCGCGTGTTCGTCGCAACAGGTAATCGAAACGCAGCCAGGCGTGCGATCGACCTCGGTGAGCGAGCAATGACCGCCGATTCGCATCAGGGAAATCTCTGCCGTTATCAGGGTCTCATCCTCGCCTTGACGGGTGCCCTGCCAGCCGGACTCGCATTTCAGCGCGCCGCAGCGCAAGCACTGCCAGGCGACGCAAGCACGCATATTGCCCTCGCGAAGTTGCTGCAATTGCACGGCGATCTGGGCGCGGCGCGCGAGGCGATCGAACGCGCAAGGCATCTCGGGGCAGACTCCAGCACCCTGTTATTGTTTGAAGCGGGCATACAGTTGAACACAGGTGAATTCGCCGCAGCCATCGAGACTGCCAGACATGCCGTCGCACGTGATGGCGAGAACAAAGAAGCGGACCTTGTGGAGATAACCGCCCTTTTCGCGGACGGCGATCGGATGGCAACCCAGGCCGCGGTACTGCGATTGCGCGAACGCAGCGACCAACTGCCAGACGCTTCAATCTGGAACCAACCGCTCACGCCAACCCTCGTCGAGCGCTTTGCTGCAAAAGGACACGATCTGGGCGGGCAGGATCTCGACACTGGCCTGCGCACGATCTTTACCGACCTCGGCTGGATCCGTTAGTACGCCGATAGATTCAAGCGGGCGACTGCAACAACGGGACCTATGCCACCTCCTCGAAGACAGGACCTCAAGGATGCAGCGGGCAACGCGGCGAGGGGGGCGTACTCTTTATGATGGCATGCGGCGTACTCTATGATAGTACGCGGCGTAAGGGCGGACTGCGTCGGCTCTACCTCAAACTGCAGCAACGGCCCGGAGC
The DNA here is from genome assembly GCA_963693635.1 of Gammaproteobacteria bacterium. Classification (GTDB taxonomy): domain Bacteria; phylum Pseudomonadota; class Gammaproteobacteria; order Pseudomonadales; family Azotimanducaceae; genus CAVOBC01. Next base: position 65 of record CAVOBC010000033.1, on the reverse strand, counting down.
CGCCTACCACCGTTGGGGTCGATCAATCTCAAGCGGATCGCTGAAAAAGTACTCTCCTGTACCCT
>CAVOBC010000032.1:0-20911 GCA_963693635.1 Gammaproteobacteria bacterium | reverse complement strand
CGACCGCAACCCGCCCGTCCTCAGCAGCACCGCATCACAGTCGAGACGGCTCATCATCTGCAAAGCCACCTTTTGCTTGACGAGGTTGTCCTCGGCAAGCAGCACCCGCAGGCGGGTGACGGCTTCCCCGTCCGATGGCGCCGCAACTGGCGAGGGCTCGCCTGCTCGTCTCTCAGCGGGCGACTCCAGCGCGCGGAACAGTTCGCCGGGCCGCACCGGCATGCGCAGAAGCTGAATGCCAGGGTTTGTCCCCAGTTGCGAAATAGGCGCGAGACCAACGACGCGTTGATCCGGGCGAGCCATGTCATGACGCGTGAGCGGCGAACCCGCAAGCGAGCAGACGCTGAGATCGACAAGAACATTCGGCGCGGCAGCGGCCAGGGCGTTCGCGGGCTCGATGCGCCGCGCGTCGGCGCCCCAACGCGCGAACTGACGCACCAGGATGTTAAACAGAACCTGGTCGTCGGTAACAACATCGACCGTCACTTGGCCGCCAAATGCCGCAAGACGGCGCGGCATCGCAGAGGCAACCGGTTCGCAGGCTTGCGTACTCAACGCTGGAAGTGCGTCACATCGCAGCGGTAGCGTGAAGACAAACTCAGAGCCTTCGTCAGGTGCACTCGATACCCACATCTCGCCGCCCATCGCGAGGACAATTTCGCGTGAGATCGCAAGCCCAAGGCCAGTGCCGCCGAACTTGCGGGTAGTGGATGCGTCTTCCTGAATGAAGGGGTCAAACAGGCGACCGAGGGCGCTCGCCTGAATGCCGATGCCGGTGTCGATGATGCCGATACGAACGTTAAGCCGCGTTGCCCCTGCATCGTCACGTTGCTTTGTGCCGGGTTCAACCCGCACGGTCACGCAGCCATCGTTCGTGAACTTGACCGCATTCGACAGCAGATTGATGAGTACCTGCCGAAGCTTCGCACTATCACCAGTCACCACCGCGAGCGGCAGTGGATCCATATCCAGGTAGAGCTTGAGGCCCTTGTTCTCGGCCATGCTCGCGACCACGTCGAGGACCTCGGAGACCGTCTGTTCCAATTCAAACGGCGCTGACTCCAGTTCCACAAAGCCGCCCTCGTACTTCGAAAAGTCCAGAATCTGATTGATGATCGAGAGCAGGGATTCGCCACTTGCACGAATCACCTCAACGTGGTCCCGATCCTGATCACGCAGGTCGCTGTCGAGCAACAACGACGTCACGCCAATGACGCCGCCCATGGGCGTGCGAATCTCGTGGCTCATGTTCGCAAGGAATCGGGGCCGTGCCCGCGCGGCTTCTTCCGCCTGATCGCATGCGTCGCGCAGGATCGCCTCTCGCTCTATCTGGTCCGTGATATCCGAAAAGACACCCACACATTTGCCAAGTACAGGTAGCACGTCACTCCGGCAGCGCGCCCAAATAAGTTGCCGCCCGTCGCCTCGGCGACTCGCACCGCCTCAGCGCACTGAATGTAATCGGCTTCTTGTGTGAAATAGTCGTGTACACCCGTATAGGTCGATTCGTCCTGAATGCCAAGTATCTCGCGCCCGGTGGCCGACATCGTGATGAACCGTGGTTTGAGATCCAGTTCCCAGCCCCCGACACTCGCGAGACTCTGGGACTGGCTGAGCAGCACGTCCTTCAAGGCGAGGCTTTCACTCGCGTGGATCAGGCCGCTGCTTACCTGATACAAGATGAGACCAAGCGGCAACGTGACCAGCGTAAAGGTGATGGGCGAGACCACGGGTTCTGGAATCACCCAGGCGACGACGCTGTATCCGATAACATAGGCAACCATGGTCGCCGCGAGCCAGTTCCGGTGAGCCATCGCCACTGCCGCCAGGATCAACACGACCTCGCCGCCAAGCAACCCATTGATGTCGAGCCCTGAGTGGTACAGGTAGTTGATCATGTGCACCAGGGTCACCATGATCGCCGTGAACATGACGGGGTCCCGATGCCATACCAGCAGACTGCCTTTTCGCAGCAACAGTGCGCCAACAATGAACGTGACAGTCATCGACCAGCGAGTCGCCTGAATGACCGCACTTTCGTTCTCGAGCACCAACCGGGCGATGCCCGCAGGCGTCGTCAGGCCAGCACAAGCAGCCAGAAATACCAGGTAGCGGACGCGGGGATCGATCCCGCGCAACGACGGAATTGGCAAACGCCGGGCGACGGTGGAGAACATCATAGGGGCCGCGGGCAGCCAACAAGGTCAGTGACTAAAATATAGGTGACTGAGCCAAATCTGCCCGGAATCCAACGAGGTCCTGTCCCATAACTCCGTTCTGGCGCTCGCACTAGCGTGCGGTGTAGGGACGCACCGCCATTTTCTGCAAGCCTCTTTTCTGCAAAGGGCATGCGAGATCTGCTTGCAAACCGACGTCCAGGAATTGTCAGGAAGACAATTTTGGGACAAGAACTAACGAGCCAACTGCCCGCGCTCACCTATCCCTGGAGCCGTCAGGCCGCGCTAACGCATGACACGACCACGTTAACGTCCAACCACAACCGCACCGGATTCCACTTGCGCGAGCAAGTGCCGACCCCAGAAAAATGCCGTGAGTCCCATCACGACATTGGCCACCAGTGTCGCTATGAAGATGCCGATGTAGCCCCACAGGCTGTCAAACCAGAGGGCGAGCGGCACATATACGACCAGCATGCGCATGAGCGACATGATCATCGGCGGCAGCGGTTTGCCAAGCGCCGTAAACACCGACGCAGAGATCATGCCCACTCCGAGCACACCGAAACTCACGGGGACGATGGTGAGGTACCAGCCCGCTGATTCAACCAGGGCAGCGTCGTCGTTGACGAGGGCGACCAGGTTGTCGCCAAAGCCGCCGAGCAGTGCCAGACACACGAGGCCCCAGACGAGACAGAAGCGATAGCTAACGGCCAGGCCCTCGTGAATTCGCTCGGTTTTCCCCGCACCCCAGTTTTGACCGACGAAGGGACCAACGCTGGAGGAAAGCGCCATCATCACCATCATCAGCAACATCTCGATGCGGGACGTGATGCCAAAGCCCGCGACCACCTCGGCACCATGGGCCGCAAGGAGCGCTAGGATGATGCCCATCGACACCGGCGCGATGAGTTGGCTCAGCATTGACGGCAAAGCGATCCGCAGGATCTCGCGGGCAGATGCCACCACACCCCGGACCGCCCGCCCGTCAAACACGATCAGTCGCTCGGTTCGAATCAGCACCCAGCCCATAAAAGTGGCGCGATAAACGCCAATCACCACATGGGTGATCGCAGAACCAAACAGACCGTACTCCGGCAGACCCAACAGACCGAAGATGAGCAGTGGCGCAATGACGATGCCGATAGCCGACGTGCTCGTCATGATCAAACCCGGCAACCGCGCGTTGCCGACCGACCGCAGGATCGTGCTCGCGACCATCGGCAGTGTGAAGAGCGGCAACCCGAGCACCCAGATATTCATATAGCCGTCAACCAGCGGTATGATATCGGGCGTGGCTCCCATCGCATCGAAGAGGTGATGTTGAAAGAGGTATGCAGCCGCTGTCAGCACAGCGACCAAAAAGCCGGTCAGGATCATGGCGTGGGTTGCCAGCAAGCGCACCCGGTCCTTGTCGCCAGCCCCCTGTGCACGCGCGATCAGCGATGATGCACCGATGCCGAGTCCCATCGAGATGCTCGACAGTCCCATAACGAGGGGAAAGGTAAAACTGAACGCAGCGAGTTCGCTGGCACCAAGCACACCGATGAAGACGGTCTCGACCATCGACGCCAGGATCATCGATGCGATCCCCAGAAACATCGGCACGGTCAGCCGCGTGAGTTGGGCAGGGATGCTACCTGATGTCAGATCCTGCATGCCCGCATCCCCGGAATATCTTGTAACCGCCAATGTCCTTGTCGCCGGGCGCGCAATGCCGAGGACCTGCCCGCACGGCGGCCCTCAATCTTTTCGCTGGCTCCCGCGCACAAAAGCAGAAGAACGGCCGCTCAGATAGAAGGTGTGACAAGCAAAGAGCAAGAATAGAGCGGCTTCAGCCTCGCCCGAGCTGGTCCAGCATCTTTGCGACGCGGGTGAATTTGACCCGCGGACGCGACTGCTCCCCGCCAAGGCGCAGTTCTTCGGCATCAATCGCTTGCCAGTCCGAATAGGAGATCCGGTCCGGTTGGCGCGACAGCACGAGAGCCTCTGCCGCATCGACAGACGGCGCCGTCGGCGTGAAGTGTTTGCCCGCTTCCAGGTCCTCGACCATACAATTGACCGTTTCCTGGGCGCAGGTCTTGTTCGTGCCGATGACACCGGTCGGGCCCCGCTTTATCCAACCCGCCGCATAAAGACCCGTCACCGGATCGCCATCTGACGTGGTGACACGGCCGAGCGCATTCTCAATGCTGCCCCAACGCTCATGGAACGGAACCTCCGGCAGCGCGACCCCGCGATAACCGACTGATCGGAACACGAGCCCGACAGGAATCTCCTCGACCTCACCGGTTGCCCGCGCCCGAATGGAGCCATCTTCGTCCTGGTAAGCCTCATTCTTCGCGAGGCGAATAGCGGTCACCTTGCCGCTGTCATCGCCAACGAGCTCAGTGGGGGACACCAGAAAGCGAAACGTCACAGTTCGACTCTTGCCAGTCAGGCTGCGCTCTGAATACTCTTGAACAAACGCTACGTTCTTGGTGACGTTGCGGTCCGAGCTCGCTTCCATCTCGGCGGCAGACGCGGGGTCGAGCATCGCGTCCTCAGAAGAGACAACGACATCCGCGTCCTCAAGCTCGCCCATTTCCTTGATCTCGGGTGGTGTGAACGCTGCCTGCGCAGGTCCGCGCCGGCCAAGCACATAGACATTCTTAACCTTGCTGTCACGCAGCGCCTCAAGCGCATGATCAGCCATGTCGGTTTCAGCCAACTCCGAGACGGTCTTGCCCAGAATGCGCGCGACGTCAATTGCCACATTGCCGATGCCGACAATCGCTACGCTCTCCTGACTCAAGTCGAAGTCAAGGTCCGCAAAGTCCGGATGGCCGTTGTACCAGGCAACGAAATCGGTGGCCGAATGACTGCCCCCGAGGTCCTCGCCAGGAATGCCAAGATTTCGATCGACCTGTGCGCCCGTCGTAAAGATGACCTGATGGTAGTGCGACTTCAGGTCATCCATGTGGATGTGCTCGCCATACTTGACGTTGCCAAAGAATCGGAAATTCGGATTCCGGGCGCTCTTGTCATAGGCCCGCGTCACTGATTTGTCCTTCTGGTGGTCAGGGGCAACGCCTGCTCGCACGAGGCCGAACGGCGTCGGCAGGCGATCATACATGTCCATGCTGACATGCAGACCCTTGTGCTTAAGAAAGTTGCTGACCGTGTAAAAGCCCGCCGGACCGGAACCTATGATCGCCACGCGCAGTGGGTTGGATTCGCTGCCTATATTCCCCATCAGGTCCTCCAGTAACGTCGTTTGCGAAAGGCTGCGAGACTACCAAATTCCGGAACCGATCTCGACTGGACATCGCGAAGCGCTGCCGCCTCCCTGCCGTGGCACGCACTGACTGCCCAGCATTGGCTATGGCAAACCTGCGCTCCACCCGCCCCTCGCCGGGGCATCCCGATTCACGCATAATGGCGCGCTGTTCCCCGGCCAGTGTCGAGACCCAAATTTTGGCCACAGCTAACGTCGTTTTGACTCCCACCGAGCGCTGGTTAGCGGCACTCGGCGTGCGCCCGGAGGACAAAGAGGTCACCAGTCTGCTGTTCGGCAACATGTTCCTTGCCGGACTTGCCATCAGCCTGACCCGGGTCTGTGCGTACACGCTTTTTCTCAAGCACTTCGGCTCAGACAAACTCGCGCTGACCGCTGTTTTGCTCGCCATCTCCGGCACATTACTCACACTAATTCTGGATGCATCGACCCGCCATCGGTCGGTGCGGGCGTACATCTTCACTGTGTTGTCGATCATCATCGTCGGCCTCGTCAGCTTTCGCTTTTTGCTGACCGGCTTCGACAACAAGTGGCTGATCTTCGCATTGCCGCTATGGTTCGAAATCGTGTACATGTTGTTCAGCCTGCAGTTCTTCGCGCTGCTGTCACGACTTCTGCACGTGCGCCAGACCAAGCGGTTGGCCGGACTCGCCCGGTCCGGCGAGTTCCTCGCTGAGTTCGTGGCGGGGTTGGCCGTCGTCTTCCTGCTGAACTTCATGGCCGTACCGGATCTCTTGCTGATTGCTGCTTTGATGGCAGTGGGGGTCGGTGGAATCGTCTACCTGACGGCATCCCGGTATCAACCCGACCTGCACACGTCGACTCAGGCTCTGGCCGATGAAGGCGAAGCGCACGACTTCAAGATGCTGGCGCTCCTGAAGCTGCCCTACGTCAAGCTGATCAGCTTTTGCTATGGGTCTTACATCTTTGCCTACTTCTTTCTGGACGTCGCCTTCTTCGGCTACGCGTCTGCCCAGTTTCCCGACGAAAACGCCCTTGCCGCTTTCTTTGGCCAGTTCTTCGGGTTCGCAGGTGCGCTCACATTTGTGGTGATGGTATTGCTCTTTGCGCCGCTCATGCAGCGCTTTGGCATCTTCTACGGCGTCGTAGCGTTTCCGATCATTATTGGCGCTGGATGCATTGCCGTCAGCACCATGGAGTTTGCAAACGTCGCCTTGATGCCCATCTTTATTGTCATGGCCGGAACGCAGGCATGCCGCTATCTTTTCCAATCAGCGGTCTGGAAGCCGACCGTGGCGATCCTGTTTCAGGTGCTGCCAGACCGACAACGAACCCAGGGACTGTCGCTGACCGAAGGCGTCATCGATCCGTTGTCAGGGGGACTCGCTGGCATCAGCCTCTTCTTTTTGACCGACATGCTGGGGCTGCCACCCAAGATATTCCTGTTACTGCTCGCCGCCCTCATGGTCGTGTGGGTTGTCGTTGGCGTGTCCATTCGCCGCCAGTACCTGTCAAACCTGATGCTCAACTTGCAGAAGCGCAAGCTCGGCGAGCTATCACTGAATGAACTCGATGGTCCCAGTCTTGAGATCATCAAGTCAGGTACGCGCAGCGAATATCCGGCGGAGATCCTTTATTGCCTGAACCTGCTCGAAGAAGTTGAACACCCGGAGATCACAGAACTCATCAAAGGTGTGCTCGCCAACCGGCGCCCCGAGGTTCGGCTTGACGTCCTCAAACGGGTGGAACGCCTCGCGATTGAGCCACTGGCACCCCAGATCCGCGAGCGCATCCTGCTTGAGGACCATCCCGAGGTGCTCGGCCAGGCACTCAAGACACTGGCCGTAGTCGACCCGACCAGCGTCATCACAGAACTGCAGCCGTTTCTTGAACATGAGCGCGGCGAGGTGCGCCACGGTGCGCTGGTTGGCATTCTGAAATCACAGCCTGACAACGAATCTGCAAAGGACTACCTGCTCGCACTCGTTCGATCCAGCAATCCGGCCAACCGCAAATTAGCCGCCGAGGTACAGGGCGACACCGCGGATGCGACCTATTCCGGCTTCCTAGTTGAGCTGTTAGAAGATCACGACCAAAACGTGGTCCTGACCGCGATCAACGTCGCCGCGAAGATCCGTGACCCGCACCTGCTGAATGTTCTTGTGTCAAAACTGACGAGCCCGGCATTGCAGCCATCGGCATCGTTGGCTCTGCAGCAATATGGCGAAGAAGCGCTCTACGAATTGGACCTTGGCTTTACATCCCCCAACGCGACTCGTCAGGATCGTTTGCACATCGTCGACATCATCCGCGAGATCGGCGGGGTGCACGCCATGCAGGTGCTGTTGCGGCACATTGAGATCGACAAGCCGGAAATTCGCCACCAGATCTACCTGAGTCTGGCGCTTCTGCACTACCAGGCGGACGATGACGACAAGTACCTGTACGTCAATATGCTGGAAGAGGAGATCCTGACGATCGCCTGGCTGCTCGCGTCGATCAACGACCTGATCGGTGATCCGCGGTTCGAGCAACTGACCAACGCGCTTTCCAACGAGCTGGAAGTGCGGCAGGACAACATGCTGTTGCTCATCTCGTTTCTGTACTCCTCCATCGCCATGCTCGACACCCGAGCTAACCTCTCGAGCAAAGTGGCGGAACTACGCATCTTCGCGCTTGAGGTGTTGGACAACATTCTGACCGCCGAGATCAAACAGATTGTGCTGCCGATTCTGGATGACCTCACGGAGCAGGAGCGGCTCGACGCCCTGGCCGGGCGTTATCCGCAGGAGGTAATGACGTCGAGCGAACGCTTCGACAACATCATGGAAGTCTATTTTGCCGATGCGTTCTATTGGACCCGCGCCAGCCTGCTATACCAGATCGGTCGCGAGGCCGTCGGTCGCCACACTGATCTTGTGAAGAGTGCACTCTCAGACCCCGAACCCGTCATCCGGGAAACCGCGATATGGGCGCTGTCACGCATGCCCCCCCCAGGGCTTCGCAGAACGCTCGCCCCTTATCTTCATGATTTCATCGACTACGTCGCAAGCGCTGCGAGTGAGGTCATCCGTGACCTGCCGCAAGATCAGGGCGAGACGTGAGCGCACCGGGTCCGTTGTGCGCCGGTGTCTCCGCGCCTCCTTTGATTCAGGCTGCGCGCAGCACCTGGCATCACACCCGCCGAACAAGCTGCCATAATGGCGGCGAGGTAGGCGTTGCATGTTACTGACCATCGAAAAGGTGCTGATCCTTAAATCGGTACCCATTTTCTCTTCTGTGCCGGAGCAGCAGCTCGTTGATCTGGCGACGGTGGTCGAATCTGTCGAGTATTCGGCGGGTCACCTGATCGTTGAACAAGGCGAGCTCGGCACATCGCTTTACGTCGTGGTCGAGGGCAAGTTGCGCGTGTTTGAGGGCGAGACCGAACTCAGAATCTACGAGTCCCGGGAGGTGTTCGGCGAAATGTCGGCACTCGATCCCCAACCGCGCGCCGCGTCCGTCGAGGCGCTGACCGACTGCAGCCTGCTGCGACTGGACGGTGAGACGATCTTCGACCTGATGGCAGGCAACAAGGAACTGACCCGCGGCATCGTCCACGTCCTGTGCGAATACGCGAGAACGAATCTAGCGCTTGCCCGCGGCAGTCTTTAGGCGGCCATGCCATCCGGCAGCGAGGAACCATCCCGTCCGACAACGATCCCAGGATTCGCGCAACGCGTACTCGACTGGTTTGACGGGCACGGTCGCAAGGACCTGCCCTGGCAACACGACGCGACACCGTATCGCGTATGGGTGTCCGAGATCATGCTGCAGCAAACCCAGGTCGCAACGGTCATTCCTTACTACCAGCGGTTCATGGCCCGATTCCCCAATATCAAATCACTTGCAAGGGCGAGCGAAGATGAGGTCCTGCATTACTGGACCGGCCTCGGCTATTACGCTCGCGCGCGCAACCTCCGACGATTTGCCATTCAGGTCGATGCAGAATCGGACGGGTGCCTTCCGCAAACGGTGGCAGCGTTGAGCGAATTACCGGGCATCGGACGCTCAACCGCTGGGGCGATCGTCGCGCTCGGACATGGGCAGCATGCGCCCATTCTGGATGGCAACGTCAAGCGCGTGCTCGCGCGCAGCCACGGCGTCGCCGGCTGGCCCGGCAAGTCAGACGTCCTGAAAGCACTCTGGTCCCTGAGCGAGCAGCTGACCCCGAAGGATCGCTGCCCTGAATACACCCAGGCGATCATGGATCTTGGGGCGACGTTATGTACCCGTAGCAATCCCCGCTGCGGTGAGTGCCCACTCACATCCGACTGCGCTGCGCGGAAGACAGGAAGCATCGAACAACTGCCCGGTCGAAAGCCGAAAAAGACGCTCCCCGTGCGCTCGACGATGATGCTGATCATCGCCAACCCCGCTGGCGAGGTGCTGCTTGAGAAACGCCCTGCGCACGGCATCTGGGGCGGGCTATGGAGCTTTCCCGAGTGTGCACACGCCGATGTAGAGATTACCCTCACGCGCCTATTCCCCGACATGGATTGGTCTTCCGCCACAACCCACGTCCTGGCCGCAGTACGCCACACATTCAGCCACTATCATTTAGATATGATCCCCGTTCACGTAGAATTGGGGGGCACGCCAGACGCGATCAGCGAAGACGGCAGGCTCTGGTATTCGACGGCCAGGACGGCGGACATCGGCCTTTCGGGCGCCGTGACGCGTCTGCTGCCGGCATTCCTGGAAGCGCGCCCAGAATCACTAGCGACTTAATCGGAACTCTGATGACACGCACCGTTCACTGCATTCTTTTGAAAGCGGACTTGCCAGGACTCGACGCGCCGCCCTTCCCCGGCCCCCGTGGCCAGGAGATTTACAAATCCGTGTCAGCGCAGGCCTGGGAGGCCTGGCAACACCAGCAGACGATGTTGATCAATGAGAAGAACCTCAATTTGATCGACAGAGACGCGCGCAAGTATCTCGGTGTCCAGCGCGACCGCTACCTGGCGGGTGAGCCAACTGACCATGCTGAGGGCTACGTCGCGCCGGAGTGAGTGTGCACTCACATCGGGGATCCCACAGAGCGACCAGCGACCGCCGCTTCAAGTCCGCAGCACTGACACAACGTGCGGCCGATTCCTTGACGGGGTAAGACCAAGACGGTTAAATGCGGCCCTTCAAACGCGGCCAGATAGCTCAGTCGGTAGAGCAGAGGATTGAAAATCCTCGTGTCGGTGGTTCGATTCCACCTCTGGCCACCAGTTCATGGTTTTCGCCTCCGGCGAAAACATGAACAGCGACAGCGTTTTCCGAAGGAAAATCGGGAAAGCCATCCTACTCGGCGCTAGCACCTCGACAGGATGGTCGTGTCGGGTACCGCCGGAAGACGAGAGTGCAAACGGTTACACGTGACACCTTCAAGATCCATCTCCGGGTGTTTCGAGAGCCACGTCGTCCTCACGCGCCTTCGACAGCGCTGTCGCAACAAGACCCGGCGGGACCGCGACAATTCCAAGTCCGCAGGAAAGGACGATGAACGTAAAGATCTCGCCACCCACAGTTATCGTTATGCGTCGCCATAGCCTACGGTTGTTAACGACGTGACCGCCCACCACAGGCTGCGCGGGATGGACTGGAACACCGCTGGCTGGGCTTCGTGTTCAAAGAAATAGATGCCTGTCGCTGACAAAAAGAGCGTCATCGCAACAACCAGGAGGAGGATCACGATCTCCTCACGCGAAATCTCAAAAGCGCGGTGGAAACGCTGCATGGCATCGACGTAACGCACCAGCTTCAGCAGCCTGAACACCCTGAGAAGCCGAACCGCTCGCAAGGCGCTAAGGTCCAGCCCGAGCGCCAGGCAAAATGGCAGAATCGCAACGAGGTCGATGATGCCGAAGAAGCTTCGCATGTAGCCCAGTCTGTCCTCTGCACACAACACGCGCAATGCGTACTGCACGGTGAAAGCACCCGCCACCAACAACTCAACGATGTGGAGCGCATTCCGGGTGGATTCGTCCAGTCCTGGCAAAGTCTCGATAGATAACCGGAAGACCGAGACGACAATCGCGAGCAAAATGCCCTGGTCAAACGCTCGGCCCGCCGGTGTGTTACTTCCGTTTACTTACGTTTGCAATCCAATGCATCTGCGGTCCTAGCCATTTTCAAAGGACTCACGGTCCCCGATAACACCACCGGTCGCGGAGGCCTACGCTCAAGGGATCTTGGCCACAAGGTGAAACGATCGTCGACGAAACGCCGGCAGCTCGATGTCGGCCAAAGCGGGGTATCGCACGCCACCAGCAGGATGGGATTAGCACTAAAAACATGCGCTCGAAGACACGGCAATATGACACTCGATGAGTTCATTCGTCGGCTGGCCCAACACACGAATCCGAAATTCGGCAACGGGTATGCCTGCTTTCCCTGTGGAACTCCAGCGATTCAACTATTGACGACCTGAGCAAACGTCTGCGCTCTGGTCAACGTTTCGGGATGAGGAGATCGCCAGAATCGGTGGTATGACGATGAACGTTGAAATCACCCCACGAACACCTCGCGAAGCACGCTTTAACTCAGTCGTCCCAACGGTCAATGAACGTCTTTTCTTGCGCGGGAATTCTCGACACAGGACCAAACTTACCTAACGGATACCCCATGGGGATCGTTGCAACCACGCCAAAGCTGTCCGGAATATTAAAGTACTCATGCAATTCGTCTTCAAAGACCTGTTGCATAGTCGTGATCGCTGCGCCTAAGCCAACGGCTCGACACGCCAGCAAGATGTTCTGAACACAGGGATAAACAGCGCCAAAATTGGGTGGAGCCAAACCAACACGATCCTCTTCGGCAACCTTGAATGGCCAGTCTCGTTCTCCGCACACCATCAACAGATACGGCACCTCATGCAGGTGATCCATTTGATGGTAAGTGGCCCCTCGCTGCCCGCGTGACCATTTCTCCCCTCGCTTTGAAGCATCCCTGGGCAATCCAAACCGCGACTCCATTGCCTCTGCATAGCGCTCAGCGAACCATTTCTTTCGGTCTGGTTGACTGACCAGAACAAACTTCCATGGCTGCGTATTTTGTCCTGACGGTGCTTGCACGCCGGCATTCAGCACTTTCCAGATGAGATCCATGGGCACAGGGTCACTGCTTAGCCGACGCATAGCCCTCATGTCGCCAACAAGATCGAAGAATTCTATTTCGATATCAGATGTGCTCATTTTCTTACCGCGTGCCCCATCCGACGATGTCGGGTTAAGACCATACTAAATTATTCACCCAAAGAAGATGCCGACATTCCGTCCCGCATTCGACATTCAGTCTCTGTCATAGCGGATTATCGACCCGCAAGCCAATCTTCTCGCCTGTCGTCAACAGTGAAACTTGAGCTTCTCGGTAATCCCGAGCCCAAGCCGCAGAGTCGTCCGTCCAGATCAACAGGGCACACCTTGGAGAATCTGGGCCGGCCCTGAAGCGATCGTTGTGGGCATGGATGCTGATCCGCGTCGCGTTCTCTCGCCGAATCGTATCCTTGCACCAGGTACACCCAAAGCTCGTTTCAGAAGATATCGCCTCGTGGCCCCTGTTGAACAGCCCGACAATTGCGGCAGTTTGACGTCATAAACTGGAATGCTGTCGGAGCCATTGTCGAGCTTTTGAGTGCCATCGGCGTCATCGCATCGCTGACGTACCTTGCACTGCAGGTACGGCAAAACACCACCAATCTTCAGGTAAGTGCCACGGAACCCGCAGAATGAGGCACTCGGTGCATTCACTGATCGCCTCGTCTCTAATGATAACGCAGAGCGAATATGGCGTGAGGTCTTCAACCCGGGCTTCTCACGGAACGCCCCCCTCGGTGGTTTGTCGCGGGAAGACTCGGACATCGCAGGACGCCTCGCTTACCGCGCATTTCTGAATCTACGGGATCAATGGTTTTCATCAAGCAGATGCCTCGCTGCACCCGGCGTTCTTCTGGGTCGACTGGACCCCGTCGTTCAGCGTGCCCGGACCTTCGAGCGTCAGTGTAGTGGCACTCGCTCTCTTACTCGGATTTCGCCGGTCCAGATCAGGTTGATTGCATCGGCGACGGTGTCATCAGGCACATGAACGGAAGCGGCAGACGTCAAGCTTCGGATGCCGAACTCTGCAAGGTGACGAACCGGCGATACGGGCTGTCTTCGCGCTGCATCATGGACGCGTGATCGCCAGTTTCCACAATGCGCCCGTCCGCGATGAAGATGATGCGGTCAGCGCGCCTGACAGTGGACAGTCGATGCGCGATCACTAACACTAATTTCTCGGCAGCGGCGTTGTGCAGCGCACTCACCAGCGCGTTCTCAGTCTCGGGATCAAGGGCGGCGGTCGGCTCATCGAGCACGATCACCGGCGTGTTTCTTACCAGCCCACGGGCAATGCAGAGTCGCTGTTGCTGACCAACAGATAGCGTGTCGCCTGATCGGCCGATAACTGTATCCAATCCATCCGGCAGGCTGTCGATGAACGCCAGGACACCGGCTGTCGCACACGCTGCCCGCAGTTCATCCTCAATCGCTACCGGGTTGGCCAGCAGCAGGTTCGCTCGGATTGAGGCAGACAACAGAACATGTTCCTGGAACACATAAGTAACAAGGTCGCGGATAGCATTCACCGGTACGTCAACGATGTTCTGATCGTCAAAGTAGACCTGCCCGGAGCTTGGCCGCAGAAACGCCGGCAGCAGATAAGCCAGCGTCGTTTTACCCGCGCCGGTGGGCCCGACGATGGCGACCAGTTCCCCGATGGAAAGTTTCAGATTGATATCAGACAGGACTTTGCGGCCACCCGTGGACCGGTCCGGGTACTGATAACTCACATCTGTGAACCGAATGCCTCTCTTCACCGAGGCCGGCGCAGCCAGATCCGCGGAGCGAACGTCCTCCACCGGATAGTCGACAAAGAAAAAAACGCGCCGAACCGCAGCCACGTTGCTCTGCAGATTGATCCAGTACATGCCAATCGCAAGCGCCGTGCCACCCACGCTGAGATAAAGCCCAAACAGAACGGAATAGTCACCCGGCGTCATTTCGCCAGCGATGACCCTGTCGGTAACGAGCGTTGCCACATAGATGCCAGCGCCCGCGGTGCAGAGAATCCCGGCGACCACCATCGCCTGCGTGAAAAGGACTGCGTGCCGATGCCGCTTAAATGATTCGACACTGCGCACGCGGAACCGCTCTTTTTCCAACGTCATGCCACCCAGGCTCTGCACCGCAGCAATGTTCTCCATGCTCTCTTCCAGCGCGTTCGTAGTCGCGGCACCGGCCGCCCGGCTTGACTGATTCAGACGGCGAGCGAGACTTGAGAACGGAACCGTCACGACAATCGCCACAGGAACCAGCGCAGCGGCAATCCAAACCAGTTCGGGCGCAACCTGCCCATAACTGTATTGCATGAGATAGAGCGAAATCATGGCACCCAGGATGGCGAAGAACGGCGTCAATGACAGGTTGAAGCAGATCTGTGGCACCTGCGGTGTGTCATACATGACGCGGTAGACCGAGTCGCCTATGCGATTGTCATCCAGCGTGGTCATGGGCAGATGAGACAGCCTTCGGAACAACAGCGTGCGCAGCCTGTTGGCGATCGTCTGAGTCAACCGGATGTTGATCATCGTCTCAACCAGGCCGACCAACCCACCGGACCGGCTGCCCCCCGCGCTGAGCGCAAGTTCTGACTGGGTGGCAGCATCCTGGCCCTGGGTCAGCCCGCCAGCGCCGGTCCCGCCCGCGCGCAGGCCGAAGATCAGCAACAACACCGCGTAGATCGCAACGATGGAGCCCATGATCTCGATGGGAGACATCCCAGCCACATAGTTGAGGAACGGCGTCATGAACGGCGGAAAACGCACCTCGGTGCCACCAAACGGCCTTTGCAGCAGCACCTGATCCACGATGACCTTACCGACCCACGGCAGCAGCAAGGGTGGAAAAATACCGAGCAGCGCCAAAGCAAACTTGCTAGCAAAAAGACCCGGCACGCCCCTCAGCAGTTTGAACGAGCGCCACAAAAGACCCAGTGCCTCCATCGAGGAAATCGCCGGGTCAACGTCGACACGGTCATCAAACTGTGCGGTCGCGCCATCACTCACCGGGCGAGTCCGACACTATCTCAGCGTCGACAAAATGGCGATAACCGCCCCCCTCCAGGGCCATCAGCGCATCATGCGCTCCCAGTTCTTCAATTCGGCCGTCTTGCAGGAAGGCGATCTGGTTGGCATTGCGGATCGTCGACAACCGGTGAGTGATTACAAAGACGATACGGTCCCGGCCCCACTCTGCAATATTCCGAAGCACCCGGTGCTCAGTCTCGGCATCGAGAGACGCCGTTGGCTCATCAAGAATCAGAACCGGCGTATCCCGAAGGATGGCTCGGGCAATGGACAATCGTTGGCGCTGGCCACTCGACAACTTACTGCCCCGCTCACCGAGTTCCGTGTCATAACCGAGAGGCATCTGCTGGATGAACTCGTCGGCGCAACTGACGACCGCCGCGGCTTCAATCTGCGCCCGGGTTGGATTGGATGACGCATACGCGATGTTTTTTGCCACAGTCATGGTGAACAGCACGTTCTGTTGCAGCGCGATCGCGACGTTGCTGCGTAGAGACGGCAGTTCAAGTTGCCGCAGCGGCGTGCCGTTGATGCTGATATCACCGTGATCAGGGTCATACAGCCTGAGTAGCAGCGACATGAGCGTTGACTTGCCTGATCCCGTCGCACCCACGACCGCCGTCACCGAACCCCGTGCCGCGGTCAGGTTGATCGATTCCAGCACCGGCCTGTCGTTGTAGCGGAACGCCACATCCCGCCAGGTCACACTCTCAATCGTTGACGGGAATGGTCTCGCGTCTTGCGCTTCGGTCACCTCAGGTTCCTGATCCAGCAGATAGTAGGCACGCTCCAGTCCAACAATCAGGTCCTGGGCGCCGCCCCAGAGTTGGGCGACGTCCGCACCCTGCCTCGCGTTCTGAGCTATCGTTCCGGCGGCAGACCGATACGCGCCAAGATTCCAGGTGGCAAACCCGACCACCGAGATAACGCCGCCGAGATAGGTGGCTGACTCCGAGATGGTCCACCCGGCCATCAGATACTCCGCGCACAGCACGGCACCCATTGCGATGATCAAGATGCCCATCGCGAGCGCCACGATGTTCATGCGCAGGTCATAGGCCGCATCCAGTGCGGCCCTGGAATCGTTGTTGAATTGATCGATCACCTGCGATTCCGCTCGATTCGCCTTGACCACCCGGATCGCGGCGAGCGCCTCCTGGATTCGGGAGGTCAGATCGCTATTAGTCTGGCGCGCCCATTCTGCGGACCTGCGAATCTTGGGCGAGTAATACCTGAAGAGTATTATGATGGGAAGCGTGGTCACCAGACACAAAAGACCCAGCCAGGGACTGAAGAACGCCAGCAGAATGACGCCCTAGAGCATCCAGACCAATGCTCGAAGCGGCGTGATCACAAGCTGTTGCAACACGTTGGTGATGGTCGCGCTGTCCTGATAGACCCTGTAGATCGCGTCGCCCGTGCGCGACTGATCATGGAAGCGAAGCGACAGGCTCTCTGCCCGCTCCATCATCGCAACCCGCAGATCCTGGTTGATCATCTGGTAGATCCAGACCATGTAGTACCAGGCGAGCGAAAAGAGGGCAGCGCTCAACAGGACAGCGATCCCGCCCCAGACAAACAGCCGATTCCTGACGGTGCCGCGCTGGGCGTCTGTCATGCCGGTTTCGCTCGCATCCGATCCTTCCACTGGCGCCGCTGCAACATTCACGTAGCCGTCATCGAGGAAGAGCAGCGTCGCCTGCAGCGGTTGGAGTGGTTCACCCACAAGAATCTTGTTGTTGAACAGATCGTTGGCCACAAGGCCCCCACCAAGAATCAGTGCCCCTGATGTTGCATTGATCAGCAGGTAGGTAATCAGATGCTTTAACTGTGGGCGGTAATACGGCCAGGCACGCCAGGCGAGGCTCGCGATCTTCGTGATCGATAATGTCTGCGCCACCGAGGCGGCTGCTTCTGACACGTGGGCCTGGCTCCTGTCTTTATTCGGGGAGGCGGCGAGAAGCTTATTCGTGACCCCATAGGAAAACAAGGGTCGAACGCCTGCCAGGCATAGGCCCGCGCTCTTCCGGTGGGCGTCAGAACGCTGGAGACGGCTGAACCTGTGCGCACAGGTTTGCGTGAGGTAGACTCACTAGAGAACGCAAGAGATAGAAAAGAAACGAGAAGGAAACCGAACATGAAGACCCAGCTGACCGACGATGAAAAGAGAGCCTTCTACCAGGATGGCTTTGTCGTATTGCGGGACATCGTTCCTCAGGAACTGGTCGTCACCGCGCAAGAACGATACCAGGCGGCAAAGGCGGGCGATGATCTGACCCATGCGACCCAGTTCACCGATCTGATCAACCTCTCGCCACTGACCCCCATCATGCGTGACGCGATGGGCGAATTCGATCCACCCTCCGGCGCACGCCACCTCGTCAGGGCCAGCGGAGAAAAGCCGGGAGACCACTTCAACGCGCTTGGATACCTGGACAAAGACCTCCCCTACTACGGCGCCAACCTGCACATGGATGGCCAGGCCGTATTCAAAACACCCCAACAGCCGGCGGCAGGATCACCGGAGGAAATCTACGAGCGGTACATTTCCACGGGCCGCAAAGGTGACGTCGGCCGTTGCGCCGAAAGTACCGGCATTAACTTTTCTCCCCTCTTTCACGACCCGGCGATGACCAACGCCCTGGGTGGCTTCACGGCATTCCTGTTTGTTTGCCTGAGCGACCAGACCATGCCGGGCGGCGGTCAGACAAATGTGTTGCGCGGCGCACACCACGCCACCGAGGAATTCTTCCGCTGGCAATATCGTCAAGGCGCGCGCTTCGGCAACGAAGGTCCCGGCTGGCCCCGATTGAATCACGACGTGCCGAATCGCTGCGGCTATCGACATCTGCCGGACAGCATTTACGAGCAGTTCACCGATGAGTCGTCGGAGTGCACGCCCGACGGGCGGCGCTGGCCGCGTCCGACCCCCGTATTTATGAAGCCAGGCGATGCCACCATTGCGATGTACCACATACCGCACAGCGGCTCTCGCAACGAGAACGGCAAAAGTGCGCGCAAGAGCCCGATCTTTGCACTGGTCAACAAGAAGCGGCAACCGAACAAGGTCATGGTCGGCAATTCCGACCATCCGGACCGAGCCTGGGATGGCAGCTTTCTTGATTTTGAGGAAGGCAACGACGCCTATGAACGGTCCAAATTCGCGTTGTGCAACATGTACCACGAATGGGACGGCATGCAGAAGACCGTCGCCCAGGAGCGAGCGAAGGAAGGCAAGTCCAACACGGTGTTTGAGTTAGAGAGCCCTGCGCAGGCCGGATAGCCCGACTGAGGCTGGCATATTATGGTTGTGAGACCCAGCACAGCCGTCATTGGACTGGCATGGCGGCCCCGAAGCGGGACCGGAAAAGCCACTGAGCAGTTCTGCCGCTTACGAATTCGCCCGATATTTTCAATCGGTTTGAGACCACCTTGGCCCTCGGACGACCTCTCTGGTCTGCTTTGCATCCTCCGGGCACTTGCTCCAGTACTGACTTATTCCGGTGCTAACCCTCTCCTTTACTCCGACCGCATAGATGACCGATTCTCATTCATTCCCCGCATCGGACAACGGAGTTTCCTATGTCAACGACCGACCCCAACGCCGTCGATCAGCCCATGACTGCCATCGTCGAGTTTCGGATTCCAGCGGATGAAATGTCGATGGCGGATTGGCTCTCTCTGTGGACCGGGCGGGCTGACGACGCACGTGACGGCGAGCCAGAAACCTCGGCTTATGAAGCCGCCGTGTCAATCGACAACGGCTCCGATGTGCTGGTATTCGAGCGCTACCGGCACGGCGATCCGAGCCTGCTGTTGCACATGGAGCGGCCCTCCCACGCAGCGCTCGCCAGGTCTCTGGGTGAACACAAGGTATCCATGAGCCGCACGCTAATCGCAAAGTTCGTAGACCTGCCTGACTTCGGTTGGTGGTCCCGCCCGGAGCGAGACCCGATTTTCACCGAACCCGGCGCAGTCATGATCGTCATCGGCATGAATTTCTCTGACGATAACGCGAAAGATGCCTTTGTGCGTCTGTCCGCCCAGCACGCAGCGTACTGTTGGGACGCGGAACCTGACACGCTGGTGTACAGCGCTGGCCGGTCAGTGGCGGACGCGAACTACGGCATCGATGTTGAGGCGGACCTCATCTTCGTCATGTGCTACACCAACATGGCTGCCGCCGAAAAACACCGCGAAGACCCGCGCCACATCGCGCTCGGTGAGCAATTGGAAAAAAATGGCATTGCGCCTCCGGTGGCCTTCTCCAGGCTTTACACAACCAGTGGCTGCGGTTACCTGTGGAACGAGAGTGACCCGGACTGATCGCGTTGTACCTTCCTCGACGGGTGGGATCGGTTGGGGTTGCGACCTCCTCGTTTTTTATGAATATGAAAAGTTTTAGATCACCACTCGCTCCCGGGTCCAAACGCTCCACTTGCCATATTTGTTCTTGGCGCGAACTCGCCAATGTTCGAATCTTCGTTGCAGTCCGAGACCGACATCTCGCGAGATTCCAGACGCAGTCCTTCAAGCCACATAATCCGCCCCCTCATCCACCGGCCACAACGCCCCCGCGGACCTGCGCCGCTCAAAAACCTCGATGTGAAGAGTCGTCAACCCCGGCGGGTCTGCGGTCACGATGTCGCTCGCTATATCGCCGAAACCTGCGCGAAAGTGATTCGATGACTTGAGCGCAACGATCGGGTATTCGGTGACCTCGATGCCGACTGCGGTAAACGGCGCGGTGTCAAAGGTCTGGCTGCGCCTCGATGCAACGATGATATCGATGCCATCCACAACAAGACGCGCGAGCAGTCCGAGGTTCATTCGCGAGCCCTTGCCCATGGCGAGCATAGTCAGCGCGCCATCGTGCAGCGCCTTCACATAAGCCCTCAGCGCCAATGGCTCGCCGTGCATCGTATCGGTCTTGCCGCCGAGCGAGACATCGATGACGCTGCCGACGCCCGCGGTGTGCGCCGCTTTGGCGACCGCTGCGTCAACCACGAATCCAAAGCACGCCTTCGGCAGTTCTGCGTCAAGCATCGCGCGCAACAGGTGGGTACCGTCGCCTGGCGCGCCACCGCCGCAATTGTCTGATGTCTCATTGATAACGACCGGGCCGCCGGACTTGCCCTGCGCCACTGCAACGGCCTGCTCGGCCGAAAGACTAACCGGCCGGAAGGTGTCACGTTGTTGCCACAGGGACGCGGCGAGCGTCTTCGCGACTGTCTCCGCCCGGTCTCTTTCACCACGTACGGTAACCGCAAAGTGACAGCCCACTTGCGGGATGTCTGTGTACGGAAAGCCGTGAAACCAGCTCACATCGATGATGTCGTCTGC